>JBNLBY010000017.1:0-33507 GCA_050303535.1 Sideroxydans sp. | reverse complement strand
AACTCATGCTGCGCCTGCATGAACAATATCCGCAATACGGTTTCGATGGACATAAAGGCTATCCCACCGCCACACATCTCGCCGCTTTGCGTACACACGGCATCTCCGACGTGCATCGCCGCAGTTTCAGGCCCGTACGCGAGCTTTTGCACTCTCTCAATCCATTCCCCTCTCCCGCAAGCGGGAGAGGGCCAGGGAGAGGGTAGTGTGAGCATTGAATGATGGCATTCAAAGAACCAAAAGTATTTTCTAAAACTCTGTCGCTTAAATTGAGGAGTTTTCGGTTATCCTTGCCTGTATGCAACCACCCCTGAATACACCATGACCCTGTTCAAAGTCATCCATATGCTCGCAGTACTCGTCTGGGTCGGCGGCATGTTCTTCACCTACATGGTATTGCGTCCGGCAGCCGCCGATGTGCTGCAACCGCCCGAACGCATGCGTCTGTGGGATAACGTTTTCCAGCGCTTTTTCAACTGGGTATGGGGCGCAATCGGGATCATTCTGTTCAGCGGCTTCTACCTGATCTATCTGTTTGGCGGCATGGCACATGTGCAGCTCTATGTTCACATCATGCTGATACTGGGGCTGGTGATGACAGCAGTCTATTGCTATGTGTTCTTTGCATGCTACGTACCTTTCAGCCTGAATGTCGCCAGGGAACGCTGGAAAGAAGCGGGGAAAATACTGGGTAAAATACGCAAACTGGTGGCGTTGAACCTGACGCTGGGATTGTTTACCACCTGTATTGCGATCATCGGCATGGCTGGCGGCTTTGCCCGGTAGGTTTTCAGGAACGAGGCATAAACAAAAAGGAAATATTCAGATGAGCAAAAACAAGTCGACCACTATTGCGGCCTTCACGGCACTTGGGCTGATCATTGGCTACGCGATCTTCGGCAAACTTGGCGGAGAGTATGTCAGCCTGAAAACGCTATTTTCGTTTGGTGACAACGCAATCCATCGCGCATTCCTGTCCATTACCGGCATCGAGAGCATGCGCACCAAGGTATTACTGAGCGGTGCAGCAGGTGCGGTGATCGGCGTGTTGTTGACGACCAAACTCAAGAAATAAGAATTATTCCCCCAGCTTCATCTGCCGCACATAGTGGCAGGTATAGCCGCCGGGGTTTTTATATAAATATCGCTGGTGATACTCCTCGGCACGCCAGAATTCCCTGAACGGCACCACCTCAGTGACGACTTTGCCTTTCCAGTCGCCTGAGGCATCCACGGTACGGATGACATCCTCCGCCATGCGTTTCTGTTCATCATCCAGATAAAAGATCGCCGAACGGTACTGCGTCCCCATATCGTTGCCCTGACGGTTAGATGTCGTCGGGTTGTGCATGCGGAAAAACTCGAACAGCAGATGACGGTAGGTGAGCTTATCGGTATCGAATACGACCTTTAACGATTCGGCATGACCGCTGCGGCCCATTTTCACGATTTCGTAATTGGCATCCGGAACGTCGCCGCCGGTGTAGCCGACTTCAGTATCCACTACGCCGGGAATCTTGCGCACCAGATCTTCCATTCCCCAGAAACAGCCGCCTGCGAGGTATGCGGTTTGGGTACTGTCGGGCATTGAGGTTCCTTTTAGGTCAGGCGAATGTGGGAAGAGTGAAGAATGTTAGCAGAAAGAGAAGAGGATGGATGAAAGAGCAGGGGCAGGGTACGAACGGGAAACACCCGTCAGGAACTGACTAAATCAGCGTTTCCATTAATCTTGATCGAGGTAGTGACATACTGGATAATGCCGCGGTGTCTGAAAGTGGCGACAAACGTTAACGTCTTATTTAACCAGCAAAATTTATTTGCAGAATAACTAACCTTTGAGGCAACCATGAGAATATCTCTCGTAACTTCCTTCTTATTCCTGTCACTTGTTAGTGGTTTTTCCCAGGCAATTGAATTATCCAAAGCCGATGAGAAGGCGCTGATTCACGATGCCAATGTTGCATTGTCGCAGAAGGACTACGCATCTGCGTTCAGCAAATACGCTACGCTGGCCGAACATGGAATGCCTTTGGCGCAATTCAATTTGGGTGTGTTTTATTACAACGGACAAGGCGTTCAGAAGAACGAAAGACTTGCTTTTGAGTGGTTTGGAAAATCGGCAGCGCAAGGAAACTCAAATGCAATGCAAATGATTGAAAAAACGGCTGCACGAGGAAATGTCTATGCAAAAAACGAACTGAACAGATTGCGCGGTCAACCAGTGGAGGCGCAAGCACAATCCCAGGCTCAGCCACGAAGAAATGCCAGGGCTGATTCCGGCATGCATTTCCTGTTCGACATAGGGGTGACTATAGGGGGCGATAAGATATTCACTGCGGCTACAACCTCTGGTGGGAGCGTGGATGTTAAAGGTGGTGAGTTAGTTCAGCTTGGCCTAGGTGGGCTATATCAATTCGACAGCACGCCGATAGCGCTGTCGCTAACTGCGAACTATCACCTGGATAGAGTCACGGCTACCAACGGAAACATGACTTTCAATCGATATCCGATTGAAGCTTTGGTTTATTACACCGGCATAAATAAATTCCGCTTTGGCGGTGGCGTCCGCGTCATATCTTCTTCCGAATCTTCCGAAACCATCAACGGTGCTACCCGAAAAATAGTCTTTGACAGTACTAGAGGTTATGTCGCAGAACTCGGATACAGGATGGGGGCGCATTCCTGGATCAATTTGCGTTATGTGTCGGAAAAATACCAGGGCAGGACCTACACAGCTACAAACGGTACGGTCACATCCCTGGCAGGAAGCCCTGCAATTGACGGCTCTCACTTTGGCCTGTTTACCATGTTCGAATTCTGAGGTTCTGGAAACCAGAATAGGTGTTTGTGAAAAAACCGGCCGTTCAGGCCGGTTTTTTTAAGCAACGCGTTATGTTGCGGTGGCATATTTGCCGATCATATTTCCGATCGCTGCCACCATGACCAGGACGATGTTTAATGCAACAAACTTTGCCGTAAAAACAAAACCGTTTTTCATTCCTCTTTCCCTGAAGAAGAATACCAATAGCAGAATTGGCGCCATAAAAAACATCCCCAATACCCACAAAAATCCAAGCGTCTCACCTTTAACGCGTTTCTCGATTGCACACCACAATATGGATGACGCAATGAACAACGAGACGAGAGCACCATCTACAGCAGTTGCCAATTTGGGATAAATGCCGGCCTGAGATTCAAAAAGCCCGTACGCAAAGAAACAGGCAATGACAAAGATCAGAATATATCTTCTTTGCAGTTGTGCTTGGGGGAGGGGTGATGGGGGTGATTTCTTGGGGCATGGTTTGTTGCGAGGTGGAGGAGGTTGTTGTACCTAATACGGGCTACTTGTGCCACTACGTGAGAAAACCGCCCAAACCCAAAGAAACAAGCTCGGCATAAAAAACCAAATGACCGCATTGGCAACAAGCGTGAATATAGTTAATTCAGGAAAGGCAACAAAGTCTCGCCCATATTGGCCGAACACTCCAACCATAAACGGGAAACCAGCCACGCGAAACTTTTCTGTAGCCGTGATGAAAGATGGAAGAGGGTAAATAACAAAAAGTGATAACAAAGCAGGCGATAGCCCCCAAATCCAGCGGCTCTGATAAATTGAAAGCCAAATGCGCGAGGGGGCACCTGTGGCAAGCGTTGCGCGGTTGCTACGCGCTGCCAGTATTTCAAGCGCTGCAATTACAAAGCCAATGAGTATAGATATCCAGTACATCTGATGCCTAACGTGGAGCTGAGGTGCCAGCGCGGTTTTTCTCGCAGGTCACCTCGGACGCAGGGTTAGGACATATGAACCGCAAGTTAAGCCGGTTCACTTCTTGCTGCCCGTTGTTAACGACGGAGCGCGCTTGGAGGGCGGCTGAGTGGATGGCTTGGGTGGCTTTTGGATTTTCTTTGCTGGCTCTGGCGGCGACGGTTGCTCGGGTAGAACCGCATGCACTGGCTTGGTTTGAAGCGAATAAACCTGCATGGGTGACGGGACTACGAGCGGCCAGAGAGCGGCAATTGCCCCAACGACTCCTGCAACAAGTGCGAAAGATGAAATAATCAGCGCAATACGACTTTCTTTCTTTGCTTGGGCGTTTGAATCTTCGCTCGCGCGTAAGGACAACGCCATTCTTACGGTTTCACAGATGCGAGGAAATTGGGAGTTCCCGAAATGAGCGTAGGCGTTTTGCATTGCAAGAGCGGCCGAATATGTTTCAAGTTGCCGACGCGGAAGCGAGAAGACTGCACCAGAATTTATGGCGTGCTTGATGTCGCTGTATATTTCCGAGGCGGACATCGATGTACCCTAACGTAAAGTAGACGGCAAAATCGCCGGATATTCTTGGAAGAATCGCCGCATAAGTTGTTTCATGGTTTTGTACCCAATTTATTGGCTTAGAATGACAAAACATAACATGACGTTCGTGTTTGTGAAAGGCGGCGATTGAAGCGCGCGGTTGTAGCTCCGGCCGTATGCGTTAGCAGCTTAGGTAACTAAGCTGACAACCAAACCGATGACCAAATACCCAAGAAATAATGATGCGCTTAAGATTATGGAATTCTTATAGACTTTTCTAATGAGCATATTTGATACAAATTCAGCTTTAGCTGCGACTAACCCGGCAGCAGAGATGACTCCAAATGAAAACATAAATGCCCAAATGGCTGCTAGCGATGGAGCATCCTCGGCTGTGGAATAATCAAAAATACTAGCGCCAAGAAAATACCCTCCTATTCCAAGCAGGAACCACCCAATAACAAGCATAGGCAATGAAATTAACATAAGTAGTGTTTGAGATATCTTCATTTAAGCACCTCATTCCTGCCCGAAAAAACGACATCATCAAATTACCGAAGCATCATTCTTTCTTCAAAACCATAACGGCTTCGCGCATTCCTCGGCGGCCCTCTTGTGGCTCCGGCCGCTCGCGTTGCGAGCTTAACATTCGCTGCGCGAATGTGAGCCTGCGCCGCAAGCGCGCAATACTTTCTAACGGCGCTCCTTCTTCATAGCCATGGCTGCCTCACGTTTGGCGTCCTTTTCCTTTTCCGTTGCGCGCTTGTCATGCGCCTTTTTCCCTTTTGCGAGGCCGATTTGCAGTTTGATACGTCCGCCCTTGTAGTGCATGTCCAGCGGCATGATGGTGTAGCCCGCGCGTTGTACTTTGCCGATGAATTTGTCGATCTCGTGTTTGTGCAGCAGCAGTTTGCGGGTGCGTACGGGGTCGGGGTGGATGTGGGTGGAGGCGTTTTGCAGGGGGCTGATGTGCGAGCCGAAGAGGTATAGTGCGCCGTCCTTGACGGTCACATAGGCTTCCTTGAGTTGTACCCTTCCGGCGCGTATGGATTTGACTTCCCAGCCTTCCAGCATGAGTCCGGCTTCATGTTTTTCTTCGATGAAGTACTCGTGATAGGCCTTTTTGTTCTGGATGATGCTCATTATTCCAATCCAATTTCTTCGGTGAAACTGCGTTGATTTCCTCGCTCACTCCTGGTCGTGCTATAGCACTGCCCGCCTCGTTCTCTCGTCATCGCCTTGTTTGACCTTTGAAATTGAATTGGAATTAGGTGAGTTTTGCGGTTGGTTGCGATATTCTACCAGCCTTTGATTTATCGGCTTTGTAAAGCAATGGCATTGGTAGAGAAAACGGTCCTGGTTTCGCACTCGGCAGAGCAGATGTTCAATCTGGTCGACAGGGCAGAGGAGTATCCGCAGTTCCTGCCCTGGTGCGGCGGGGCGACTATCAACGATATGCAGGGCACGACGATGCACGCGACGCTGCATATCGATTATCACCACATCAAGCAGCATTTCAGTACTGAAAACAGGCGTAATCCGCCGTATGAGATCGATATGCGCTTGACAGACGGGCCATTCCGTCATCTCGACGGGAGTTGGCGTTTCATACCTTTGAACGACGAAGCCTGTAAAATAGAGTTTCGCCTGCATTATGAGTTTTCCAGCAAGTTGCTGGAAAAGCTGGTGGGGCCGGTGTTTCACCATATTGCCAACAGTTTTGTGGATGCGTTCATCCAGCGTGCAGACAAGATATATATAAAATAATGAGTGACGAAAAAATTCAGGTAGAGGTTGTTTATGCCCTGCCGAACGAGCAGCAACTGCTCAAGCTGGAGGTACCTGCGGGTACGACTGTTTCCGATGCCGTCCGGCTTTCGGGCATTGCGGAGAAGTTTGCCGGGATCGACCTGGAAAAAGGCAAGTTCGGTATTTTCGGCAAATTGAGCAAGCCCGACACTGTGCTGCGCGAGAAGGACCGCGTCGAGATTTACCGCCCGCTGATCGCCGACCCCAAGGAGGTGCGCCGCAGGCGTGCCGAGGAGGGTAAAGTCATGAAGAAGGGTGGCGGCGACCTCTGATGCTCGAATACGATTTGCATTGCCATTCCCGGTTTTCCGATGGAACGCTTTCGCCAACCGAACTGGTGGCGCGAGCAACCGAACGCGGGGTAAAGGTGCTGGCCCTGACCGATCACGACGATATGAAAGGGCTGGATGAGGCCGCAAAAGCGGCTGCCGCATATGGTATCGAGTTCATCAACGGCGTGGAGGTATCCGTCTCCTGGCGCAAACATACCGTGCATATCGTCGGCTTGCGTGTCGATCCACAAAACTCCGCCTTGCTGGAAGGTTTGCGCAGCATCCGCAGCGGCCGCAGGCGTCGTGCCGAACTGATGGCCGAATCGCTGGCAGCTGTCGGCATCGGCGGGGTGCTGGAGGGGGCTTTACGCTATGCATCCAATCCGGAAATGATCGGGCGTACCCATTTTGCGCGCTACTTGGTCGAGGCCGGACACTGCAAGGATGTGCGTAGCGTGTTCAAGAGTTATCTGATAAAGGGCAAGCCGGGTTTTGTGCCCCACGAGTGGGCCAACCTGCAGGATGCGGTCTCATGGATACGCGGCAGCGGAGGGATTGCCGTATTGGCGCATCCGGGGCGCTACACCGCCGGACGCAAACCCATGCGCAGGACGACGTTGCTTGAGTTGCTGGATGAGTTCGTCGAACTGGGCGGGCAGGGCATCGAGGTAGTCAGCGGCAGCCACTCACCGCCGCAATATACCGAGTTTGCAAGTTATGCCAGGAAGTTCGGTTTGTTATGTTCGTGCGGGTCGGATTTTCACGGGCCGGATGAGAGTTATCGCGATCTCGGGCGCCTGCCTGATTTTCCGCTGGAATGCACGCCGGTATGGACGGCCTGGGAACAAGCGCCTTCCAATCCCCCCATGTCAGGGGAGGGGGCGAGTCAATGACGCAATTCTTTTCCATCCATCCCGACAATCCGCAATCGCGCCTAATCAGGCAGGCGGCGGAAATGCTGCGTGACGGCGCTGTGATCGCCTATCCCACCGATTCCGGCTATGCGCTGGGTTGCCATCTGGATGACAGGGAGGCGGTTACGCGCATCCGCCAGATACGCGGGCTGGATGAAAAGCATCTTATGACATTGATGTGCCGCGACCTGTCTGAACTGGGAAAATATGCGCGCGTGAATAACACGCAATTCCGCTTGCTGAAGAGCAATACGCCGGGCAGTTATACGTTTATTCTGGAAGCGACGCGTGAAGTGCCGCGCCGCCTGCAGCATCCCAAGCGCAGCACCGTGGGTTTGCGCATTCCGGATCATCCGGTCGCGCTGGCCTTGCTGGAGGAACTGGGGGAGCCGTTGCTGAGTTCCACGCTGATCATGCCCGGGGAAGAACTGCCGTTGACCGATATCGATGAGATACGCGAGCATCTGGAGCGCCAGGTCGGACTCGTTATCGAGGGCGGCTCGGTCGGACTCGGCCCGACCACTGTCATTGATTTGACCGATTCCGCTCCCATATTGCTGAGACGCGGCATTGGAGAAATTGCCCATTTGGGAATCGAGGAATAAAAATGAACATGGAAGCGTTAATTCTGACCGTCGCACTGGCTGCCATACCCGTGCTGTTTGCCATAACGCTGCATGAGGCCGCTCATGGCTATGTGGCACGCCATTTCGGCGATATGACGGCATACTCGCAGGGACGCATTTCGCTCAATCCTATGCGTCATATCGATCCTGTCGGCACAGTCCTGCTGCCGCTGCTCACGCTGTTTGTTGGGGGGGTCCTGTTCGGCTGGGCCAAACCGGTACCGGTCAATTTCTCGGCGTTGCGCCACCCCAAACAGGATATGCTGTGGGTGGCTCTGGCCGGGCCGGCAGCAAACCTCGTCATGGCGCTGTTCTGGGCCCTGATGTTCAAAGTGGCCTGGATGTTCCCGGGAAGTTATTTTGCCCAACCGTTGACCGGAATGGCGGTTTTCGGGGTTAAAATCAACGCCATTTTGATGGTGTTGAACCTGTTACCGTTGCCGCCGCTGGACGGAGGACGCATTGCAATCAGTCTGTTACCGCATCGGCAGGCCTTCCAACTGGCCAAGATTGAACCCTACGGCATCATGATCCTGATCCTGCTGGCGGTGGTGCCGGTTGGCGACCAGCCGATTCTGGGGCGGGTGCTGTTGCCGCTGGTGGACATGGTGATCCGCCTGATTCAAATGATTTTATAGAGTGAAGTGTAAGAAACAATATGTTTGCTGATCGCGTGTTATCCGGAATGCGCCCCACGGGCAGTCTGCACCTGGGGCATTACCATGGTGTATTGAAAAATTGGGTGGAAATGCAGCACCAGTATGAGTGCCTGTTCTTCGTGGCCGACTGGCACGCGCTGACGACCCATTACGATACGCCGCAAATCATAGAGCAGAACGTATGGGATATGGTCGTCGACTGGCTGGCGGCGGGCATCGACCCGGCCCAGGCAACGCTGTTCATCCAGTCGCAGGTGCCGGAGCATGCCGAGTTGCATCTGTTGCTGTCCATGATCACGCCGCTGGGCTGGCTGGAACGTGTGCCGACCTACAAGGATCAGCAGGAAAAGCTTTCCGAAAAGGACTTGAGCACTTATGGCTTTCTGGGCTATCCCTTGCTGCAAAGTGCCGATATCCTGATCTACCGTGCCACCCAGGTGCCGGTGGGCGAGGACCAGGTGCCGCATATTGAGTTCACGCGCGAGATCGCGCGCCGCTTCAACCATATCTATGGCCGCGAACCCGGCTTCGAAGAAAAAGCCGAGGCAGCAGTCAAGAAGCTTGGCGGAAAGAAGTCAAAGTTATACAAAGACTTGCGGACACGCTTTCAGGAACAGGGTGATGTTGAAGCGCTGGAATCCGCCAAGGCATTGCTGGAAAAACAGCAGAATTTGAGCCTGGGCGACCGTGAACGCCTGTTCGGTTATCTGGAAGGCGGTGGCAAGATGATATTGTCCGAGCCACAGGCTATGTTGACCGCGGCTTCGCGCATGCCAGGACTGGACGGGCAGAAGATGTCCAAGTCGTACAACAACACGATCAGCCTGCGCGAGGACGAAGCCGAGGTCAGCAAAAAGATCAAGACCATGCCCACAGATCCGGCGCGTATCCGCCGTACCGACGCGGGCGACCCGGACAAATGCCCGGTGTGGCAGTTGCATCTGGTGTATTCAAATGACGGCATCAGGGAATGGGTGCAAAAAGGCTGCCGCAGTGCCGGCATCGGCTGCATCGAATGCAAACAGCCCGTGATCGAAGCCGTGCTGGATGAACAGAAACCGATGCGCGAACGCGCGCAGCAGTATCTGGACGATCCGACTCTGGTACGCAACATCATCGCCGATGGCTGCGAAAAAGCCCGCAAACTGGCGGGCGAAACCATGCGCGAAGTGCGCGAAGCAATGGGATTGGAATACTAGAGATATGAGCGAACCGGAAATACAACTTCAACAACCACCAGCGCCCACCCCGGTGGCGCATGTCCACGGCGAACCCATGCTGGAGATGCCGCTGGATCTGTATATCCCGCCGGATGCGCTGGAAGTGGTGCTGGAATCCTTCCAGGGGCCGCTTGACCTGTTGCTGTACCTGATTCGCAAGCACAACCTCGATGTGCTTGATATTCCGATGGCGCAGCTCACCCAGCAATATATGGGCTACATTGAGGTGATGCAGCAGCGTCGTCTGGAACTGGCTGCCGAATACCTGTTGATGGCGGCGGTGCTGATCGAGATCAAGTCACGCATGCTGCTGCCACGTCCGCCCAAGGCGAGCGAGGAAGAAAGCGGCGAAGATCCGCGTGCCGAACTGATGCGCCGCCTGCTCGAATATGAGCAAATGAAACTGGCCGCGCAAAAACTGAATGAGATTCCACAGGCCAGCCGCGATTTTGAACTGGTGCAGGTGTTGATCGAGCGCACCGTACTCGAGCGCCTGCCCAACGTGTCCGTGGAAGATCTGCGCCATGCATGGCTTGCATTGCTGACCCGTGCCAAAATCAATGCGCATCACAAGGTCCGCCGCGAAGAGTTGTCAGTACGTGAGCAGATGACCAAAGTACTGCGAATGTTGCGCGATACCGATTTTGTATCATTCGAGAGTTTGTTCGATCCGGATGCCGGTATTCCAATGCTGGTCGTGACCTTCATGGCCATCCTTGAACTCGCCAAGGAATGTCTGCTCGAGATTACACAAACTGAAACCCTGGGAAATATATATGTCCGAACCAGTCGAACCATTACCACCGAGTGAAACGCTACCGGCATCCTCTCCAGACACCATGGAAGGAGAGCATGCTGAAGGGACCGAGACTTCCCTTACCGTCGCTGCCAGCACTGAAGTTGCCGAAGCCGAACAGGCAGTGGATACCGAGCAACTCAGCCGTATCCTCGAAGCGGCACTGCTGACCGCGCAGGAGCCGCTTTCCATTGCCGAACTGAAACGCTTGAGTGACGTTCCGCTGGGGAACCGCTTCCTGGAAACGCTGTTGCAGCAACTGGCCGACAAATACGCGGACAGCGGTGTTGAATTGAACCGGGTTGCCAGCGGCTGGCGCTTTCGTGCCCGTCCCGAAATGCAGGTGCATCTGGACAAGCTCAATCCGCAAAAACCGCCACGCTATTCACGTGCCGTGCTGGAGACGCTGGCCATTATCGCCTACCGTCAGCCGGTGACACGTGGCGATATCGAGGATGTCCGCGGCGTGTCTGTTTCCTCGCAAGTACTGAAGACGCTGGAAGCTCGCGGCTGGATCGAAAGTATCGGCACGCGCGATACACCCGGCAGACCGGCCCTGTTTGCGACCACAGCGCAATTCATGGATGACCTCAACCTTCGTTCCCTGCAGGAACTGCCTGCTCTGGAGGAAATGGGCACCTTGCTGGAAGCCGGCATCGTTGATGAACCCGAGCAAGACGAGAGCAAGCTGATCGAGGCGGAGGTCGCCGAATCTGCGCCGGAAGGAACGGAACCGGAAGCCAGCGCTGCCTGATGACCATCAAGCGCATTTCTTCGCGCGACAATCCATTCTTCAAGTCGCTGCACAAGCTTTCTTCATCCGGCCGTGAGCGGCGTGAAACAGGACAGACGCTGCTCGACGGTGCGCATTTGCTGAATGCTTTTCTTGATACCGGAAATAAACCGCTTCACCTGCTGATCAACGAACAGGCATTGCAGGATGCCGAGATTGCTGCGTTGCTCGAAACCTGTGCCGGTGTGCCAATAACGCAATTCGACAATGCGTTGTTTGCGCAACTCTCCGAACTCAAGACACCCAATGGTTTGCTGGCATTGATCGCTATTCCACAAGCCAGGGTGGAAGTTGCCCACAGTCAGTTTGCGCTGTTGCTGGAAGATATTCAGGATCCCGGCAATCTGGGATCGATTCTGCGCTCGGCAGCGGCTGCGGGTTGCGATGCAGTGTTCCTGTCGCAGGCTTGCGCCGATGTGTGGTCGCCCAGGGTGCTGCGCGCCGGAATGGGCGGGCATTTTGTCTTGAGCTTGCATGAGTCTGCCGATCTGCTTCAGGTTGCAGCCGGTTTCACCGGCAAAATCCTGGCAGCCACATTGCAGGCAGATCAATCCCTGTACGATACCAACCTGCGCGGCAAACTTGCCTTTGCCATCGGCAACGAGGGAGCAGGGCTGTCCCCAGCCTTGCTGGACGCAGCGCACCAGCAATTCATCATCCCCATGCCAGGCAGGGTAGAGTCGTTGAATGCCGCAGCAGCAACGGCGGTATGTCTGTTTGAAACGGCGAGACAGCGGCTTTAGTTCGGGGATTGTGTCCGGCTTGCCAGCCATTGACGAACCTCGGCCGTCGCAAGCGCCAGATTGGCTGACGCCTCATCGCTCAGGCGCTCCCCCAGTTCAAAACCGTAACCGCGTATGCGCAGCAGATAGCAGGGCGGTGCGTCTGAGCCATACACCTGCCGGTAGGTATGCATCAGCGCAAACGGTGTCATGGCGTGGCTGGTATAGCTGTTGTCCTGTGCAGCGCTGATTTCGGATAACTGGAACGGCGCTTCACAGGCCATATCCGCATCGATAAACAGCACGGCGCTTCGTCCCGTCAGGTCGGTGACATGCTCGACCTGCAACTGAAAATCTTCGATGAACTCGGTCTGTGCAAAGTTCTCTGCCTGCAATTGCCGCAGCAGCAACGGCGCGAGCGCATCGTCACCACGTGATTCGTTGCCGATGGCGATGATAAGCAGGGGAATGGTCATGATGTTTTTCGTGATAATTTCGAGTTATGAAGCCCAATTCCCTCCCTCTTGCAGGGGGAGGGTTAGGGTGGGGGTAGACTCTTTGAATGCTCAGCAATCGTTGATAGCACTCCATCCAGATTGTTCATTACATCGTTATTCCAGAAACGCAGAACCTGCCATCCGCTTTTCTGCAAGAAAACCGTTCTCTGCTCATCATATACTGTCTGGTCTTGGTGTTGTCCGCCGTCGAGCTCAATGACAAGCTTGTGTTCGAGGCAAGCAAAATCAACTATGAAATTCCCGATAGGATGTTGTCGCCGGAAGCGCTGATTATTGAGTTGCTTGTATCGTAGTGCATGCCATAACTTGCGTTCGGCATCTGTCATATTGCTGCGCAACGATCTGGCATTTTTAGTTGTTTCAAAACGAAGTCTATTGCTCATTAAGATTCTACCCCCATCCTGACCTTCCCCCTGCATGGGGGAAGGAACTGGGGAGCTAATAGAAGCTTCCATCCGATGACCGCGTCAGCACATCAACCCGCCCACCTTCCGCATCCAGCAGTTCCACTTCCAGCGGCATTTTGCCCAGTGCATGTGTGGCGCAGGACAGGCAGGGGTCGAAGGCACGGATGGCGACTTCGATGTGGTTGAGCAGGCCTTCGGTGAGTTTTTTACCGTCTATGTATTGTCGCGCCACTGAACGGATGGCTTCATTCATGGCTTGGTTGTTGTGCGTGGTGGAGACGATGAGGTTGCAACGGATGATCTGGTCGTTGTCATCCACTTTGTAATGATGGATCAGCGTGCCGCGCGGCGCTTCGATGACGCCGACGCCGCGTTCCTGCCGTTCGCCGGTGCTGACCAGATCGGTGCCTTGCAGGTCTGGGTCGTGCAGCAGGTCACGGATGACTTCGGCCGCATGCAGCATCTCGATCATGCGCGCCCAGTGGAAGCCCAGTGTCGCGCCCGCGGCCTTGCCACCGTCGAAGGCGAGAAATTCCTTGCGTTGTGCTTCTGCCAGCTCGGTCGGAATGAAGTCACACTGTGTCACGCGCGTGAGCGGCCCGACGCGATACCAGCCTGTTTCCGGCCCCAGTTTACGCAGGAAAGGAAATTTCATATATGACCAGGGTTTGACGTCTTCGAAGATCACATCCCAGTAATGGCTGTATTCGTAATGGTCGAACAGTGTCTTGCCGTCCATATCGCGCGCGCGCAGGCCGCCGTGGTAGAGATCCAGCGCGCCGTCGTCGCGCACAATATTCAGCGTGTGCGCCTTGAAGCTGCCGAAGGTGTTATAGAGTTCAAGATTCTGCTCGAACAGTTTTCGTGCAATGCCAACAGATTCCTGGCTCCAGGCTATGATTTGTTCAATGTCCTTGAGCAGGTAGTCGCGTTCTTCGATGCTCACATTCTTGTTCATGCCGCCCGGAATGGAGCCGGTGCCATGCACGCGTTTTCCTGAAGTGATACGTATTATTTCCTGGCCGAACTTGCGCAGCAGCACACCCTGTTTGGCGATTTCCGGATAAGCGGAAACGATGCCGACGATATTGCGTTTGGCGACATCCGAATCAAATCCGAACAGCAGATCGGGCGAACACAAATGGAAGAAATGCAATGCATGTGATTGCAATATCTGTCCATAGTGCATCAGGCGGCGCACTTTCTCGGCAGTCGGCGTGAGCGTCGCGCCCACGATCATGTCCATCGCCTTGCTGGCTGCGAGATGATGGCTCACCGGGCAGATGCCGCACAGGCGCTGTACCATCACCGGCGCTTCCCAGTAGGGACGGCCCTGGATGAATTTCTCGAAGCCGCGGAATTCGACGATATGCAGACGTACCTGATGCACGTGGTCGTTTTCGTCCAGCAGCAATGTCACCTTGCCGTGTCCTTCGATGCGCGATACCGGATCGATGGCGACGCGGCGAAGGTTCTCGGGGTTGGCGGCGGTTTCCAGCGTATCAGTCATATTTGATCAACCCATGTCCCAGTTCAGGCGTTTTTCCAGCAATCAGGTCGGTGAGGAATTTCCAGATGGCATCGCCTGAGGGCGGGCAGCCGGGAATAAAGTAATCGATCTTCACCACTTCATGCAGCGGATGCACCTTATCCAGCGGCAGCGGCAACTCGGGATCGTTCGGAATGTGACCATGCGCCAGGCCCGGTTCGGTGAGATATACCTCGGTAAGGCAACTGCTGAGATCGAGGTGGTTGCGCTGCGCAGGCAGGCCGCCGTTGATGGCGCATGCGCCGATGGCAATGAGAATTTTGCAGTGGGTACGAAACTCGCGTAGTACATGCACATTTTCGGCGTTGCACACGCCGCCTTCGATGATGCCAATATCGCACTGGCCACAGTGCTTGATGTCGGTGATGGGTGAACGGTCGAATTCGACCAGGTCGAGCAGGGTCAGCAGGCGTTCGTCTATGTCGAGGAAAGACATGTGGCAGCCGAAGCAACCGGCCAGCGATGTAGTGGCAACGCGCAGTTTCTTGCTCATGATGCGTCCTCGCATGCGGCACAACTGCCGTCGCTTGCCTGACGTGGCGCATCATCCAGTGCCTGTGCGCTGATCGGACGCTGGTCGTAGCGGCGTTCGCCAATGGGCTGGGTGAAGCCGACGCGTTTTTTCAGGATGACGCCAACCGGGCAGACCTGCATGGCCTTATCCGTGAGCGCAATATTCGTGTCCTTGAGCAGGCCGGATTCAGCATTGACGATGAGGTGCTTGTTGATGCCGCGTCCTGCGAGTGCAAATACGTTCTTACCGTCCACTTCGCTCGATGCACGCACGCACAACTCGCACAGGACGCAGCGGTTGAAGTCGAGCAGGATATCGGGATGCGAAGCATCCACCGGACGATCGGGATACTGGTGGCGGAATCCGGCGGCATGCACTTCGAGATCGTAGCCTAATGCCTGCAATACGCAGTTGCCGCTTTTTTCGCAGGAAGGACAAAAATGGTTGCCTTCTGCGAACAGCATTTGCACCAGCGTGCGGCGCAATGCATTCAGTTCTTCGATATTGCTTTCGATGGCAAGCCCGGCTTCAGCCGGCATGGTGCAGGAAGCCGCAGTGCGGCCGTTGACCTTGACCGTGCACAGTTTGCAACTGCCATGCGGTTTGAATTCGGGGTGATAGCACAGGTGCGGAATGTAATGCCCGGCGGCAAGCGCAGCCTGCAACACGGTCTGGCCCGGTTCAAACGGCACATTCGAACCATCAAGTTGAAAAGTGTCGCTCATTCCATCTCCTTCAGATGCGCACCGGCATCATCGCGTCCCGTCATTTGCCGCGCGCGTGCGAGCGATCCGTCGAGATCGAAGGCGGGCGAGAACATCAGCGATTTCAATCTGTTTTCGTAGGCGGGACGGAAGTGTTTGAGCGTGTGCAGCACCGGATTGCAGGCGGTGCGTCCAAGGCCGCAGTGCGACGCGGTTTGCAATACACGATCCAGGTTTTCGATTTCACGCAGGTCATGTTGCGTGCCATGTCCGTCGGCGATCTTGTCCATGGTCTGCTTGAGCATCGAGGTGCCGACACGGCAGGGGGTGCAGAAGCCGCAGCTTTCGTGTGCGAAGAAATGTACGTAGTTGCGCGCCACTTCAAACATATCGCGGCTGTCGTCGAACACCATGAATGCGCCGGCGGTGGGCAGGTCCTCGAAGCCCAGTTTGCGGCCGAATTCGCTTTCCGGCACGCATACACCGGAAGGGCCGCTGATCTGCACAGCGCGCGTATTCACCGCACCGCAGTCCTGCAGCACCTCATTCACGCTTACACCGAAGGGATATTCATAGATGCCGGGACGCGGGCAATCCCCGGATACCGAGATGAGTTTGCTGCCGCTGGATTTTTCCGTGCCGATGGCACGGAATTTCTCGGCACCCATGTGCAGCACCATCACGGACAGGCAAAAGGTTTCGACGTTGTCCACAGTCGTCGGCTGTTGCATGTATCCATGGGTGACGGGGAAGGGCGGTCGGCTGCGCGGCACGCCGCGCTTGCCTTCCAGCGATTCGATCAGCGCCGATTCTTCGCCGCAAATGTAGGCACCTGCGCCAAGATGGATGTCAATGTCGAAATCGAAGCCTTTCTTGCCGAGGATTTTTACACCCAGCAAATGATTGTCTCTGCGGCGCTGCAACACATTTTGTAATGATTCGAGTAAATAGCGGTATTCGCCGCGCAGATAGAGGAAGCCTTTTTTCGCGCCGATGGCAAGAGCGCATAATGTCATGCCTTCGAACAGCAGGTCGGCTTGCCGCGTGAGCAATACGCGATCCTTGAAGGTGCCAGGTTCGCCTTCGTCGGCATTGCACACCACGTAACGATCTGTGCCTTGCGCATTACGGCAGGCTTCCCATTTCAGGCCGGTGGGGAATCCCGCACCACCACGTCCACGCAGACCGGACTGTTTGAGTTGGTTGACGATGGCGGCGCCATCAAGTGCGATCGCATCTCGCAGCAAGTCGCCGGGGGTGAGTGTATTGCCAAGTAGCAGACCGCTGCAACGGATGTTGTCTTCAACGTGAAAAAACTCTGCCGGCCACTCGGCGAGTGGTGAACGGTTGCGTATTAGTTGCGCGATTTCCTGCACGCGCTGGTGGGTGAGGCGGGTGATGGCACGGCCATTGACCAGCAATGCAGGCCCCTGGTCGCACATGCCGGTACAGGATGTAACGTCTATGCTGACCAGGCCGTCTTCGGACACTTTGCCCGGTTGCAGCCACAACAACTGGCACATCTGCTCCATCAGTGCCTGGCTGCCCAGCATGCGGTCGGTGATGTTGTCGGAAAACAACACGCGGTATTCGCCGTGCGGTCTCAGGTGCAGGAAAGAGTAGAACGAGGCTACGCTTTCGATGCGCGTGCGCGGAATGAAGAGTTTTTCGGCCAGGATGGAAATGGCGGATTGCGGTATATGACCGAAGCGCTCCTGTACTTCCCGGATGATCTGCAGCAGCAGGGATTCGCTGCTTTTATGCCGTGCAACCAGTTGATCCAGCCAGGTCTGCGCAGAAGCATCTAAATGTATTTCGTTGTCTGATAGCATAGCGTCGCTGTTAGAACATTACCGAAATTGTCCCGCGCAGTTTACCCCTAGTCTGGCAAGAAGCAATAGATACTGTACGGGATTTTCATTTCAACGTAATACAATAACGACTGCGCCACGATTTTGTGCTAGTCAGCGTTTTCGCAAGAGCTGGCCGGACGAAACTCATGGCTGATTTTGATAATGATGATAATTCACAATTTAAGGAATTGATTAACCATGCATATGCACGATCCCCATCCATTTTCTTTCGACGTGGAAGAAGCCAATTTTGATGAGCACGTGGTCACCCGTTCGAATGAAACACCCATCCTGCTCGATATCGGCGCCGACTGGTGTGCACCGTGCAAGGTACTTGGGCCGCATCTGGAGCGTCTGGTAAAGGAATACAGTGGCAAATTCCTGCTGGCTAAAGTGGATGCGGACGAAAACATGCGCATTGCCGGCAAGCATAAGGTTCGCGGATTTCCGACTGTCATCGCATACAGTCGTGGTGAGGTGTTTGACCGTTTCCACGGCTCACAGCCGGATCACTTTTTACGCCAGTTCATCGATAAACTGATTGTGCACCATCAGGCCGGTCAATAATCGGCGCTAACTCGCAGCAATCGTATTTATTTCTTGCCAGGCAACATCAACCGATTGAGTAACTGCTTCATTGCCTGAGAGCTCTTTTGCTTCTGATCTGCAATAAACATGAGTAACGCGATCAGCCTCAACTGTCCCTCGATGGATTGATATAACGGTTTGGGTTTACGGCTCATGCTGAGAGCATACGCTTCTGGAATGATTGCAACAAGGTGGGACGAAGACGAAATAAAACCGCCCACAAGGGACGGTTTTTTATTTGGCGGAGAGGGCGGGATTGTTCAGCTTTCGCGTTGCCTCCGCGAAAGCCTCATCCCTCGTTGTACTCGGGACTGCCTTCGGCATCCTGCGCGAGCGGTGCTCGCTGGTCGAACCCAAGGGTTCTCATCCCTCCAAACGACAAAGCACCCTGTGCGGGTGCTTAGAATATAATTTGGCGGAGAGGGCGGGATTCGAACCCGCGTTAGGCTATTAACCTAAACACGCTTTCCAGGCGTGCGACTTAAACCGCTCATCCACCTCTCCGTATTGTCACTTCTTTTTGGCCTTCGGAACACGCTTTGGCTCCGACCGTCGCTTCGCGACTTAACATTCGCTGTGCTCATGTTAGTCTGCGCCGCAAGCGATGATGCCGCTTGTGGCTACGGCCGCCGCTGCGTGGCGTGTTGTCCAAGCATGCGGCTTAAACCACTTATTCAGCCTCCGAAAGGGCGCGCAGGATAAACTAGATCGACTTTTCCCGCAATCAGAAATGCGCGCGCCAGTCGCGCAGGGCTGTGAATACAGCAAGTTCGCTGGTGTCTGTCAGGCCGCGATTTTGCAATGTGCGAACGAGTTCCGGGCTGGTACAGCGCAGAAAAGGGTTGGTGGCTTTTTCCTGGTCGATGGTAAACGGAATAGTCGGGCGTTTTGCTGCACTCAAGGAACGGGTTTCATCGATGCGGCGCTGAATATCCGGATTGCCGGGTTCGCACGCCTGTGCGAAGGATAGGTTACGGGCAGTGTATTCGTGGGCGCAATAGACCAGTGTATTTCCGGGCAAGGCAGCCAGACGTTGCAGCGAATGGTATAGCTGGGCGAGCGTTCCTTCGAAATTCCTGCCGCAACCTGCGCCGAATATCATGTCGCCACAGAACAGGATTCCCGGGGCAATGAATACGATGTGGCCTTCCAGGTGGCCTGGCGTCTCAATGATGTTGAATTCGATGTCCAATACGTCGAGGCGTAGATGATCACCTTCGCGTAAGTCGTGGGTAATATGGGGATTCTTTGGATGGCTTCGCCCGTACACCGGCACGTTATATACTTCGCGCAATTCTTCGATACCATCGACGTGGTCGTAGTGGCGATGGGTGCACAAAATCGCGTCCAGTTGCAGGTCGTTCTGATGCAGAAAGTCCAGTACTGGCGCAGCTTCGCCCGGATCGACAATGACGGCATGGTGTTCATGCTGGAGTAACCAGATGTAGTTATCTTCCAGGGCGGGGATGGCAGTAATGCTCAGCATGATATAAATGGGAACCTGATGCCATATTGTAAGTCAACCATGCTCAGTTTGAATGAATGGTTTGCCAGCGAGCAGGCGAACTATGTCCTGCAGTACGAGCAGGATTATTTCGACCGTACGGTGAGCGATATTTTCGGGTTCAATGCCCTGCAAATGGGGTTGCCGGAGCATGATTTTCTGCGCAGCAGCCGCATGCCGCTTCGTTTCACAGCGGGTAATCAGGCCCGCAACAATGTACGTTTATGTTGCAACGAGTTGCCGTTCGCCAGCGACAGCCTGGATCTGGTGGTGTTGCCACATGTGCTGGAATTTGCGGAAAATCCGCACCAGATTATCCGTGAAGTGGCACGGGTACTGAGACCGGAAGGGAATCTCATCATTAGCGGATTCAATCCGTACAGCTTGTGGGGTGCGCGCCGTATATTAGGCAGTAAAAAAGCCTACCCTTGGCACGGACGTTTTATCAGTCTGACACGTCTGAAGGACTGGCTGGCATTGCTGGACTTCGAAGTGGCGGGTGGAAGTTTTGCCGCCTATGCACCGCCGCTGAATCAGGCGAAATGGCTGGAACGCTTCAATTTTATGGAAAAAGCGGGCGACCGCTGGTGGGCGGTAAGTGGCGGCGTGTATTTTTTGCATGCGATCAAGCGCGTACACGGAATGCATTTGATCGAACCGAAATGGAAGAAGGGACTGGTGAGAAAGTTACTGCCGGCGACACCTAAATTGAACAACAACAGGATCATCCAGAAAACGACCGAAAACAATGAATAACACGCAGGATGTAGTTGAAATTTTCACAGACGGAGCATGCAAAGGCAACCCTGGTGTCGGCGGGTGGGGCGTTCTGCTGCGCACCAAAGGCAAGGAGCGCGAACTGTTCGGCGGCGAAATGCATACCACCAACAACCGCATGGAACTGCTGGCGGCAATTTATGCACTGGAAGCATTGAAACGCCATTGCCATGTGCGTCTGCACACCGATTCCAAATATGTGCAGCAGGGCATCCGCGAATGGGTGCATAACTGGAAACAGCGCGGCTGGAAAACATCTGACAAGAAACCGGTGAAAAATGAAGATCTGTGGCGCAGGCTGGACGCGTTGGCAGAGCAGCATAGTATCGAGTGGGTATGGGTCAAAGGCCACGCCGGGCATGATGGCAACGAACGCGCCGATCAGCTTGCCAATCGCGGGGTGGAGTCAGTACAGGGAAGTGCTCATGCGTAAGATCGTGCTGGATACGGAAACCACGGGCCTTGATCCCAGGCAGGGACATCGCATCATTGAGGTTGCAGCCATCGAAATGCAGGGACGCAAGGTGTCCAAACGCACATTTCACCGCTATATCAATCCGGAACGCGAGATCGACGAGGGGGCTGCAGCGGTGCACGGTTTGACGCTGGATCGTTTGCTGGATGAACCCAAATTTGCCGAGGTTGCCCCGGCGCTGCTGGAATTCATTGCCGACGCGGAACTCATCATTCATAACGCGCCGTTCGATATTGGTTTCCTGAATGCAGAACTGGCACTGGCCGGATTGCCACCGCTGAGCAACCAGGTAATTGATACCCTCAAAGTCGCCAAGGAACTGCATCCGGGCAAAAAGAACAATCTGAATGCATTGTGCGATCGCTATCAGATCGACAACTCGCACCGCACGCTGCACGGCGCACTGCTGGATACCGAATTGCTGGCCGAGGTGTATCTGGCAATGACGCGCGGGCAGGAAAGTTTGCTGGATGAAGACAGTAACGACGATGATGGTGTGCAATTCGCCACGAATGGCGAGGCGATTCATTTGAGCGTTCGAGTCCTGCCGGCAAATAAAGATGAACTGGCGCTGCATAGCGCGCAACTGGAAGATATCGAAGAAGCAAGCAAAGGAGCATGCGTTTGGAAAAGGTTGAACGAACAGCTTTGATCCTGAAGTGGTCAAAGCGTTTCCGTTGGGCACTCATATTGGCAGTGCTTACCTATTTTGGGATATGCGTCTATATGTGGGCAACACAGCGGCCACGCATTTTCGAACCCAGCGCACAACTGCAAACCACACCTGAACGGTACGGTTTGAAATTTGAAGAAATTCATATCCCGTCCGGAAATGGCACAGACCGTGGCGACCTGTTTGCATGGTGGATTCCCGTTGAAAACAGTGATGCGCCAACCTTGCTTTATCTGCATGGAAACGAAAAAAACATCGGTTCTGCACATGACATGGGAAAAGCGGCGCGATTCCATGACATGGGCTACAACCTGCTGCTGGTCGAATATCGAGGCTATGGGAAAAGCGGTGGTGCCGAGCCCAATGAAACTGGTATGTATGAAGATGCCGAAGCGGCCTGGAAATATCTGGTCAAGGAACGAACAAACAATCCGAAAACCACATTTATCTTTGGACATTCTCTGGGCGGGGCGGTCGCAATCGATCTTGCAGTACATCACCCGGAAGCAGGCGGCGTCATCGCCGAAGCCACTTTCACGTCGATGATGGATATGGCCGAGCGCAAATACCCCTACCTGCCCGTCGACCTGCTGTTGAACCAGCGTTTCGATTCGATCGCAAAGATCAGGCAACTGAAAATCCCACTGCTGCTGATCCACGGTAAATGGGATAATCGAATACCATTCCAGATGAGCCAACGGCTTTTCGAAAGCGCTCAGCAACCGAAATTCCTGAAACTGATCGAAGGCGGAGAACATATTAATTGCGATGTGGTAGCGCCGCTTGAATTTCGTGCTGCAATGAGCAGCTTCATTCATCACGATACGCGTAATACTGAAGAAGCAAAATCGGATTGATGTGCTGATCAGGTGCGGGTAATGTATGCGCTGTCTGCGCATGGGCATCTGGATAACTGGCTGTGTGAGCAGCCTGGCGAGGAGGTTGCATGGGACTGGAAACAGAACTGAAACTTCATCTCGCGCCCAAGCATTTGCAATTACTCAAGCGGCATCCCTGGCTGCGTTCACTCTCCGCAACTCGCGCACGCACTTTCAAACTCTACAGCATCTATTACGATACTGCCGACCTGGATCTGCATCGGCAAGGCATGGCTTTGCGTCTGCGCAAAACGGGGCAGGGCTTCGTGCAAACATTGAAAGGTGGCGGGCAGGTAAACGCCGGGCTGCATCAGCGCAACGAGTGGGAAACACCTGTCTTGTCTGAACAACTGGATTTTGCCGCCCTCAAGGCCTGCGGAGGCAAATTGCCACACGGTGTCCGCAACAGACTGCAACCGGTATTTGTCACCAGTTTTTCTCGCACTGTGCGACAACTCATATTCGAAGGTGCAGAAATTGAATTGTGTATGGACAGCGGTGAAATACGTTCCGGACAATCGAGCTGTCCGATCTCGGAGCTGGAACTGGAGTTGCGATCGGAGCGGCAACTCCAGTCTGGCGCACCGCAACAACTCTTTAAACTTGCTCTGGCCCTGCTCGACATTGTGCCGCTGCAAGTGGAGCACACCAGCAAAGCAGAATACGGTTACTTGCTGTTTTCTGCTTCAAAACCGCGCGCAAGCAAAGGCAGGTTTCCGCAACTGCGCAAATCACAGGATATTTCCAGTGCCATGCATAGCCTGATCAGCGCATGCCTGGCGCAGGTTCAATCCAATGTGCCAGGGGCGTTATTGAAACTGGATGAGGAATATCTTCATCAGGTACGTATTGGCCTGCGCCGTCTGCGTGTATTGCTTTCCATCGCGCAACATGTTTATAGCGATAACGTATTGTCTGCACTAAAGGAACAGGTCGCGAAGTTATGTGTGGCACTGGGGCGCTTACGTGAATGGGATGTATTTATTACGCAGACGCTGGCTCCAATATGCACGCGCCTGCCGGACCATACGGGGCTGCGCGAATTACTGGATGCAAGCGAGCAGGCGCGCCAAAAGCTGCATGCGGATATGGAAAAAAGTCTTGCTTCGAAGGAGTTTCAGCGCATGTTGCTGCGCTTTGGCGCCTGGATGTATGGTGTGCAATCGGATAGTGTGAAAACAACGCTGGAACAATTCGCAGTCGATATCCTGAGGAAATACAGCAAACTTGTTGCTAAACACAGTTCCGCCCTGGGCGGAGAAGATGCTGAGCAATTGCATGCATTACGTATTGCCTGCAAGAAGCTGCGTTATAGCGCAGAGATGTTTGGTTCAATGTTTTCCGAATCCAGGACCAGGGAATATGTGGCTGTTCTTGCCCAGCTACAGGATATTCTGGGCATTTTGAATGACATTGCCGTGGCACGTCGCCTGCTGAACGAGTTGGATAATGCCGCGCGACACGACACAGTGGTGCTTATACGCGGCTGGATAGAGCATGATTATGCAGAGCACATAGCCAGATTTGGCAGCGCCAGGAAACGGTTTGCCGCGCAAAAAGAATTTTGGTGCTGAACGAATTACCGGGAGGTCTTGAGCGCTGTTATTTCCACATACGCTTCTGCCAGTAGCTTCTTGAGTGCTTCGTTCTCGAGTTCAAGATTGTGCAGTCGTGTTTCTTTGTCCGGAGATATTCTGCTGGCGCTGACAGATATATCGTCAGGTATCCCGGTCGCCTTATCCTGATTGAGCGCCGTTCCGGACTGTGCTTTGGAATTGGATATTTTTTTGGCAGCCTGTTTGGCAGCCTCCAATTCCACATGAGCACGCGCTGCTTCCTCTTCCCGCCGTTTGGCTTCAGTCTTGGCCTTCTTCAGCGCATCAGACCTTGTTTTGGAAGCTGCAACTGCCGCCTCGAGTTCAGCCCGTGCATGTGCCGCTTTTTCATCTCGTTGCCTGGCCTCAGCCTTGGCTTTTGCTTCGACATTCGATCTGGATTTGGCCCCAAGATCAGCCCTGACTTTGCTGGCCAGCTTAGCTGCCTCAAGATCAGCCTTGGCTCTTGCCGCTGCGTCCGAACTGGCTTTTGCAGCAGCAGAGGCTGCTTCGAGTTTTTCCCGTGCTCGCAAGGCTTCTTCTTCCTTTCGCCGGGCATATGCTTTGGCTTTTGCCTCGGCATCCGAACTGGACTTTGCCGCCGCCGCCGCCGCCTTGAGTTTGGCCTGAGCAAGCTTATCTTCCTGCGCCGCCTGTTCAGCCTCAGTTTTGCCTTTTTCCTTGGCAGTTGCAAAATATGCTTTCAGTTCGGCCGCCTTGGCAGCTTTTTCCGCTTTCAGTTTATCTTCAGGATCTGCTGCGGCCGGTGTTGCGGCTTGGGGTTTCTGTGAAGTGTGCGTCACTGTCGTGTTCAGTACCTTCTGTATTGGTGGATTCATACATTGTGCGTTTTTATACTCTATGACATCCGCTGGATTATCGACTATATATCCACCCTTCACCAATTCCGTCAGATGCTCGTGCCATATATTTCGCAAACTGGGAGGCGCACGCCTGGCTAAATCGCTGGAGGGGGTTTTGCCGTCTATGAGCGTCAACATGCGCAGAAGGTTGTTGGAAAGTTTCATTCCTTCGCGTTCGGCCTTGGCAGTTCTTACAAAGACTCTGTTTGTATGCATGATTTACAATTTAACCCGAATTTAACCAGAATTTATCTCAAATTTGACAAAACAAAAAAGACCCTGCGCATTCTAATGCTTTAGTGTGCGAAATACCAGATTCACGTATGGGAAAGAGGGGTTGGGGTTATATAAGAGAAAAGTACGTACGATATACTTGATAGAAGTATTCGGGTTTAGGAAAAGGGCGCCTGCGAATTCTTTAGTATTACTTCAACATTGCCTTGAAACGTGCAAGTTTGTCCATTCCTTCTTCCTTGCTTACTGCAGGCGTACTGTCCTGGGTCACCAGGCCCGAATAGACAATTTCAGCCTGTGGTAGCTCGGCGATGAAACGGCTGGGATCGCAGCCACTGAATTCCTTGCCGCGTTTGCGGCGGTTGCAATAGCTGATCTGTAGCGAGCGTTGCGCACGAGTAATGCCTACATACATCAGGCGGCGTTCTTCCTCGATCTGTTCTGGTGTCTCGCTGCGTTCATGCGGCAAAATATTCTCTTCCACGCCAACCAGGAATACATGCCCGAATTCCAGTCCCTTTGCGGCATGCAGAGTGGAAAGCGATACGGCATCATTTTCCTGCTCGCGTGACTCGAGCAGGTTGAGCAGGGCGATGGTTTGCGTCATGGCGATCATGGACTTTTCATCAGTCTCGGATTTACGGTTGATCCAGCCGACGAAATCCTGCACATTCTTCCATTTGATTTCTGCCTGACGCGGATCGTGGCTGTCGAATAGCCATGCCTCATAGTCGATGGCGCTCAACAAATCGTTCATCACATCGCTGCAAGGCTCTTTTTCCGCTCGTTCCTGCATACGGTTGATGAAGTTGCAAAAAGTTAGAAGGTCTTCGTGCTGGCGAGGCAACAGTTGTTCCTGCATCGAATGCTCGAAAGCCGCTTCGAACAGGCTGATATGGCGTGTCCCGGCATGTGACGCCAGTTTTTCCAGCGTGCTGTTTCCTATACCGCGTTTGGGCGTAGTAATGGCACGAATGAAAGCCGGATCGTCGTCCGGGTTGGCGATGAGACGCAAGTAGGCTGTGAGATCCTTGATTTCAGCGTAATCAAAAAACGAAGTGCCGCCGCTGACGGTGTAAGGCACTTTATGGGTACGCAGTTGTTCCTCAAACACACGCGATAAATGGTTGCTGCGATACAGAATGGCGTAGTCTGCGAAGCGCGTGCTGTTCTCGAACTTGTGTGCCAGCAGGCGTAATACAACTGACTCGGCTTCGTTCTCTTCGTCCTTCGCTGCGAATACACGCACCGGATCGCCGGGACCGTGTTCGCTCCACAAGTTCTTTTCGAATAATTTGGTGTTGTTCCTGATGAGATGGTTGGCACTTTGCAGGATGCGCTGCGAGGAACGGTAATTCTGTTCGAGCTTGATAACCCGCAAATGCGGATAGTCCTTTTGCAGGTTGTGCAGATTGGCAGCATTTGCGCCACGCCATGCGTAAATGGATTGATCATCGTCGCCCACGACGGTAACGGCGGCACGGCTGCCAGCCAGCATGCGCATCATCTGGTACTGGCAATCGTTGGTGTCCTGGTATTCGTCTATAAGCAGGTACCGAAAGCGTTGCTGCCAACGCAGAAGTGCTTCTTCGTGTGTCTTGAATAATTCAACCGGCAAACGAATGAGGTCGTCAAAGTCGACCGACTGATAAGCACTCAGCGTTTCCTGATAACGCGCATAGAGCAGGGCGAGGTACTGTTGTTCTTCATTTTCGGCCTGACTTGCCGCTTGTTCCGGCGTTAAAAAGGTGGCTTTCCAATTCGAAATCACACTTTGCGCGATACGTATCTCCTGCTTGTCCGGGGTGCCCAGCAGTTCGCCGATGATTTTGCCCGTATCGGCGCTATCGAAAATGGAGAACTGTTTTTTGTAGCCGAGTAATGCCCCATCGGCGCGCAGAATCTGCATGCCCAGCGCGTGAAAAGTGCTGATGGTCATTCCCTTTGCATTGCGTCCCGTCAGTAATTTACCGACGCGTTCACGCATTTCATTGGCAGCTTTGTTGGTAAAGGTGATGGCGGCAATGTTACGCGGAGAGTATCCGCATTCCCCGATAAGATAGGCCAGCTTATGCGTAATAACGCGGGTTTTACCGCTGCCTGCGCCGGCCAGTACCAGCAGGGGACCGCCGAGATATTTGATCGCTTCGCGTTGCGTGGAATTCAGTTTGTCTGACATCTGTTCTGGTGCCCGAGACCGGAATCGAACCGGTACGAGGGGTTTAGCCTCGACGGATTTTAAGTCCGTTGTGTCTACCAATTTCACCACTCGGGCAGGTAAGTGTATCGGAACGCGGGTTCCGAAATTCATGAGCGGCGCATTATACAGAGGCAAATGAGACTCGAACAAAACAAAAACATAACTACCTGGATTTTCTTGACACTAAGTTCGATATCTTTATAATGCGGGCTTCGTTTTTTGCGGGAATAGCTCAGTTGGTAGAGCGATACCTTGCCAAGGTATAGGTCGAGAGTTCGAGTCTCTTTTCCCGCTCCACATAATTTGATTTGGGAAAGCTTTAAGGCTTTCCCAAATTTTTGCTACTTACTTAAAGATTGGCCATGGGCGCGATAGCAAAGCGGTTATGCAGTGGATTGCAAATCCATTTAGCCCAGTTCGACTCTGGGTCGCGCCTCCAGATAGCATAGCATTATGCGATGCCTGTAAAAAAATCCCTGCGTAATGGCAGGGATTTTTTGTTTTCTGGCCTGTTGCAAAGGCTTATTTTGCGACTTGACGCTCTCTGATTTCGTCCAGGGTTTTGCAGTCAATGCACAAGGTAGCAGTAGGACGCGCTTCCAGACGGCTTAGTCCGATTTCCACGCCACACTTGTCGCAATAACCATAATCGCCCGAATCAATGCGCCCCAGCATCTTGTCGATATTCTTGATGAGCTTGCGTTCGCGGTCGCGATTACGCAATTCCAGGCTCATATCGGATTCCTGACTGGCGCGATCATTCGGGTCGGCAAACACGGTAGCTTCGTCCTGCATGGTATGCACCGTGCGATCGATATCATGACTGAGGCCTAATTTGATTTCATTCAGAATACCCCGGAAGTGTTCCAGTTGCTTGGGATTCATATATGCCTCGCCTTTTTTGGCCTTGTATGGGGCAATTGTTTTGCTTGCTTGTACGGGCATTGCGTCGGTCTCCAAGGTAACACTAAATTTTTCAAGCGCGCTTTAATACCAGAAAGAAATTTCAGTCGCAACAAGAAAATTTAATAGACAAATCTCATAAAACCCTAACGCCTTGTTTTTCAAGCATGCTGACCAGCAAGATCAAGGGCAGGCCGATCAGTGCATTCGGATCATTACCTTTGATGCTGCTGATCAGGGCAATACCCAGGCCTTCCGATTTGGCACTGCCGGCGCAATGATAGGGTTGTTCCTTCCTGAGGTAGCTTTCTATCTGTTCGTCGCTCAAGTCGCGAAAGCTGACTTTTGTAATGGCAACATCAGTTTGCATTTCACCGTTAGCTGCATTCAGCAGGGACAAGGCTGTGTAAAAGTTCACCGTTTTGCCACGCATTGCGCTCAACTGGCGCACGGCATTGTCATGATTGAGCGGTTTGCCTATTTGTTGCCCATCCAGCGAGGCAACTTGATCGGAGCCGATGATTAATGCATTGGGAAAGCGTTTGGCGACAACTTGAGCCTTCATTTGCGACAGCCGCCAGGAAGTCTGTTCCGGACTCTCTCCCGGAATGGGGGTCTCATCCACGTCGGGCGCGGCGGTTTGAAAAGGGATTTGCAGCGTAGAAAGCAGCTGACTTCTATATATGGAAGTCGAAGCCAGGACAAGCGGTTGAGAATTCAAGATATTCCTTAATAAATGCTTTTTGACAGGTAGGGGCGGAATATATATCATGCGCGCCTCATGTTTGCACGGCCTTTCATTGACAGTGTGGACTTTGCCCGGAATGGCAAGGAAATACACGGCGAGATAGCGGTGTCAGCGCTGTCCAGATTGTGCGATATGCTGGCAAAATCCGACGGATTGCTGACTTATATTGTTCGCGGTTACCGCGAGGACGGTAGCAATATGCTGGAAGTTTCTTTGCAAGGGACATGCGTCCTGAGATGCCAGCGTTGCCTCGGTGAGTTGGCGTATTCGGCAAACCTGCTTTCCAGGTTACGTTTGCTGCCTGCAGACAGACTGGATGAAGCAGCAAAGGATGACAATACGGACGCTATTGAAGCCGAGACCCGGCTGGATGTAGTGGCCTTGATCGAAGATGAGTTGTTGCTGGCATTGCCTTTCGCCCCCAAACATCCCGAAGGGGAATGTGCACCGGCAGTAAACGATTTAAAACAGAAGGCCAGTCCATTTGCGGTGCTGGCTGGATTAAAAAAGTAGTTATTTGAGGAGTAGATAAATGGCTGTTCAGCAAAATAAGAAAACCCCGTCCAAACGAGGAATGCATCGCGCGCATGATTTTTTGACTAACCCGGCATTGGCCATTGAACCGTCAACCGGGGAGCCTCATCTGCGTCATCACATCAGCCCAAGCGGCTACTACCGTGGCAAGAAAGTCGTCAAAACCAAGGGCGACTGATTTTATTCTATCCTTTGCGAAACTCTCCATTTTGCGAGAGTCGAACTCTGTCAATTTTTTCGCCTAAAAGGTTCGCCCAATGGATATCACGATAGCTATTGATGCCATGGGCGGCGACCACGGGACACGGGTGACCGTGCCTGCGGCTGTCGCTTATCTGAAAAAACATCCTGACGACACCGTAGTGATGGTCGGACTTCCCGAAGCCATCGAAGCGGAGTTGGATAAACTCGGCTTTGCCGACAGTACACGTCTGCGTATCCATGCCACAACGGAAGTGGTCGGCATGGATGAATCACCACAGTCCGCATTGCGCGGCAAAAAAGACTCTTCAATGCGTGTTTCCATCAATCTGGTCAAAAGCGGTGAAGCTTCGGCCTGCGTCAGTGCAGGTAATACCGGCGCGTTGATGGCTACGGCACGCTATGTACTGAAGACCCTGCCTGGCATTGACCGGCCCGCCATCGCTTCCTTTTGGCCAACCGTCAATGGGCAGGTCTGCATGCTGGATCTGGGCGCAAACGTGGACTGTACTGCCGAACATTTGCTGCAATTTGCGCTGATGGGCAGCACGCTGGTGTCTGCGCTGGAACATAATGATCAGCCTTCAATCGGTCTTCTGAATATTGGCAGCGAAGATATCAAAGGCAATGAAGTCGTGAAACAGGCGGGCGAATTATTGCAGGCCAGCGATCTTAATTTCTACGGCAATGTGGAAGGCGATGACATTTTCAAGGGCATTGCAGACGTGGTGGTGTGCGACGGATTTGTGGGCAACGTTGCCCTGAAAACCGCCGAAGGTGTGGTCAAGATGATGGGCGGCTTCCTGAAAGAGGGCTTCAGCCAGAACTGGTTTACAAAACTGGGCGCGCTGGTATCCCTGCCGGTACTAAAGGCATTCAAGCACAGACTGGATCATCGTCGTTACAATGGCGCCAGTTTTCTCGGCCTGAAAGGCATCGTGGTAAAAAGCCACGGTGCCGCCGACGCCTTTGCCTTTTTGTGTGCCATCGAGCGTGCGGCCGAAGAAGCACGCGGCGGTATGCTGAATCACATCAGTGAGCATATTGAAAAGTGGCATCACTCACGCTATCAAACTGCAGGAGAAGCAATTTGATTTATTCCAGGATTATCGGCACCGGCAGTTATCTGCCTGCCAGGGTTGTGACCAATTACGACCTCGAAAAAGTGGTCGATACCTCGCATGACTGGATCGTCACCCGCAGTGGCATTGCTGAACGTCGTTTTGCTGCAGATGATGAACTGTGCAGCGATCTTGCGCTGCAGGCGAGCCGTAAGGCGATCGAAGCGGCGGGTATTGATGCCAGCGAGATCGACATGATCATCGTGGCAACCACATCGCCCGATATGGCGTTTCCCAGTACAGCCTGCATCCTGCAGGACAAACTGGGAATCAAAAACAGCGGAGCCGCCTTCGACATACAAGCCGTATGCGGCGGTTTCATTTATGCAATGAACACGGCGGACTTGTACATTCGCGGCGGACAGGCCAGAACGGTTCTGGTGGTCGGCGCCGAAGTGTTGTCGCGCCTGCTGGACTGGAACGATCGTACCACCTGCGTGCTGTTCGGTGACGGAGCAGGTGCGGTAGTACTGCGCGCTTCCGACAAGCCCGGCATTGTGGCAGCCAAGCTGCATGCAGATGGCCAGCATCGTAATTTGTTGAAGGCCGATCCGAAAATTTCGATGGACGGCAAGGCGGTATTCAAGTTCGCCGTCAATGTGTTGAGCGGCGTCGTGGATGAGTTGCTGGAAGACCAGAAAATGAGCGGTTCCGACATTACCTGGATGGTACCGCACCAGGCCAATATCCGTATTATCGAGGCCACAACCAAAAAACTTGGCCTGGATATGGCCAACGTCGTTGTGACCGTTGCCAACCATGGCAATACCTCGGCAGCTTCGATTCCGCTGGCGCTGGACACTGCAGTGCGCGACGGTCGTATCAAGGACGGACAAAACATTATCATGGAAGCCATCGGTGGCGGATTCACCTGGGGCGCAATCTTGATCAAGTGGCAGGCTTAAAATGACTAAATTCGCTTTTGTATTTCCCGGTCAGGGCTCGCAATCGCGCGGCATGATGAATGGTTACGCCGATTTTGCAGTCGTGCGCGATACATTCACTGAAGCATCAGATGTGCTGAAACAGGACTTGTGGCAACTGGTCGCAGAAGGCAGCGATGCCGATCTGAATTCTACGGTCAATACGCAACCCGTAATGCTGGCTGCGGGCGTTGCTGTTTATCGCGCATGGCAATCGCAGAACGGTGCAAATCCCTCCATCATGGCAGGACACAGTCTGGGCGAATACACCGCACTGGTGGCTGCGGGCGCGCTGAGTTTTGAAGATGCATTGCCGCTGGTGCGCTACCGGGCGCAATGCATGCAACAAGCCGTGCCGGAAGGCGTGGGCGGTATCGCTGCAATTCTCGGCCTGGATGACGATGCAGTGCGCACCGTATGCAGCGAGGGCGCACAAGGCGAAGTACTGGAGGCGGTGAATTACAATTCCACCGGACAAGTGGTTATCGCGGGGAATCGTGCTGCGGTCGAGCGGGGCATGGAACTGGCCAAGGCCAAAGGCGCAAAACGCGCGATCATGCTGCCAATGAGCGTTCCTTCGCATTGCAGTCTGTTGAAAGGTGCGGCAGAGCAGTTGCGTGCATATCTGAACGCTGTTGCAGTGCAAACACCGGCCATTCCCGTGCTGCACAATGCCGATGTCGCAGCTTACAGCGATGCTGACAAGATCAAGGACGCGCTGGTACGCCAGCTGTTTTCACCGGTGCGATGGGTAGAAACCGTATTGGCATTCGGCAAACAGGGCATTACGCACAACGTAGAATGTGCACCGGGCAAGGTGCTGGCAGGTTTGAATAAACGCATCGACACAAACCAGCAGGCCCTGGCCATCAATGATGGTGAAGCATTGAAATCGGTATTGAGTATACTTGTATAGGCCTATTCGTAATTTTCGCAGGTAGGGCAAAGGGAGGACATGATGAGTTTTAAAGGAAAAACAGCTCTGGTTACAGGTGGGGCTCGAGGGATCGGTAAAGCCATTGCGCTCAGGCTAGCCCGTCAGGGAGCCAACATTGCAATACTTGATATGGGTATGGCGCCAGACACGGTTAAGGAAATTGAGGCCCTGGGGGTTAAAGCCGTCAGCCTGGAAGCCAATGTAACGAAACTGGACTCGGTGGAAAAGGCCATCGAATCCGTCATTGCCACGTTTGGCAATCTCGATATGGTCGTCAATAACGCCGGGATTACCAAAGACAACCTTTTTATGCGCATGAAACCGGAAGAATGGGATATGGTTCTTTCTGTCAATTTGACCGGCGCTTTTAATGTGTGCAAGGCGGTCAACAGACAGATGTTCAAACAACGTGCGGGCAAAATTGTAAATATTGCATCGGTGGTCGGACAAATGGGTAATGCGGGACAGGCAAACTATGCTGCATCCAAAGCCGGACTGATCGGCCTGACAAAGACACTGGCACGCGAATTTGCTGCGCGGAATATTCAGGTCAATGCAGTTGCCCCGGGTTTTATCAATACGGAAATGACTGAAAAATTACCGGCTGATGTGAAACAGCGTTTTGTCGATAACATTCCGGCTGGCACTTTCGGCAGCGCCGAAAATGTTGCCGATGCCGTGGCATTTTTGTGCAGCGCCG
>JBNLBY010000016.1:0-34909 GCA_050303535.1 Sideroxydans sp. | reverse complement strand
TTGCAGTTCGAGCGTCTGTGCTCGGCTTCCGGTGCAACCAAAGGCCATGTGCTGCGTCCGTCCGATCGCACTGTGCCCAAGGAAGTGGTTTTCATCCAGTGTGTGGGTTCACGTGATCCCGCAAACCACTGTGCCTACTGCTCCAAGATCTGCTGCATGTATACCGCAAAGCACGCGAGCCTGTACAAGCATCATGTGCCGGACGGCAAAGCCTACGTGTTTTATATCGATATCCGTTCCGGCGGCAAAGGTTACGAAGAATTCGTGCAACGCATCATGGAAGAGGACGAGGCCGTCTATCTGCGTGGTCGCGTGTCCAAGCTTTATCGCAAAGGCGGCAAGGTCAGGGTACTCGGTACCGACACACTGACCGGACAGAACGTCGAAATCGATGCCGACATGGTGGTGCTCGCGCTGGCCATGGAACCATCGCAAGGTACTGCGGATATTGCCAAGACACTCAAGATCGGCCGCGACAAGGACGGCTTCCTGGCCGAGGCCCACCCCAAACTGAAACCGGTGGAAAGCGTGACCGCAGGTATCTTCCTGGCCGGTTGTGCACAAGGCCCCAAGGACATTCCGGAAACGGTATCCCAGGCCAGCGCGGCTGCTTCCAAGGTGATCGGCCTGCTGTCGCAGCCCACGTTGAGCCATGCGCCGACGGTGGCCAAAGTGCGCAACTCGCACTGCACCGGCTGCGAAATGTGTGTGACGGCCTGTCCGTATAACGCGATCAGCCTGGAGAACGGAAAAGCGTACGTAAACGAAGTACTGTGCGAGGGCTGCGGCAGTTGCTCCGCCACTTGCGTGCGCGCCGCCATCGAGGTCAAGAATACTACGCCGCTGCAGATCCAGGAGATGATCGAAGCGTGCCTGGCCTGAGAATTTGGAAAATGAGGAAAGAAGCAGATGTCGGAACAATTAGCAGAAGTATCTACTGACTACGAACCCAGGATAGTTGCTTTCCTGTGCAAGTGGTGCTCGTCGGCAGGCAGCGACCTGGCCGGGGTGTCGCGTATCCAGTACCCGCCCAATGCGACGCCCATTACCGTTCCTTGTACGGGTAGCATATCGCCGAATTACATCCTGTCGGCGTTGAAGAAAGGAGCCGACGGCGTGCTGGTATCGGGTTGCCATATTGGCGATTGTCACTACATCGAAGGCAATTTCCTGGCGCGGCGCAAGATCCATCTGGTCAAGGAGTTGCTCGGCTTTGTCGGTATCGAGCAGGATCGGTTTCGCATGTCATGGGTGTCGGCTGCGGAAGGTGCGAAGTATTCTCAGGTCATCAGGGACTTTGTAGAGGATCTCAAGCCGCTCGGACCGCAGACAAAAGTGAAGGCGGATCGCTCATGATCAATCTTCAGGATATTCGTGACAAGGCACGTGATCTGCTCGCCAAGAATGAAGTGCGCGCTGTGATCGGTTACCGTCGTAGTACCAATGGCATGCTGGCGGAACCCGTCGTCATTACAACACCTGAGCAGGCAGACGAACTGATCTGGGATCCCACCTGTTTCCATAATCTTTCGCTGTACCTGGTTGAGGACCGCAAGTTTCTCAAGCACCTGAAGGAAAGGCCAGACCTGCCCATCGCCATCGTCGCCAAGGGCTGTGATGCGCGTTCTACCGTGGTGTTGATGCAGGAAAATTATTTCGAACGCAAGGACGTCTACATCATCGGTGTATCCTGCGAAGGAACCGGCGTGCTGGATGAACGCAAGCTTGCCAAAAAAGGAATACAGGCGACCGATTCCAGATTTGACGGCGATGATTTCGTATTTACAACCGCGCAGGGCGAGCAGCGCATCCCCGCACGCGAAGTGATGGCAGATCGCTGCCTGGAATGCCGTGAGCCTTACCCCAAGGAACATAACAACGTACTCGGCGAGGATAAGACCGGACGCGAACTGGAAGCACCGTTCTCCGCGCTCAAGCGTTTCGAGGAACAGGATCCTGCCGCACGCTGGCAATTCTGGGAGCGCCAGTTCGATCGTTGTATCCGCTGCTTTGCCTGCCGCTCGGTGTGCCCGATGTGCTACTGCGACGAGTGCGTGGTGGACAGTACCAGCTTCCCGGTTACCGGACAGACTACCGCCGAAGAAAAAGCCAACCGCGTGCGCTGGATCGAACGTTCCGCATCACGCCCGGAAAACATGGTCTATCACATGACGCGCGTGTTGCACCTTGCCGGACGCTGCATCGATTGCAATGAATGCGAGCGTGTATGCCCGGTCAACATTCCGTTGCGCCTGCTCAACAACAAAATGGAACGTGAAGCACGCGAACAGTTCGGTTACGAGCCGGGAGCAAGCATAGGGGGGCCGTCGCTGACAGCCTCATTCCTCGACACCGACCCCGGCAAATTCATCAGGTAACAGCATGGAAAAGATTTTAGGTAAAGACAAGTTAAACGACTGGGTCGCTGCATTAAGCGACTGGCAGGTTTCCGCGCCGGCAATGGAAGACGACATCTGGTCGTATCAACCCATTAACGGCAAAGTCCAGCTCGAGCACAGCAACACCGTGCAGCCGCCAAAGGGATTTTCCTTTCCGCAGCGTGAAGTGTTTTTCTCATTTGAGCATATCAAGGGACAGCCTCCGCGCCTGACGCCAATCGAGCCCAAGGCGGTGCGGCATGCCGTATTCGGTGTGCGTCCGTGTGACGGTGCCGGTATGGTGCGCATGGATACGGTGTTCAACGACCAATTCCAGGATAACTATTACCAGGCACGGCGCAGCAATGTGGCTTATATCGGGCTTGCCTGTAACAAGCCTCAGGGTATCAACTGCTTCTGCAAGTCAGTGGGCGGATCGCCGGTTGCTTCCGAGGGCATGGATGTGCTGATGACCGATCTGGGTGACCGCTATTATGTGGCGGCCGTTACCGAAACCGGCAAGGCATTGATGGCAGCGGGTGACAAAGTCTTCAGCGAACCGAGTGCCGACGACAAGAAAAAGTTGAAAGAGGTTCATGCGGATGCTGTTGCTCAGCCGCAGCGCGCGATCAAGGATGTCGACGCCGCTCCGGCCAGGCTGAAAGCGAGTTTCGATTCGCCGCTGTGGGGAGAACTGGCGCGCGCCTGTATCGGTTGCGGAGCCTGCACCTTTCTGTGTCCGACCTGTCACTGTTTCGACATTAACGACGAGAATACCAGTTCATCGCCGTTGCGCGGCAATCGTGTGCGTACCTGGGACAATTGCCAGTTCCCGGATTTCACCATGCATACTTCCGGACACAACCCGCGCGAGAACCAGGGGTCACGATTGCGTCAGCGCGTGAGCCACAAATTCCAGTATTTCCCCGAAAACTTCGGCATGCCGCAATGTACCGGTTGCGGGCGTTGCATTACGGAGTGCTCGGTTGGAATCGATATCGTCAATGTAGTCAATAAGGTCACCGAACATGTCGGATAACATTTACCTGCCAGAACTGGCACGCATTTCTCATATCAAAGAAGAGATTGGCGGAGAGCGTGCCATCAAGACCTTTCGTATCGAGCCGGTAGAAGGCAAAGCTTTCGAGCATACCTGCGGCCAGTGCGCCATGCTGTCGCTGTTCGGTCGCGGCGAAATGATGATTTCCATCGCATCGTCACCGCTGATCAAGGAATATAAACAGTTCAGCATCATGCGCGTGGGACGCGTGAGTTCCGCATTCCACGAACTGGAAGTCGGTGATATCGTCGGTATCCGCGGTCCATACGGCAACAGCTTCCCGGTCGACGACTGGCGCGGCAAGAATCTGGTGTTCATCGGCGGTGGCGTCGGCCTGGCGCCGATCTGGCCGGTGATTACCACGGCGCTGTCACAACGTGAGGATTTCAAGAATATCTCCGTGTTCTACGGGGCGCGCTCGCCGAGCGATCTCATGTACAAGGCGGAATTGGACCATATGCGCGGCAATGCCGATATTCAGCTTTCCGTCGACAGGGCAGAGCCGGGCTGGAAGGAATATTGCGGGTTCGTGCCTGCCAACGTGCTGGACAAGAAACCTTCACCCAACAATACGATTGCCATCACCTGCGGTCCGCCGATCATGATCAAGTTTGTGATTCAAAACCTGCAGCAACTCGGTTTTACGGATGAACAGATATACACAACAATCGAGAACAAGATGAAATGCGGCCTGGGCAAATGCGGCCGCTGCAACGTTGGCAAGGATTACGTTTGCACCAAAGGCCCGGTCTATTCCTGGGCAGAGCTAAAGAAATTGCCCGAAGAATACTAATAAGCCAGTGTGGAAGTCCGCCTGCGCGCAAGTTTCGAGTTCGAAACCTGACGCATGGGTTCTATATCCACGTGCATTTTACCCTAGTAAAACTATGGGTTTTTCGGCGGCAACGATTTGCGGCACGAATGTTTTTGGTTCGGCAAGCTGAATGAATTGACCGATAATGGCTGGCTTCGGGGCCAGCTGCAAACGAACATACAGTATGTGAATAAAAAGGGGAAAGTGGACTATGAATATCAGTGGAATGTTGCACGGTGCGCCGTTGCTCAAGATTGTAAATTTCCCGGTTTCCGAAGTGCTCGGACCGGAAGCGAGCGATCATGAGATACACAGCCTGATCGAAAAATGCGGTTCGGTTTTCGTTAAACCCATTTTCAAGGGCGGTGTTGGCAAGAAAGGCAAGTCGGGTTTGCTCGGACGCGCCAAAGACTTGAAGACTGCGCTGGCCGAGAAGGAGCGCCTGTATTTTGCCGAGCATAAATCCGGCAATGCGGTCTACAAATCGCGCGGTGTGACGTTTGAGGGCGCCGTTCCCGCCGAATATGAAATCTATTTTTCGTTGACCGACTCGACCCGCTATCGTGCGCCGGTCATGACACTCACGCATCACGGCGGTATGGATATCGAGGAACTGGACAAGTCGCAGATCATCGAAGTACCGTTCGATCCGTTGACCGGTCTCAAGTCTTTCGTTATTTCCAACGCTCTGACCGACCTGGGCGCACCCAAGGAAATCATTTCCCCGCTGGTGCAACACCTGCCCAAACTTTGGGATCTGTTCCACCACTATGGGATGTCCACGCTGGAACTTAACCCGATTCGCATGATGGAAGGCCGTAACGGTTCGCTGACCCCGGTGGCTTGCGATTTCAAGTGCGGCTTCGACCGCGACGACCCTCGTGTTGGTCGCCTCAACCTGCCTGCAGATCTGTTCACTACCGAGTCAAACGACTTCGAGCAGGAAATCAACGAACTGCGCACCTATCAGGGGCAAAGTGACGTTTACGTGATCAACGAAAATGGCACCATCCTCGCGCCGACCTTTGGCGGTGGCGCGAACTCGCTGGTGTCCGAAGTGCTGGGCAACGACGCCATCATCTCTTCCGACTTCGGCGGCAATCCGCCTTACGAGAAAATGTACGACGTGATGCGCATATGCCTCAAGTACTACCTCAAGCAGTCGAACGTGCTGTTTATCATTGGCGGCAAGGCCAACAATACCGATATCTTTGTCACGTTCCGCGCGATGGCCGATGCATTGCGGGATTACTTCAGCGAACACGGTCCTACACCACTGTATGTGGTGATCGGACGCGGCGGCCCGCAAGTGATCCGCGGCATGGGTGTGTTCAAGGACGTGCTCGATTCGCTACGCCTGCCTTACCGTATTTTCGGCTTTGATTCCGCCATGACTGACGTGGTGAACTACGCGCAGGAGGCGAATCGCTGGATGAAGGAAGGCGGCCGTGCAGAAGTGGCGAAAGTGCTGGGCCTGCCTGCAGACGCATAAAGGCGCATGGGTGCAAACGGGCACAACCAGCGAATTGAACAAATTAAAGAAATGAAATGCAAAGGTGACAAGCTATGAGAAAGCCTGGTATCGAGAAATTTAAATATTACGTGGGCATCAAGTCCCTGGCCGACCTGGCCACCAAGGATGATCGCATCTGTGTGCTGAATATCACCGGTAACGAATCGCGCGCAGTGACACCGGTCAGCCATGCCTATTCCGGCGGCAACGTCGTGTTTGGTACTTCCCCCGGACGCGGCGGGCAATTTGTCGATACACCTGCGGGCAAGATCCCGGTGTACAACAACGTGCGCGAAGGTCTGGAAGCCGGCCATAAATTCAATGTCGGTGTCGTTTATTTACCGCCATCTGCCGTGCGTGATGGTGTGGCTGAACTGATCCGTATCAATCCCGATGTCGAAAAAGTCGTCATCCTCACCGAAAAGATTGCAGTGCATGATGCACGCGAGATTCGCGCGCTCGGCCAGCAGCGCAATGTGGATCTTTTCGGCGCGAACTGTCTGGGTATAGCGGATTCGTGGAACCATATCCGCATCGGTGGTGCACTGGGTGGTGACAAGCCGGAAGAAACATTGAAAAAAGGCTCGGTTGCCATCTTTTCCAATTCCGGCAACTTTACCACCACCATTGCCAACTATCTGGCTATTGGCGGCTGGGGCACGACCACGCTGATTTCCAGCGGCAAGGATGTGTATATCAATTATGCCGTACCCGAATTTGCCTATGCCATGTCCAACGACCCGCGTACCAAGTCGGCAGTGTTGTATTCCGAGCCGGGCGGTTATTATGAAGAAGGGGTCGAATTCGACAAGCCCGTGGTTGCCTGCGTGGTCGGTCGCTGGAAGGCGAACCTGACGCGCGCCGTGGGTCACGCCGGTGCGATCGCCGGATCAGGCGATGATGCGCGCGCCAAGGAAAAATGGTTCATGGACAAGTTCGGCGTGAAGGACATCTTCACACCGGAAAATCCCGTGTGCTCGAAGAAGGGCGCAGTAGTTACCAACATTGCGCATATTCCGCTGGCACTGACAGCGGTGATGAAACTGAACGGTGTCGAGAAAGACTTTGAGCCGGAAGGCAATCTGGAATTGAAGCCATGGTTTGGCGACAATCAGGGCATCAAGCTGCCGCCTTCGCTGGAAATTCCCGTGGTCAAGGCGCTGTCGCCATACGATCAGCAGATCGCCGATTTGCTCAAGCATGTGGGCGCCATCTTCCCGCGCCAGTCCATGAAGGACTGCTCCGGCAGTTCCGTCATGGATCCGAAGACGCAAGTTACCAAGGTCAATGGCATTTCCATTCTGGATACTGCCAAGCAGCCGCTGGAATCCAACCTGTGCCTGGCGCTTGTGCGCGAAATCAATGATGCCAATGACAATGCCTTGTTCAATCTTGCTGTTGCAGCGCACGTCAATATGCATGGCGAAACCATGCTGGCTGCTGCTGATGCTGCACGCGAAGCTGGCAATGCGCCCAATACTGCGATCAGTGCGGCAGTTGCGTTGCTTGGACCCAAGCGTGTGGATGCCGCACGCCAGGCAGCCGATACGCTGATGGAACTGTTCGCCCATTCCGGTCTGGCCAAAGGCGACGACGAGAAGGCGAAAGTAACGCCTGCCAAGCCCAGCGAAGCGCAACTTGCTACCCTGCTGGGCAAGGAAAAGGACGCACAGGCCGAAGCCATGCTCAAGGCTTTCGACAAGCGCGGTGGCAAATCGGTGTTCGTGAGTTATCTGCGTTCGCTGAAAGGCAACCCGACTGCGGATGCGGTAGTGGCGGCATTGACCACGACTGTTGCCTGGGAGCCGCTGATGCGCAAGCGTATCTCGCGTCTCACGGTACGCAATCTGCCATGGTATGCACATTTGTTTGCCGTTATCATCGGCGCGTCGACCGACAGCAAGAACCACCAGCCTGGCAAGTTCTGCGGCATCGACAACCAGGAAATCCTGGAATCGTGGACCATCACTCAATTGGCCTACCTGGCGCTGCTGGGCGAGAAGCCGACCGAGGCGACGCTGTTCCCGTTCCAGGTCATGCTGGGCCTGATCATCTCCAACGGCGTCGGTACCATTTCGGCGCAGGGCTGCAAGGGCGCAGTATCCGCCGACGGTCCGGAATCACCGGAGCGTGTGCAGATCAACAAGGGCATGATCGGTTTCCTGACCCACACCGGCTTCGCACATGGCGGCAACGGTTTTGAAGGTATCCAGTTCCTGATCGAGGCATTCAGCAAAACCAATCTGGCGGATGCTGGTGTTGCCAAGCACGGGCTCGACCTCAAGGCCATGGCGACCGAATTTGCCAAGGCATTCCATGCCGAGAAGAAAGCCGGCAAGGCGCTGGGATTGCCGGTGCGCAACATCCCTGGCGTCAACCATCCGGTGTTCAAGGGGCATCAGGTCAACCATGATCCGCGCGAAGTATATATTGCGGATCTGTTCGCGGAGCGCGGCGAGAAAAACGTGTTTCACGATTATTACCGTACACTGGTACAGGCTTTGTACGATAACGGCGTTACGGCAAACGTGTTTTGCGTCAACATCGATGCCATTATTGCGGCAATGCTGTTGAAACTGTTGTGGTCGCGCTATCGCAAAAATGAGTTCAGCGAAAGCTCAATGGAAATGGCTGCTTTCACCGCATTCCTGTTCGGTCGTATGGCGGGATGTGCAGGCGAAATTGATGATCACATCAATCGTGGCCGCAACATGGATACGCGCACGCCTGCTTCGCAGTGCAACCACGTTTCCTGACATATGGAATTCTTTGCAAATACGTGAGAACCGCATCCGGCAAGCCAGAGGCACGAACGGATAGCAGGTAAATTCATGGGAAAGCAAATAACAAGGAAGACAGGGTCGGATGTGACTGATGGTGTCAGTCACATCCGGCACTGGCTTCCTTAAACTTGCGTCGATTTCTTCAGGCAGTCTCTGTATATGTGCGAGACTGACGAATTCGATGATTAACTTAATTTGATATTCATTTGAAAACTTTTAAGAGGGTCCCATGACAGCTTATAACGTCGCACAGAAAATCCTTTTGGCCAATGCGGCCGGAGGTTTGAAACAACTCCCCGAACCGGGGCAACCGCTGGAAATCCAGTTCACCCACACGCTTTATCAGGATGCGACCGGTACGGCCGCGGCACTGGCTTTTGAAAAAATGGGCGTGGATCGCGTGAAGACGACTTCCGTCATTGTGGTGGACCACAAGACGCTGCAAGTCGGCTACATCGACAGCGACGACCATCACTACCTGGAAAGCTTCAGCAAGAAATATGGCTGCTACTTCTCGCGTTGCGGCAACGGCATCTGCCACAGCGTGTTCCTGCAAGACTTTGCTGCACCCGGCAAGTCAGTGATCGGCTCCGACTCGCATACCACCAATGCCGGCGGCATGGGCATGCTGGCCATGGGGGCGGGCGGTACTGACGTGAGCTTCGCCATGGCGGGTACGTCGTACAAGATTCAAATGCCTCAGGTAGTGCAGGTTAACCTCACAGGTTCGCTGCATCCTGGCGTGCTGGCCAAGGATGTGATCCTCAACGTGCTCAAGGTCATCGGCATCAAGGGCAACAAGGGCATCTGTCTGGAATACACCGGCCCGGGCCTGAAGAGCCTGAATGTTTCCGACCGTGCCACCATCTGCAATATGGGCACCGAGGGCGGCGTGGCTTTCTCCATCTTCCCGTCGGACGACATCACCAAGGCCTATCTTGAAGGCCGCCAGCGCGCCAAAGACTGGCAGTCGCTGGAAGCTGATGCGGGTGCAACCTATTCGCGCACGGTTGAGATCAACCTGTCGGACCTGCAACCAACCATCGCACTGTATCCGCGTCTGAAGTCCATGGAGCCCGTCAAGGCACATGCGGGCGAGCCTATCGACGCTGTGTTCATCGGCAGCTGCACCAATGCCAACTACGAGAACCTGGCGCGTGTGGGCGAGATACTGCGTGGCAAAAAAGTCAAAGTCGACACTGCCATTGCTCCAGGTTCACAGGCGATCGCGCGCCAATTGGCCGCGGCCGGTTATCTGGAAATCTTTTATGCCGCTGGCGTGCGTATCATGGAAAATGCATGCTCCGCCTGTATCGGCCAGGGCTTCAGCCCGGCCAGCAAAGGGGTGATGCTGTCCACGGCCAACCGCAACTTTGAAGGCCGTTCGGGTACCGAGACTGCCTCCGTGCATCTGGTCAGCCCGGCGACTGCCGCCGCCAGCGCCGTGATGGGTTGCATCACTGACCCGCGCGATATGCTCGGCAGTAACGCGGAATTGGCCTTCAAGCTGATCCCGCCAGTTGTCGACATGGATTCCTACATTGCGCCACTGCCGCCTGCAGAAGCCGCCAAGGTGGAGACACGTTACGGCCCGGGCATTGCGCCGCTGCCGACGCTGGATCCGCTGCCCGCCAAACTGTCCGGCGAAATCCTGCTCAAACTGGGCAACGAGATTACCACCGACCACATCCAGCCGGCCGGCAAGTACCTGTCGTTGCGTTCCAACGCAGACGAGTACGCAAAGCAGGCGACCTTTGTGCAGGTGGATAATACCTTCAGCAGCCGTGCTGCCGTAGTTCGTGACGCCGGCAAACATGGCTTCATCGTGGCCGGTGACGGTTATGGGATGGGCAGTTCGCGCGAACATGCGGGTCTGTGCCCGCGTATTCTTGGTATTCGCGCCATCGTGGCCAAGGGTTTCGAGCGTATCCATCTTGCCAATCTTGCCAACTTCGGCATCGTCGGGCTGACGTTCGATAATCCCGCAGACCTGGATCGCATTCCGCAGGGTGCCCAGGCGTCCATCGACATGGGTAGCCTGGACAGCGGTGAACTTAAAATGGTGGTCGACGGCGTCGGCGACATTCCGCTCAAGCTTGCGCAGGGCAAGGAAGACATTCCGATGATCCGTGCGGGCGGCGCATTGTCCCTGTTTGCCAGCCAGCAGGCGGCTTGAATCCATTCCTAATTTTTTAAAGAGAGAATCATGACCAAACCAATCATTTACTGGACCAAGGTTGACGAAGCGCCGGCGCTGGCAACCTATTCTTTGCTGCCCATCGTGCAGGCCTTTACCAAGGCGGCTGGTGTCGATGTCGAAACCCGCGATATCTCGCTGGCCGGACGCATCATTGCCAACTTCCCTGATAACCTGACGGAAAGCCAGAAACAAAATGACGACCTGACCTGGCTGGGCGAACTGACACAAAAGCCTGAGGCTAACATCATCAAGTTGCCCAACGTCAGTGCTTCGGTGCCGCAGCTGAAAGCGGCGATCAAGGAATTGCAGTCGCTGGGCTACAAGATTCCGGATTATCCCGAGAATCCGCAGAACGATGCCGAGAAGGAACTCAAGGCGCGTTTCGGCAAGGTGCTCGGCAGTGCCGTGAATCCGGTGTTGCGTGAAGGCAACTCTGATCGTCGCGCCGCCGCCTCGGTCAAACAGTACGCGCGCAAGCATCCGCATCGCATGGGCAAATGGATTCCGGAATCCAAAACCCATGTGGCGCATATGACTGGTGGCGATTTCTACGGCAGCGAAAAATCCGTCACGGTGCCGGAGGCGACCACGGTGCGCATCGAGTTCGTCGGCGACGACGGCAAGACGACGGTGCTGAAGGAAAAGACGGCGCTCAAGGCGGGCGAAGTGATCGACGCCGCGGCCATGAATCGCAATGCATTGCGCAAGTTCTTTGCCGAGCAGATCGAGGAAGCGAAAAAAGAACCGGACGTGCTGCTGTCACTGCACCTGAAGGCCACCATGATGAAAATCTCCGACCCCATCATGTTCGGCCATGCCGTGTCGGTGTATTTCAAGGACGTGTTCGACAAACATGGTGCGACGCTGAAGGAGCTCAACGTCAACATGAACAACGGTTTTGGCGACGTGCTGGCAAAAGTTGCTACGCTGCCGGATACCAAGCGCGCCGAGATCGAAGCCGATATCCAGGCCTGCTTCAAGAAACAGCCGCAACTGGCAATGGTTAATTCGGACAAGGGTATTACCAATCTGCACGTACCTTCGGACGTGATCATCGACGCTTCCATGCCACCCATGATCCGCGACGGTGGCAAGATGTGGGGCGCCGACGGCAAACCGTACGACACAAAGGCCATGATCCCGGACCGCAACTACGCGGGCGTTTTTCAGGCAGTCGTCGAAGACTGCAAGAAGAACGGCGCACTTGATCCGGTGACCATGGGTTCCGTACCCAACGTCGGCCTGATGGCGCAGAAGGCCGAAGAATATGGCTCGCACGACAAGACTTTCGAAGCGCCCGGTAACGGCTCGATCCGTGTGGTGGATGCCGCGGGTAAGACGTTGCTGGAACAGAAAGTGGAGCAGGGTGACATTTTCCGCGCCTGTCAGACCAAGGATGCGCCAATACAGGACTGGGTCAAACTCGCCGTTACGCGCGCGCGCCTGTCCGATACACCGGCCATTTTCTGGCTGGACAAGAACCGCGCACACGATGCGCAGATCATCGCCAAGGTCGAGAAGTATCTCAAGGATCACGATACCAATGGTCTGGACATCAAGATCATGGCACCGGCGGATGCATGCCGTACTTCGCTGGAACGTATCCGCAAAGGGCTGAATACCATTTCCGTTACGGGCAATGTGCTGCGAGACTACCTCACCGACCTGTTCCCCATCCTGGAGCTGAACACCAGTGCCAAGATGCTGTCCATCGTGCCGTTGATGAAGGGTGGCGGACTGTTTGAGACCGGCGCCGGCGGTTCTGCACCGAAACATGTGCAGCAGTTCCAGCAGGAAGGCTATCTGCGCTGGGATTCGCTGGGTGAATTCCTTGCACTCGGCGTATCGCTGGAACACCTCGCACAGGTGTTCAAGAACGAAAAGGCGCAGGTGTTGGCCGATGCGCTGGACGAAGCCAACGGCAAGATCCTCGACAACAATCGTTCGCCTGCGCGCAAGGTCGGCGAGATCGATAACCGCGGCAGTCATTTCTATCTGGCCATGTACTGGGCACAGGCATTGGCGGCCCAGGACAAGGATCCAGAGTTGAAGGCCAGGTTCGCTCCACTGGCGAAAACGCTGACCGAGAACGAGGCCAGGATCATGGCCGAGTTGATCGGAGCACAGGGTAAGCCCGTGGATATGGGTGGCTACTATCGTCCGGACTTTGACAAGACGTCCAGCGCGATGCGTCCCAGCGCAACCCTTAACGCTGCCCTGGCGTCCATTGCATAAGGCTGTGATGTTTTACCTTCGGCATCCGGGCGCGCAAGTTGCGTCCGGATTGTCGCCAGCCAAAAATATGAAGGAGAAAGCATGAAAGCCCCGATTCGCGTCGCTATCACCGGAGCAGCCGGACAGATCTGTTACAGCCTGTTATTTCGTATCGCCAACGGCGATATGCTTGGGAGTGACCAGCCTGTCATTTTGCAATTGCTCGATATTACGCCTGCCCAGCAGGCCTTGCATGGTGTGGCGATGGAACTGGAAGACTGTGCGTTCCCCAATCTGCAGCAAGTTATTACAACCGACGATGCGCGTATTGCTTTCCGTGAAGCTGATGTTGCCATACTGGTTGGTGCGCGTCCACGCGGCAAGGGTATGGAACGCAAGGACTTGCTGGAGGCAAATGGCGCGATCTTTTCGGAGCAAGGCCGCATTCTCAACGAAGTCGCATCGCGCAACGTGAAGGTGCTGGTCGTTGGCAATCCGGCCAACACCAATGCGCTCATCGCCATGAGAAATGCGCCCGACCTGAATCCACGCAATTTCACAGCCATGATGCGGCTCGATCACAACCGCGCCATCGCACAGGTCGCAGCCAAACTTTCCCAGCCGATACGCGACGTCAGAAAAATGATCGTCTGGGGCAACCACTCGATCACGCAATATCCGGATCTTTCACATTCGGAGATCGGCGGACGCAAGGTACTGGACATGCTGACGGATCGCGACTGGATCGAAAACGATTTCGTTCCCACCGTGCAAAAACGCGGTGCTGCAGTGATCGAGGCGCGCGGACTGAGCAGCGCCGCGAGCGCAGCTAATTCCGCCATTGCCCACATTCGCGACTGGATGCTGCAATCGCCAGCCGGTGACTGGGTTACCATGAGCGTTCCGTCGGATGGTAGCTATGGGATTTCCGAGGGTGTTATTTACGGATTCCCGGTGACATGCGGCAACGGGGAATACCAGATCATAAAAGACCTGCCTGTCAGTGAACTCGGCCGTCAACACATGATGACAAGTTACAATGAGCTGCTCGAAGAGCGCGAGCATGTGAACCACCTGCTTGGTTAGCGTGTATATATGGCATCAGTTCTGCCATACCAGGTGGTTTTCGCAGGATTTTCCTGCCTTCACGGGGCATGCCGCCTGCCATCTGCGGACCCTCGAATCAATATTTTCAGATCAGAGAACTATTTTATACAAGGAATGGTCTTAACCCGGTCAATACTCCGCTTTTGGAATTTTCTGAAACATTCATTCTGAAATATTAAACAGGCTTAAGCATTTGAACCCCATAACAACAATACCTATAGCGGGAAAATCACGATGAAAATGCGGCCAGGCCAGCTGGACCATATTGTTTCCCAAACCTCTCAAGGGATAATCGGGCAATTCCTGGTTGCGCTTCTGATGACACTCCTGCTGCAGAAATCAGGTTTTTCCTTGGGGATGCTTGCTATCTGGGATGCATGCGTTATTGCACTTCTGTTTCACCGCTACTGGAATTTCAGTCCCCTTATTCAGGATGCAAGCAACAAAACAGAGCAGTATGTCGAACAAAGACTGCATATATATAATGCCAATATTTTTCTTATGGGGCTGCTATGGGCATTCCTGTTTGCGCAAATTGTTTTGCATGCCCATAACGAATTGATTTACTTTTCCATTGCGGTTGCTTTTGGATTTGCCGGAGCATCGATTGCCACACTGGGAACGATTTTCAGGGTCTATTTTTCGTTTGTGTTTCCCATGCTCGGGACATTGATTGCAGTGTTCTATTCCCGGAGCGCATCTGGCGATATTGTCCTTACTTTGATGATGTTGCTTGGTTTGGGTTATATGCTATATACCGCCTATAAATACAGCAGCTATTTCCAATTGATGCATGAAAAAACGGATCGGCTTCGGGAATCGGAAATGGAAGCACTTGTGTGTCTCGGCAAAGCGGGCGAATACCGCGACGCCGATAGTGGTGATCATGTTCTCAGGGTGGGCTACGCATCCTATCTGCTTGCCAGGTCGGCCGGTTTTTCGGAACAGGAAGCCGAGAACCTCATGTATGCCAGTCCGCTGCATGATCTGGGTAAAATTGGAATACCGGACAGTATCCTGCGCAAGCCAGGAAAATTGACGGAAGAAGAACATCAGGCTATGCATGAACATACCTGGATAGGTGCCGAAATCCTCAAACACTCTCAGTCAGAAGTAATGAAAATGGCAAAGGTTGTGGCCTTAAGTCACCATGAAAAATGGGATGGCTCCGGTTTCCCGGCCGGTTTGTCCGGCGAAGCCATCCCGATCGAAGGACGCATTGTTGCGATTTGCGATGTATTTGACGCGCTCGTCTCCAGCCGGACTTACAAGAATAGCTGGAGCGATAAGGAGGCTGTAGATTTTCTCCGGCAGAATGCGGGTAAATATTTCGATCCTGCACTGGTTGAATTGTTCATTCCCAACATTCCGAAGATCAAGGTATTTTCGCAACGCCTGTTTGATCAGGAATCTGCCACCGGACTTCATCCAATCATCCGGTTGATATAAGTCAGACTTGCAGGTTTTCCCCTACTACACATACTGAACGCAAGGTCAATTTGGGATATCTTACCCAGAGAAGCGTTAACTCAGTTATTATTCTTTTCATAGTCATTATAGTTTTCACTCACCTTGCGTTAGGTGTAGGATTATCTTATGCAAATATGGTTGCGGAAAACATGAAATGAATAAAGCACGCCCCAAACATCTCGCACTGCACAAGATCAAACTGCCTCTTTCCGGATATGTGTCCATTCTGCATCGGATCAGTGGGGCTGTTTTGTTTCTCGCACTTCCGCCATTGTTGCTGTTGTTTGATCAAAGTCTGCGCTCCATCGAAACATACACCAATCTCACTGAGTGGCTGTCGCACCCATTTCTGAAACTGGCCCTGCTGGCACTGATGTGGGCATTTTTGCACCATTTCTGCGCCGGGTTGCGCTATCTGGCGATTGATTTGCATTTGTTGCCAGATCTTGCCTCGGCACGTGCCGCCAGCATGTGGGTGATGGTCGTCAGCCTGGCATTGACCGTGGTTCTGGGAGCGAAACTATGGTGAATCGTATAGTCACGGGGGCGCATTACGGTTTGCGCGATTGGCTGGTGCAGCGCGTTACCGCCGCGGTGATGGCTGCATATGCCCTGTTTGTCGTGATTTTTTTACTGCGGCAAGCATCGTTTGGTTACGATATCTGGATCGAGCTGTTTTCCGGCAACGCCATGCGCACTTTCTCGATGTTGTTCCTGTTGAGTCTGTTTTACCACGCATGGATCGGCGTGCGCGATATCGTGATGGATTATGTGAAGCCGGCAGGCATACGTTTGCTGGTGCATGTGCTGGTTATTCTTGCGTTGATACTGTACGTCATCTGGTCAGTGCAGATTCTCTGGGGACTTTGAAATGGCATTGGCTAAAAGAACATTCGATGTAATTGTTGTGGGGGCGGGAGGCTCGGGAATGCGTGCTGCACTGACCTTGTCGCATGCCGGGCTCAAAGTGGCGGTATTGTCCAAGGTATTTCCGACGCGTTCGCATACGGTTGCCGCGCAGGGCGGAATTGCTGCTTCACTGGGCAATGTCAACGAAGACAACTGGCACTGGCATATGTACGACACGGTGAAGGGGTCGGACTACCTAGGCGATCAGGATGCCATAGAATTCATGTGCCGTGCTGCACCGGAAGTGGTGTACGAACTGGAACATTTCGGCATGCCGTTCGACCGGCTCGACAGCGGCAAGATATATCAACGTCCGTTTGGCGGGCACATGCAGGATTACGGCAAGAATCCGGTACCGCGCGCCTGTGCTGCCGCCGACCGTACCGGTCATGCGTTGCTGCACACTTTGTATCAGCAGAATGTAAAAGCCAACACCAATTTCTTTGTCGAATGGATGGCACTGGATCTGATCCGCGATGAGGAAGGCGATGTGCTGGGCGTGGTTGCGATGGAGATCGAAACTTCCGAAGTGATGATTCTGCAGGCGCGTGCAACGCTGTTTGCCACAGGCGGTGCGGGACGTATTTTCTCGGCGAGTACCAATGCTTACATCAACACTGGTGACGGGCTGGGCATGGCGGCGCGCGCTGGCATTCCGCTGGAAGACATGGAATTTTTCCAGTTTCACCCGACCGGGGTGCATGGCTCGGGTGTGCTCATCACCGAAGGTGTGCGCGGTGAGGGGGGGTACCTGGTGAACAAGGACGGTGAACGCTTCATGCCGCGTTATGCGCCCAATGCCAAGGACCTGGCCAGCCGCGATGTGGTGTCGCGTGCCATGGCGACGGAAATCAAGGAGGGACGCGGCTGCGGGCCGCACGGCGACTATGTGATGCTCAAACTCGATCATCTGGGTGAAGAAGTGATACAGCATCGCCTGCCGGGTATTCGCGACATTGCCCTCAAGTTCGCGCATGTCGATCCATCCAAAGCGCCCATTCCGGTAGTACCGACCGCGCATTACATGATGGGTGGCATACCGACCAACTATCATGGGCAGGTTGTCGCACCGCACGGCGCTGCACCGGAAGATGTGGTGCAGGGTTTCTATGCGGTGGGCGAATGTGCATGCGTGTCGGTGCATGGGGCGAACCGCCTGGGCTGCAACTCGCTGCTTGATCTGATCGTATTTGGCCGTTCTGCTGCGCGGCAGATTATTGAAGATCTCAAGAACAACCCGAACCCAAAACACTTGCCTGCCGATGCGACGGATCGTCCGCTGGGGCGTCTGGCGCGGCTCGAGAACCAGAAGAATGGTGAAAGCGTTGCCGAAGTCGGCGATGCGATGCGCAGAACCATGCAGACACATTGCGGCGTGTTCCGTTTTCCTGACCTGATGGCTGAAGGCGTGAACAGGATCAACGAAGTGGCGGAGCGGGCGTGTAAAACCGGGATCAAGGACAAGAGCAAAGTGTTCAATACGGCGCGCGTCGAGGCGCTGGAACTGGATAACCTGATCGAGGTGGCGCAAGCCACGATGACTGCGGCGGCGGCACGCCAGGAAAGCCGCGGCGCACATGCGCGAGAGGATTTTCCCGAGCGGGACGACAAGAACTGGTTGAAGCATTCACTGTATTACAGCGAAGGGCAGCGGCTCGATTACAAACCGGTGCGCCTGAAACCGCTGAAAGTTGACACCTTCCCGCTCAAGGCGCGGGTTTATTAGTCGTATGCCATCCAGAATGATGCCAAAAAACAAAAACTATTTCTCACGCGGAGGCGGGGGAGCGCGGGAGGAAAAGCTGGGAAGATGCAAGGCAATCTCTCCGCGACTCCGCGTGGAATGATTCTTGAATACCGGCTGAACAGCATGGGGACTCTGGCATGAAATTCAGGATATATCGTTATAACCCCGAGACTGACACCCGGCCCTACATGCAGGACTATGAGCTGAGCATGGAGGCTGGCGATGCCATGTTGCTGGATGCACTCCTGCTATTAAAGGAACAGGACGACAGTATCGGATTCCGCAAATCCTGCCGCGAAGGCGTGTGCGGGTCGGATGCGATGAGCATTAACGGGCGTAACGGCCTGGCCTGTATCACGCCATTATCCTCGCTCAAACAGCCGGTCGAGATACGCCCGCTGCCGGGTCTGCCGGTCATACGTGACCTGATCGTGGACATGACGCAGTTCTTCAAACAGTATCACTCGATCAAACCGTATCTGGTGAATAACGATCCGCCGCCGGAGACCGAACGCTTGCAATCGCCGCAAGACAGGGCGGAACTGGATGGCCTGTACGAATGCATACTGTGTGCCTGTTGCACTACGGCATGCCCATCCTTCTGGTGGAATCCGGATAAATTCGTCGGGCCTTCCGGTCTGTTGCAGGCCTATCGTTTCATTGCCGATACGCGCGATCAGGATACGGCAGTCAGACTGGATAACCTGGAAGACCCTTATCGCCTGTTCCGTTGTCACACCATTATGAATTGCGTGGATGTCTGCCCGAAAGAACTGAACCCGACGGAAGCCATCGGCAAGATCAAGGATATGATGGTGAAGAGGGTAGTATGAAGAAGCAGGATACGGGATACAGGATGCAGGATACAAATCCCGGCACCCAGTCCCTAAATCCTGAATCCAGTATCCTGGATACTGTTTCTCTGGAGCGCGTGCGCTGGCGTTGTCGGCGCGGTTTGCTGGAACTGGATATTGTATTAGGGCGTTTTGTCCGGCAAAGATATCAGGCGATGAATGACGAACAGCGATTGGTTTTCGATGAGTTGCTGGCCATGCCGGACACGGAACTCTGGGATGTGATCACGGGCAAAAAAGAAGCAGTGTATGCGCATCAGCACGAAGTGCTGGGATGGCTGCGAGAAGCCTGACAAAAACAAGACAAAGCAGGAAAGGTGAGGTGAATCATGGAAACTCAACGTGTTGCAAAACTGATTCTGGATAACGGCGAAAGCCTTGACCTGCCTATCCTGGCCGGTACGCTAGGTACCGATGTGATCGACATCCGCGGATTGAGTAAATTGGGAATATTTACCTATGATCCCGCGTTTTTCTCCACATCGAGTTGTACTTCCAGGATTACCTTTATCGACGGCGAGGCCGGTTTGCTGTATTACCGCGGTTATCCCATCGAGCAACTGGCCCAGCGTTCCGATTTTCTGGAAGTCAGTTTTTTACTGCTGCACGGTGAATTGCCGAATGCGGACCAGTACGAGGCATTCGCCAGGCGCATGACGCGCCATACCATGGTGCATGAACAATTGGCGCGCTTCTTCAACGGCTTTCGCCGCGATGCGCACCCGATGGCGGTGATGGTCGGCGTGGTGGGGGCGCTGTCGGCTTTCTATCATGATTCGCTGGACATCAATAACCCCGAGCATCGCGAATTGTCGGCCATGCGCATGCTGGCCAAGGTGCCGACCATAGCGGCGATGGCGCACAAGTATTATCGCGGCGCCCCGTTCATGTATCCGCAGAACAGATTCAATTATGCGGAGAACCTCATGTACATGATGTTCGGTGTGCCGACCGAGGAATATGTTCCGAATCCGGTGCTGGTGCGCGCGCTGGATCGCATCCTCATCCTGCATGCCGATCACGAACAGAACGCATCGACCTCGACGGTACGCCTGGCAGGATCGAGCGGAGCCAACCCTTTCGCCTGCATTGCGTCCGGCATCGCTGCGCTGTGGGGACCGGCACATGGCGGGGCGAACGAGGCTGCGCTGAGAATGCTGGAAGAGGTAGGCGATATCTCGCGCGTGAAAGAATACGTGCAGGGTGTGAAGGACAGAAAATATCGCCTGATGGGTTTTGGTCACCGCGTTTACAAGAACATGGATCCGCGTGCAGCAGTGATGCGCGAGACCTGTTACGAAGTGCTCAAGGAACTCAAGCTGGAAAACCACAAGCTGTTCGAACTGGCGATGGAGCTTGAGCGCGTGGCCCTGAGCGACCAGTATTTCATCGATCACAAGTTGTATCCGAATGTGGACTTCTATTCCGGCATCGTGCTGCGCGCGCTGGGCATTCCTGTCAACATGTTTACAGTGATTTTCGCCGTGGCGCGCACCGTGGGCTGGATATCGCAATGGAACGAAATGATGGAGGATGCTGACCACAAGATCGGCCGTCCACGCCAGTTGTATCGCGGCGAGACACGGCGCGATTATGTGCCGTTGGCTAAACGCTGAATAGCAGGAAGTTGATCATGAATGCCCCCAGAAACAACTATTTGCAAACCATGAAAAACACCTCGTTGTTGTCCGGGGGCAACAACGCTTTTGTCGAGGGTTTGTATGAGGACTATCTGCAGGATGCGACCTCGGTTCCTGCAGAATGGCGCGCCTACTTCGACAAACTGCAGGCCGTAAACTTTCAGCATGATGTGCCGCATGGTCCGATTCAGCGAGGTTTTCTGGAATTGGGCAAACGCCTGGCGGAAACACCGGTGCATCCTGATGAAGCACGCAAACAGGCCTCGGTATTGCAACTCATCAATGCCTATCGTTTCCTGGGTACACGCGTTGCCGATCTCGATCCCCTGCAACGCCATCCCAGGCCGGAAATGGCCGAACTGAATCCGGCCTATTACGGGCTGGAAGAAGCGGATATGGACACGACATTTTTTACTGGCTCACTGGAGAGCGGGAAGCGTTTGACCTTGCGCGAGATTATCCAGCGTCTGCAACGCATCTATTGCAGTACCGTCGGTGCCGAATACATGTACATCAACAGCGTTCCGGTCAAACGCTGGATACAGGCCAGGCTGGAGGGACCTGCAGGCGAGCAACCATATTCCAGCGAGATCAAGAAACGCATCCTGGAACGGCTGACCGCTGCCGAAGGGCTGGAGCGTTACCTGCACACCAAATATGTCGGGCAAAAGCGTTTCTCACTGGAAGGCGGCGATACGCTGATCCCTTTGCTTTATCATCTGCTGCAGCGCGCAGGCGAACGGGGGGTAAAAGAGTCCGTGATCGGCATGGCGCACCGCGGACGCCTGAATGTGCTGATCAATACGCTGGGTAAATTACCCGGGGAATTATTTGCCGAATTCGAAGGCGTCCACGTCAAACATCTGACTTCCGGCGATGTGAAATACCACCAGGGTTTCTCTTCCGATATCGCCACGCCCGGCGGCCCAATCCATCTCACACTGGCATTCAACCCTTCGCATCTCGAGATCGTCAATCCGGTGGTTGAGGGCTCGGTACGTGCCCGGCAACATCGCCGTGGCGATTTGAATGGCAGACATGTGATGCCTGTCCTGATTCATGGCGATGCGGCTTTCGCCGGGCAGGGCGTCAATCAGGAAACCTTCAACTTGTCGCAAACACGCGGCTACGGTACGGGTGGCACAGTGCATATTGTGGTGAACAACCAGATCGGATTTACAACTTCCGACCCGCGTGATGCGCGCTCGTCGTTGTATTGCACCGATATTGCGAAGATGATCGAAGCGCCGATCTTCCATGTGAATGCCGACGATCCGGAGGCCGTGTTGAAGGTGGCCGAAATTGCGCTTGACTATCGCATGCAATTCGCCAGCGATGTGGTGGTGGATCTGGTGTGTTTTCGCAAGCTTGGACACAACGAGCAGGATGAACCATTGGTTACGCAGCCGCTGATGTATCGCAAGGTGAACCAGCATCCTGGAACGCGTGCGTTATATGCCAGGCGGCTGGTCGAGGAGGGCGTGCTCACGGCGGGTGAACCCGATGAAATGGTCACCGCTTACCGCCGTGCAATGGACGAAGGGCGCAACCCCGTGCAACCGGTGCTGACCGGGTTCAAACTGGAATACGCGGTGAACTGGTCGATGTACCACAATGTCTCGTGGAAGAAGCCGGTCGAGACCGGTTTGCCACGTGAGCATTTGCAACAACTAGCCGAGCGCCTGGTCGCGATTCCCGCAAATTTCAAAGCACATCCGCGTGTGGAAAAAATCATCGCCGACCGCGCTGCGATGGGCAAGGGCGAGCAGCCGCTGGATTGGGGAATGGCTGAGAACCTTGCCTATGCCAGCCTGCTGACAGAAGGTTATCCGATCCGCATCTCCGGCGAAGATAGCGCCCGCGGTACCTTTTTCCACCGGCATGCGGTGTTGCATGACCTGAACCGCGAACAATGGGATGTGGGCATGCATGTGCCGTTACAGCACATCGCACCCGACCAGGCTGACTTTACCGTGATCGATTCCATCCTGTCGGAAGAGGCGGTACTGGGCTACGAATACGGTTATGCCACGGCTGAACCGAATACATTGACCATCTGGGAAGCCCAGTTCGGCGATTTTGCCAACGGGGCGCAAGTAGTCATCGACCAGTTCATCGCTTCCGGAGAAGCGAAGTGGGGCAGGTTGTGCGGCCTGACTTTGTTTCTTCCACACGGATATGAGGGGCAGGGGCCGGAACACTCTTCTGGCCGCATTGAGCGTTATTTGCAACTTTGTGCCGACTACAACATCCAGGTGTGCATTCCATCTACCGCGGCACAGATTTTTCATTTGCTGCGCCGGCAGATGATCCGCCCTTACCGCAAACCGCTCGTTGTGTTTACCCCCAAGAGTTTGCTGCGCAGCAAGGATGCGGCTTCGCCGCTGGAGTCATTTACAGAGGGTACTTTTCAGACGGTGATACCCGAAACCGATGCTGTGGATGCAAAGAAGGTAAAACGCATCATCATGTGCAGCGGCAAGGTGTATTTTGAGCTTGTCAAATACAGGCGCGAAAAAGGCATCGCGAACGTGGCCATCGTGAGGCTGGAACAACTCTATCCGTTTCCGCACGACGAATTTTCCGCATTGATCGTGTCATACCACAATGCGAAAGAGGTGGTGTGGTGCCAGGAAGAACCCGGCAACCAGGGGGCCTGGCATCGCATCCAGCACTACCTGCTGCGCCATATGCGCCGTGGCATGCGGCTGGATTATGCTTTGCGGCCTTCCGCAGCCTCGCCGGCGGCCGGATACCTTGCAGTGCACAATGAACAGCAAAAAGATGTGATTGCAGCGGCCTTCCGTCCAAATCTAGATGTCAAAATCACGCCAGGAGCACATCATGAGCATCATTGAAGTCAAAGTCCCACAACTTTCGGAATCGGTCTCCGAAGCGTCTTTATTAACCTGGCATAAAAAAGCCGGGGAAGCAGTGAATGAAGGTGAGAACCTGATCGACATAGAAACTGACAAGGTTGTGCTGGAGTTGCCCGCGATCAAAAGCGGCGTGCTGGTGAAGATCATCAAGTCCGATGGCGCCAAGGTGAGCAGCGGTGAGGTCGTCGCCCAGATCGATACGGAAGCTACCGCAACAGTTGCAGCGCCAGCTGCTCCGGCCGCTGTCTCCGACGTGCCTGCTGCCGACACCGTCAGACCTTCAGCACAGCAGGCTGCGACTTCCCCTTCGGCGCGCAAACTGGCGCATGCACATGATGTTGATGCTGCCAGCGTGCAAGGCAGCGGAAAAAAAGGCCTCGTCACCAAACAGGACGTGATGGATGTGGTACAGCAAGCCACCTCGCTGGGTTCCATTGCGCCAGTTGTTGTTCCGACAGGCGATCGTCCTGAACAACGCGTGCCGATGACGCGCATCCGTCAGCGCATCGCCGAACGGCTGTTGCAGTCGCAGGCCAATGCCGCCATCCTGACTACCTTCAACGAAGTGAACATGCAGCCGGTGATCGAACTACGCACCAAATACAAGGATGCGTTCGAGAAGAAGCACGGCGTCAAACTCGGTTTTTCTTCCTTCTTTGTCAAGGCAGTGGTAACGGCGCTGCAGAAATTTCCTATCGTCAACGCTTCGGTGGACGGTACCGACATCATCTACCACGGCTACTTCGATATTGGCATGGCCATCGGCAGCGAGCGTGGCCTGGTCGTACCTATTCTGCGTGATGCCGACCAGCTTTCAATGGCCGATATCGAAAAACGTATTGCCGATTTCGCCGCGCGCGCCAGGGAAGGCAAGCTCACGATGGAAGAACTCACTGGTGGTACTTTCTCGATCACCAATGGCGGCGTGTTCGGCTCCATGCTTTCCACGCCCATCATCAATCCGCCACAGAGCGCCATTCTCGGTATTCATGCCACCAAAGACAGGCCGGTAGCCGAGAACGGCCAGGTCGTCATCCGTCCGATGAACTACCTCGCGCTGTCCTATGACCATCGCATCATCGACGGGCGCGAGGCCGTGCAGTTCCTGGTGGCGATCAAGGAAGCGCTGGAATATCCCGGACGTATCCTGCTGGATCTGTGATGGACAAGTTCCAGGCTTACCGCATTTTCGAGGAGGACGGCAAATCGGCAGGACGTTTTGTCGAATTGGCGCTCGACGATCTCGATCCCGGCACGGTGGTCATTCGCACACAATATTCCGGCGTCAATTACAAGGATGCGCTTGCTGCAACCGGCAAGGGCAAAGTGGTGCGGCGTTTTCCGTGTGTCGGCGGGGTGGATGCCGCCGGAGTGGTGGCAATCTCGGAAGATGCGCGTTTCAAGCCCGGCGATGAAGTGCTGGTGACCGGCTACGAAATGGGCGTGGCACACGATGGCGGCTTTGCCGAGTATGTGCGTGCTCCGGCGGATTGGATAGTGCCGTTGCCGACGGGTATGTCCTTGTTTGATGCGATGGCTCTGGGTACGGCTGGATTCACGGCCGCACTGGCTATTCATCGTCTGGAGCAGAATGAACTGGCGCCTGATAAAGGAAAAGTGGTGGTTACGGGTGCAACCGGGGGTGTGGGTAGTCTGGCAGTGCGTATGCTGTCGCAACTGGGTTATCACGTCGTTGCCATGACCAGCAAGGCCGGTGAGCAGGAATACCTGCGCTCGCTCGGTGCCAGTGAAATCCTGTTGCGCAGCGATATCGATTGGGCCAGCAAACGTCCCATGGAAAGGGCGCAGTGGGCGGGCGCGCTGGATGCAGTGGGCGGGGACACGTTGGCCTGGCTGACCCGCTCCATGCAGCAGAATGGCGCCATAGCCAGCTTCGGCAATGCGGGCGGTCTCGAACTGCACACTTCGGTTTTTCCTTTCATCCTCCGCGGGGTCAAGCTGCTCGGTGTGGATTCCGCCGCCACCCGGATGCCACTGCGCAAACAGATGTGGCAACGCCTGGCAGGCGATTTGCGCATTGCCCAACTCGACCAGATCGCCCATCGTATTACCCTGGCCGAATTGCCGGAAACCTGCGCCAACATGATTGCCGGTGTGACACGTGGACGTTCTGTGGTGGAATTCGCGCCGGACAAGTAACTGCTCGGTTATAATGCGCGCCCCTCACGTGCGGAAGTGGCGGAATTGGTAGACGCACTGGATTTAGGTTCCAGCGCCGCAAGGTGTGAGAGTTCGAGTCTCTCCTTCCGCACCAGTTCAGGACAGTCGGAGTCATCCCGGTAATAATTGTAATTCCTGTCGCGGACTTCATAATCCTCTGATTTTGAATTGCTCCGCTTGTGCGAACAGGCTATATTGCAGTTCAGGAGCCAATTGATGCCAAGCGACACACAGAACAAACGCTCCATTCTGGAAGCGCGTCATCACGACCCTTTTTCATATCTGGGATTACATCAGCACAAATCCGGCTGGGTTCTGCGGGTCTTTCAACCTCATGCGACGGAAATATCGGTGCATGACGGTAATGCGTGGCTTCCTCTGGAGCAGGAGCAAACCCAGGGTTTTTATTGCTGGCAGGGCGAACAGGCGCCGCCTGCCCCGTGCCGTCTTAAACTGAGCTTTTTCAGTCACGTCATTGAAGTGCACGATACCTATTCCTTTGGCAGCAGTATCAGCGACCACGATCTTTACCTGTTTTCCGAAGGCCGTCTGGAACAGGCATACCGCATGCTGGGTGCTCACCACATGGAAGTGCAGGGGGTGTGGGGCGTGCGTTTTGCGGTATGGGCGCCGAATGCAGAACGTGTCAGCGTGGTGGGTGATTTCAATGGCTGGGACGGACGCATCAACCCGATGCGCGCGCTGGGCAGTAGCGGTGTATGGGAAATATTCGTGCCGGACATCGGTCTGGGCGAATATTATAAATTCGAAATACGCAACCGTTTCTCCGGTGAAGTATTCGTCAAAACGGATCCTTATGGTCTGAGCTTTGAGATGCGGCCCGGTACGGCAGGCAGGGTGGTTGAACTGGATGGATATCAATGGCGTGATTCTGCCTGGCAGGAACAACGCGCGAGCAAAGACTGGCTGCACGACTCTCTCAGCGTGTACGAAGTGCATGCCGGTTCCTGGAAGCGGCATTGGGACGGACGTTTTTACAATTTCCGGGAACTGGCGGACAGTCTCGTACCCTACGTGCAGGAAATGGGGTTTACGCACATCGAGCTGATGCCCATCAGCGAGCATCCGCTGGATGAATCCTGGGGATACCAGACGACGGGTTATTACGGTGTGACCAGCCGTTACGGTATGCCGGACGATTTCAGGTATTTCGTCGATGCCTGCCATATTGTCGGCATCGGTGTGATCCTCGACTGGGTACCCGGACATTTTCCGAAGGACGGTTTTGCGCTGGCACGTTTCGACGGTACGGCACTGTACGAGCATGATGATCCACGACTGGGCGAGCATCAGGACTGGGGTACGCTGATATTCAATTATGGCCGCAACGAAGTGCGGAATTTCCTGCTCGCCAATGCGCATTACTGGTTAAGCGAGTTCCATATAGACGGATTGCGTGTCGATGCGGTGGCGTCCATGCTGTATCTCGACTATTCACGCAAAGCGGGTGAGTGGCTGCCGAATAAATATGGCGGCCGCGAAAATCTCGACGCGGTGGATTTTCTGCGCGAACTGAACGTGATGACACATGAGCGTTTTCCCGGAACCTTGACGCTTGCCGAGGAATCGACTTCGTGGCCCATGGTGTCACGTCCGACCTACCTGGGTGGCCTGGGATTTTCCATGAAGTGGAATATGGGTTGGATGAACGACACGCTCAGTTATTTCAGCCATGATCCGGTGCATCGGCGCTATCACCACAACATGCTCACTTTCGGGCAGATCTACAGCTATACCGAGAACTTCATGCTGCCGTTCTCGCATGACGAAGTGGTGCACGGCAAGTACTCATTGCTCGATAAAATGCCGGGAGATGCCTGGCAGAAGTTTGCCAACATGCGTCTGTTGTTTACCTATCAGATGACGTATCCGGGCAAAAAACTAAATTTCATGGGTAATGAGTTTGCGCAGGGGTACGAATGGAAAGTCGGTTCCGAGCTGGAATGGAATCTGCTCGAGCGTACTCAGCATAGCGGGGTGCAGTATACCTTGCGCGACCTGAATCACTTGCATGCCAGTGTAGCAGCGCTGCATGAACTGGATTTCTCGTCCGAAGGTTTTGAATGGATTGATTGCAACAATTCCGATCAATCAGTGTTGAGTTTTCGCCGTTTCGCGCGCGATGGTTCTTATGTCATTGTGTTGCTCAATTTCACGCCGATACCACGCATGAACTATCGTATCGGTGTTCGTCACAAGGGTTGCTATCGGGAGATATTCAACAGCGATTCGCACTATTATGGCGGGTCGAATATGGGCAACGGACTCGGGCTGGACACGTCCGACATTGGCTGGAATGGCGAACAGCAATCGCTGGAACTCGTATTGCCGCCGCTAGCGGGTATCGTGTTGCAACGGGTAAACTGATTGCAAAAGGAGACGATGTGTCTGCATTGATACAATCAAAAGCATGGCAGGATCTGCTTGCGCATTACGCCGCAAACAGGCAGCTTTCGATGCGTCAGCTGTTTGCTGACGATCCGGAACGTTTCGAACATTTTTCGTTGCGTCTTGACGATTTGTTGCTGGACTATTCCAAAAACCTCGTTATCGAAGAAACCATGGCATTACTGTTCGCGCTGGCGCGCCAGGTGCAGCTTGAAGCCTGGCGGGAGAAAATGTTTTCCGGCGCAAAAATCAACAGCACGGAAAATCGTGCAGTATTGCATACCGCGTTGCGGGCGGCCATCGATCCCGAACATCCTCCCATTCTGCTTGATGGGCAGGATGTGTTGCCCGGCGTGCGCCGCGTCCTGCACAAGATGCGCAACTTCAGCGAGCAAGTGCGCAGCGGCACATGGTGCGGCTATACCGGCAAGGCCATTTCTGATGTAGTGAACATCGGCATCGGCGGTTCATATCTTGGGCCGATGATGATATGTGAGGCGCTGCACGCCTATGCAGGCAAGATTAAAACGCATTTTGTCTCCAACGTCGACAGTACCGATCTGCTGAAAACACTGGAAGAACTGAATGCGGAAACAACCCTGTTCGTTATCGCCTCCAAGACTTTTACCACGCAGGAAACATTGATGAATGCGCGTTCGGCCCGCGACTGGTTCCTGCGCAGCGCGGTTGATTCGGAGCATGTCGCCCGGCATTTCGTGGCCCTTTCCACCAATGCCCGGAAAGTTACCGAGTTCGGCATCGACGAAGAAAATATGTTCGAATTTTCCGACTGGGTCGGCGGGCGTTACTCATTGTGGTCGGCAATCGGACTGTCAATCGCCTTGGCAGTGGGTATGGATAATTTCGAAGAACTGCTGCGCGGTGGCTACGCGATGGACAGGCATTTCCGTACAGCACCGCTGGAGCAGAACATGCCGGTCATCATGGCGCTGCTTGGGGTGTGGTACAACAACTTTCATCGCTGTTCCACGCAAATGTTGCTGCCTTATGATCAGGCACTGGAGCATTTTGTCCCCTATTTTCAGCAAGCCGATATGGAAAGCAACGGCAAATGCGTGGATAGGGATGGCCATACAGTAGATTATGCGACCGGCCCTGTTCTGTGGGGCGGGGTAGGCACCAATGGCCAGCATGCCTATTTTCAGTTGCTGCATCAGGGCACACAGATGATTCCTGCGGATTTTATTGCGGCGTCCCGGACGCATTATCCGTTGGGCGAACACCATGAGGTTTTGCTGTCGAATTATTTCGCCCAGACCGAAGCGCTGATGCGCGGCAAGGACGAGACCGAAGCGCGCGCGGAACTGCATGCCTCGGGTATGAATGCAAAGGAGATTGAGGCATTGTTGCCGCATAAGGTGTTTGCGGGCAACAAGCCAGCCAATTCCCTCCTGTTCCAGCGCCTGACCCCGAATTCACTGGGACGTTTGATCGCGCTGTACGAACACAAGATATTCGTGCAAGGTATTATCTGGAACATCAATTCCTTCGACCAGTGGGGTGTAGAACTGGGCAAGCAACTGGCCACGCATGTCCAGGCTGAATTACGCAGCGGTACTGAGGTCAGTACGCATGACTCGTCCACCAACGGATTGATCCATCACTATAACGTGCTCAAATGAAGATTTTATTCGTCACTTCGGAAGTTTATCCGCTGATCAAAACAGGTGGTCTGGCCGATGTCAGCGGCGCACTGCCTGCGGCATTGAAGGCGTTGGGTCAGGACGTGCGTTTGCTCATACCGGGCTATACCCAGGTACTGGATAAGCTGGAGGACAAAAGCCTGCTTGCAACATTCTCCGTATTTCCAGAGCAACCCGAGGTGAGGTTGTTGGGGGCGACAATGCCCGAAAGCGGCGTTCCTGTATATGTGCTGGATGCGCCGCAATATTTTTGCCGGGTGGCGGGACCGTATCAATATGAACTTGGCGGTGATTGGCCAGATAACCCCATGCGCTTCGGAATGTTGTCCAAAGTGGCGGCACTTCTGGGAAGCAAAGCGTCCCCTGTTTCCTGGTGCGCCGATATTGTGCATTGCAATGACTGGCAAAGCGGTCTGACACCAGCCTATCTGAATATGACATCCGGTTTGCATGCGAAGACTGTCATGACTGTTCACAATATTGTCTTCCAGGGCAATTTCAATCCGGAGTGGCTGGAACCACTCAACCTGCCGCAATCCTGTTTCGATATGCATGGGGTAGAGTTTCACGGACACTTGTCTTTCCTGAAGGCGGGTTTGCATTATGCCGACCGCATTGTGACTGTAAGTCCGACCTACGCCCGCGAGATACAAACAACCGAGATGGGCTATGGCATGCAGGGATTGCTTGCTGTGCGTAACGGTGATGTCAGCGGCATTCTCAATGGCATAGACGAGGAAGAATGGAATCCGGCAACCGACAGGTATCTGGCAGCACATTACGACAAAAACGACCTTGCACCGAAAACAGCGTGCAAGCTCGACTTGCAGCAGTCTCTTGGCCTTGAAGCAAATAATAAAACGGTTCTGTTCGGTGTGGTGAGCCGTCTTACATATCAGAAGGGTCTGGACTTGCTGCTTGAATGTTTGCCCAAAATACTGGATGGGGGAGCACAGCTGGTTGTGCTCGGCAGCGGAGAGAATGATCTGGAACGGCGCTACCAGCAACTGGCGCTGCGCTACCCCAAGCGTGTTTCGGTGACCGTGGGTTTTGACGAAAGTTTGTCGCACCGGATCATGGCGGGTGCCGATATTTTTCTGATGCCGTCACGTTTCGAACCATGCGGTCTGAATCAGATGTATGGCATGCGTTACGGCACGCCGCCTCTAGTGCGCAAAACGGGCGGATTGGCGGATTCAGTGGTTGATGCGAAAGCGGCGAGCGGCACCGGCTTCATGTTCAACGAGGCGGATGCGACAGTTTTATACCGGTCCATTTTGCGGGCGATCGAATTTTACCGGAACGACAAGAAGTTCCGGCGTATTCAGCTTAACTGCATGCGCCGCGATGTCGGATGGCGCGTCAGCGCACAGCGCTATCTTGACCTGTATCGGACTATTGCTTAGATAATTTCGGAAAGTGGCTTAATGAGGAGTGATCACTATGGTTCAGGAAATGCGTTCACCACGATTCATCAGTGCACTGACCAAAAATACCGTCGCTTTGGTATTGGCCGGAGGACGCGGCAGCCGTTTGCATAATCTGACGGACTGGAATGCCAAACCTGCAGTGCAATTTGGCGGCAAGTTCCGCATCATTGATTTTCCATTGTCCAATTGCATCAACTCCGGTATCCGCCGCATCGGTGTAGTGACCCAATATAAAGCACACACGCTGATCGAACACATCCAGAAGGGATGGGGGTTTCTGCGCGGCGAGTTTAACGAGTTCGTTGCCTTGCTTCCGGCACAGCAGCGCATTCAGGAAGAGTGGTATCGCGGTACGGCAGATGCCGTGTTTCAGAACATCGATATTCTGCGCGGATACAATCCGGAGTATATCGTGATCCTTGCAGGCGACCACGTATATAAGATGGATTACGGCGAGATGCTGGCGTATCACGTAAGCAGCGATGCTGACATGACGGTGGGCTGCATTGAGGTCCCTGCGTCGGAAGCGTCGCAATATGGCGTGATGACGGTGGATGAAAAAGACCGCATCATCAGGTTCAGTGAGAAGCCTGCAAAACCAGACATGATTCCGGATAAACCGGGGCGGGCTCTGGCCAGCATGGGGATATACGTGTTTAACGCCAGTTTTCTGTATGAGCAATTGATCCGTGATGCTGATACCAAAAAGTCGTCGCATGATTTCGGACACGATCTTATTCCTTACCTGATTGACCGTTACCGTGTGTTCGCGCATCGTTTCGAAAGGAGTTGTGTGGGGTCGAGTGAAGGTGTCGAACCGTACTGGCGCGATGTTGGAACTGTCGATGCCTATTGGCATGCCAATATGGAGATGGTCAGCGTGGTGCCTGATCTTGATTTGTATGACAAGAGCTGGCCAATCTGGACGTATCAGCAACAACTGCCGCCAGCCAAATTTGTGTTCAATGATGAGGACAGATGTGGTGTGGCGATCGATTCCATGGTGTCCGGCGGCTGTATTATCAGTGGGGCCAGGGTGCATCATTCTTTATTATTCTCGGATATACGCGTGGGCGCACGCAGCGAAATCACCGACTCGGTTATTTTATCCGGAGCCCGTATCGGCGAGAACGTGAAGCTGGATCGTGTCATTCTCGACAACAACTGCGAGGTGCCGGACGGAATGCAAATCGGTATTGATCACGAAGAGGATGCGCACCGTTTTCATGTGTCTCCCGAGGGAGTTACTCTGGTGACGCCGGATATGCTGGGTCAGTCGATCCATCATATCCGCTGAATTGAGAATATTTACCGGACAACATCATGCAGCAAGGTCATACATTACAGAACGCAGGCAAAAAACTGCATCTCATTCTTTGCTGGCACATGCATCAACCGGATTACCGGGATTATCTGCATGGCGAGTATGTGTTGCCGTGGACGTATTTGCATGCCATGAAGGATTACACAGACATGGCTTTTCATCTCGAGCAACATCCACAGGCCAGGGCAGTTGTTAACTTTGTGCCTGTTCTGCTCGATCAGTTGCAGGACTACGAACAGCAATTCAAAAGTGGCAGCATGCGCGATTCATTGCTCATGATGCTGGAATACGAAAATCTGGACGATTTGGGTGACGATGCACGCCAGCACATCCTGGATAGTTGCTTCAAGAGCAATCATACAAAGATGCTGCAGCCGTACCGTGCATACCAGCACCTGTTTGACCTGCAAAAGAAGGTGGAAGGTCACGGGCGCGAAAATATCACTTATCTGTCCGGGCAATATCTGGCTGATTTGCTGGTGTGGTACCACCTTGTATGGATGGGGGAGAGCGTGCGACGCAGCAGTGGATTGGTAGCGCACTTGATGGCCAAGGGCAGCCAGTTTACATACACAGAACGCAAGGCACTGTTTGAACTGATCGGAACGATTATCGCAGGAATTGTGCCGCGTTATCGCAAGCTGGCTGAATCCGGCCAGATCGAAATATCTTCCACACCATACAATCATCCCATCCTGCCGCTGTTGCTGGATTTTACCGCAGCACAGGAAAGTGAGCCCGGCATCCCCTTGCCGGAAGCCTCGAATTATCCCGGTGGAAAGTCGCGTGTTCACGCTCATTTATCCAGAGCGCTGGAAAACCACGAGAAGAATTTTGGTGTAAAACCATTCGGGATGTGGCCTTCGGAGGGCGGGGTATCGCGCGCTACCTTGAAGTTGCTGGCAGAGCATGGTTGCGAATGGACCGCGACCGGACAGGCCGTGCTGGCCAACAGTTTGCGCCGCGAGATGAATGATAATCCCTTGCCGGGCAGTTCCGGTTATTTGTACAAGCCCTATCTGGTTGAAACAGGGGGCAAATCGATTTACTGCTTTTTCCGTGATGATCGTCTGTCTGACAAAGTCGGCTTTGAATACGCGAAATGGAAAGGCGATGATGCCGCTGCAGATTTTGTGCTTAACCTGGAAGAAATTCTGCAAAATGCGCCGGACGGGGACGAGCCGGTGGTTACTGTTATTCTGGATGGAGAGAATGCCTGGGAGTATTTTCCCTACAACGGTTATTATTTCCTGTCCGAGTTGTACGCCAGGCTGGAAGACCATCCCGATATTCATACCACTACTTTCCATGAGTGTGTGCAGAATATGAGTGATCCGGATTCGCGCGTGACGGCAAGCAATTTGCAACAACTGGTAGCAGGCAGCTGGGTGTATGGCACATTCAGTACGTGGATAGGTTCGCCGGACAAGAATCGCGGCTGGGATTTGTTGTGTGAGGCAAAACGCAGTTACGACATAGTTATGGCGAGCGGGCGTTTGAATGCAGAAGAAATGAAGCTGGCGACCGAACAGCTTGCAGACTGCGAGGGATCAGACTGGTTCTGGTGGTTTGGTGATTACAATTCGGCGCAGAGCGTTGCTTCATTCGACAGCCTGTTTCGTCGTAACCTTTCCAATTTGTATCGTTTGCTCAAACTTGATCCCCCCCTGGAATTGCAACATGTAATCAGCGTCGGCAGTGGCGTTCCGGATATGGGTGGAACCATGCGTCGTTCCGACATAGCATGACTTTTATGGAGTAGTACATGGCAAAATCGATCACGTTGTTGTTCGGCGTTCATGCGCATCAGCCAGTGGGAAATTTCAAACATGTGCTGGATGATGCACATGCGCGTTGTTACGGGCCATTTTTGCGCGTGATGTATCGCTATCCCGCATTCAATTTTGCCATTCACATCAGCGGCTGGTTACTGGATTACCTGCTCGGGAATTATCCGGATGATATGGCCCTGTTGCGGGAAATGGTGCAACGCGGTCAGACAGAACTGGTCGGAGCGGGTTACACGGAGCCGGTGCTGGCGGTGATTCCGGAACAGGACCGGCTCGGGCAGTTGAAGCGTATGTCGGATCAACTCAAGCGAACGTTAGGACAGCGTCCGCAAGGCGCATGGTTGACTGAGCGCGTATGGGAATCAACCGTGGTGCCGTCGCTGGTGGATTCCGGAATCCGTTATTCGACTGTGGATGACTATCATTTTCTGTGTGCGGGAAAATCGGCGAGCGAATTGGATGGCTACTACACTACCGAAGAAAATGACTGCCAGCTTGACCTGTTTCCTATTTCCGAAATATTGCGTTACCGTTTACCGTTCT
>JBNLBY010000015.1:0-36201 GCA_050303535.1 Sideroxydans sp. | reverse complement strand
AGCCAGCTAAGAAGGCTGTAGCCAAGAAAAAACCGGCTGCAAAGAAAAAGCCAGCTAAGAAGGCTGTAGCCAAGAAAAAACCGGCTGCAAAGAAAAAGCCAGCTAAGAAGGCTGTAGCCAAGAAACCAGCGGTAGCAGCCAAGCCTGCTGCGCCAGCGGTGTCTTTGGCTCCTTCTGCGCCAGCACCTGTGCGTCCGGCTGCGACTTGGCCTTTCCCCACACCCGGTATTAACAAACCGAACTAATGTGGTGGGAGGCTGTGAAGGCAGCCCCGATTAGGCTGTAAGGCAGGGGCTGATTCACGGTTGTTGGATAGCGAGCCGGACAGGCTCGGTGGTATTTGCTTTCGCACTTAATATGTAAGTGCGTGGGGCTTGTCCCCTCTAAGAAACGTTCAGTCGTTTTGTTTGGCGTATCTGTAGTTGGTCTGCGTAGTGCAAAGGCTCGCACCGCTATCTGACGACTAAGTTTGAAATTTTGCCACGGTTATGTGGAGGGGTTCGTGTCCTCTGTCGAATCTGGTGGCAGATAAATATCCAAATCGCTGGAGGGAGGCGTTCCCTCTGAAAAAGTGAACTGATTTTTTGTCTGTGTTTTCAGTGCAAAACGAGTTGCTCAGGCAAGTTTTACGCTGTATGCAGTAATAGGTGAATCGCTGTTTTTGTCGAAAGTGATTCCTGTTTCAACCCCCGCACGCGCAATATCTATTGCATTCTCGCTTCGTGCGTAGACCTGATGCATTGCCCCAAGCGCAAACTCATGCCCTGAGCCGATCGCCCAGTACTGGGTGTATTCAAAAACTTCACGCATGGAATAAATAGCGAAAATTCCACTTGAATTGGCAATGAGCGCGGTAATCTGACTCGACTCATAGGGGTCTTCCTCATCCTCCTTGGGATTAAGAAAACATTCTTCCTTAAGTATGGGGTGCAGTTTGCGAAACGTTTCAAAAATTGCTTCCTTGCTGTTAAGCTGCACATCCGGTGTTTTGGAGAGCAGACTGGACAGAACAAGATGATGCGCCGCGCTACCACAGACCCCGATATAGCTGCTGCCGATGCGCAGGATTTTTTCATGCGAAACATCTTGTGAGGCATGCAGGCGGGTATTGCCGAAGGTAGTCAATGTATCGGCTGCGATAGCGGCATTGCCATTTTTTCTGACTGCAACGATGGTGGTCATGTGAGTTTTCCCTATTTGTTCCGGCGCAATTTTACCATTGATGTTGTATAGCGTTCCTTTACCATATCAGGCAGAAGTCAGTACATACTTCGCTGCAATCCGTGATTTACCGTGGGCGGCCTGGCTGGATAGCGGCGGCAGAGGCCGGTTTGATATCCTTGTTGCCCAGCCTGTCGTGACTTTGGTTACACAAGGTGAACAGACTGAAGTACGCGATCCGTCCGGCTCGAGTTTTTGGCGCGAAGACCCTTTCGCGTTGATTAGAAGCCATCTTGGTGATCGTCTGGCAACTATGCCGGATACTCCATTTTCCGGCGGTGCGCTGGGTTACTGGAGTTATGACCTTGCTCACCGCTACCACAACATTCCCGATAACTCAGGTGACACCAAACAACAGCCCGAAATGGCAGTCGGTATTTATGACTGGTCAATCATCATTGACCATCAGGAATTGAGTGCAAGGCTCGTCTCGAGCCAGCGCTACGCAGAAACAGCAGAAGTGCTGCCAAAAATACTGGGACGGTTGAATCGGGCAGAATCCTGCAAAAATGTTGAAAAAAATGCTCAGTTTAATATACAGGGAAAGATAATATCCAGTTTCACTCCGGACGGATATCGAAGCGCGTTTGAGGCAGTAAAGCATTATCTGCATGAGGGCGACTGCTATCAGGTCAATCTTGCACAATGTTTCGTAGCCCAGGCATCCGGCGATGCATTTGCAGCCTATTTGGCACTGCGATGCCTGAGTCCTGCTCCTTACTCCGCTTTTCTGGATTGGCCACAAATCCAGATTCTGTGCGCTTCTCCAGAGCGGTTATTGCAGGTGAAGCAGGGGTATGCGGAAACGAGGCCCATCAAAGGAACGCGCGCGCGTAGCGCCGATAGCGTAAAAGATAGACAACTGGCCGAAGAATTGGCTCAGCATCCCAAAGATAGAGCCGAAAACCTGATGATTGTTGATTTGTTGCGCAACGATTTGAGCAAAAGTTGTGAGCCTGGTTCAGTGCGCGTGCCAAAATTATTCGAAGTGGAAAGTTTCAGCAACGTCCATCATCTGGTCAGTACGGTGCAGGGCAGATTGATGGAGGGGCGGGATGCGCTTGATGTGTTTAAAGATTGTTTTCCTGGTGGATCCATCACTGGTGCCCCTAAACAACGCGCGATGGAGATCATCGAGGAACTCGAACCACAACAGCGGGGGGTATATTGTGGAGCCATAGGCTATGTAGGGCTTGATGGCAATATGGATAGTAACATCGCCATCAGAACAATGACTTACTCTAATAATAAGATACGCTGTTGGGCCGGGGGCGGTCTGGTTGCCGACTCACAATGCGATGGGGAGTTTCAGGAAACACTAGATAAGGCTGTAGCCATGCTGGAGATACTGCAACGATTTGGCGGGAAACTCGATCCAAAAAATGATACGGCTACACTAAAGTAATCGGCGTTTCATGCAGGAATGTTTTTTACCCGAGTGATGCGTATCACCTCCGGGATTCTGCGCAAACTGCGCATAACGCTGGCAAGATGATGGCGGTTGATGACCTGTAGTGTGAAATAAAGAGCAGTGTATTCACCTTCACTGGTGAAGTGAACATTTTCGATATTTGAATCGGCTTCAGCGATGGAAGCTGCAACTTTGGCCAACACGCCACGCCGGTTGGCAACAATGAGCTTGATGCTGACTTCAAACAGCTTGCTGATGCTCTTGTCCCATACTACATCCATCCATTCTTCGCTGCTGTTCCTTCCCTTACGCAGTGAAGGGCAGTCATGCGTGTGGACCATGAGTCCCTGGCCAACTTTAATGACGCCGATGATGGGATCGCCCGGGATGGGGCGACAACACTTGGCATACTGCACCGCCATACCCTCAGTACCCAACAATGTGATGATGCCGCTGGAACTTGCTTCAAGCTGATTATTTTCACCTACCCCCATCTTTGCCAGTTGTCTTGCGATAACCATATTCAGACGGCGTCCAAGCCCAATGTCGGCAAATATCTCCTGACGGGATTTTGCGCTGCTTTCCTTGAGAACGCGATCCCAGCATGCGTCAGGAACGTCTTGTAGTTTCAAACCGAGAGAGTTGAGCGCCTGTCCAAGCAGTCGCTCGCCAAGACGGGCCGATTCCTCAAGATGCATGGATTTAAGCGCGTGGCGTATTTCGCTGCGAGCTTTGCTGGTGACAACGTAGCCCAGCCATGCCGGGTTTGGATGCGCGAGGGGGGCAGTAATGATTTCAACACGGTCCCCGTTGTGTAATTCGGTGCGCAATGGAACGAGTTCGGAATTCAATTTGGCAGCGACACAACGATTGCCGATATCGGTATGCACGCTGTAGGCAAAATCGACTGTGGTTGCTCCGCGTGGCAGTGCGTAGATTTTTCCCTTGGGCGAGAATACATAAACTTCGTCAGGGAACAGGTCAATTTTAAGGTGCTCAAGAAATTCGACTGAATCACCGCTTTGCGCAAGGCTTTCCAGCAAACTTTGCAGCCACTGATGCGTTTTCTGATGCAGATCGTTGATCTGTGCCTCGGATGACTTGTATAGCCAGTGCGAGGCCACGCCGCTTTCCGCCAGCTTGTTCATTTCATGTGTGCGTATTTGTACTTCAATGGGTGTTCCGAACGGGCCGAACAGTGCTGTATGCAGCGATTGATATCCATTCGCCTTTGGGATGGCAATATAATCCTTGAATCTGCCCGGGAAGGGTTTGTACAGGCCGTGCAGTACACCGAGCGCAAGATAGCACGAAGGAATATCCTCAACCAGAACGCGAAATCCGTAAATGTCCAGCACCTGCGCAAAGGCCAGCGACTTGGTCTGCATTTTCTGATAGATACCATATAAATGTTTTTCGCGGCCACGTACTTCTGCCTTGATATGATTTTCCTCCAGGCACTGACGAATCGCTTCCAGTATCTTGCTTACAACTTCGCGCCGGTTGCCGCGCGCCACCTTTAACGCCTTCGACAGCACTGCATAGCGGTTTGGATGCAGGGACTTGAAGCCGAGATCTTCCAGTTCCTGATAAATATTGTTAAGGCCTAGACGGTTGGCGATAGGTGCGTAAATATCGACGGTTTCGCGCGCAATACGCTCGCTTTTTTCCCTGGAAACCGAACTTAGCGTGCGCATGTTGTGCAGGCGGTCGGCGAGTTTGATGAGGATCACACGTACATCGCGCGCCATTGCCATCAGCATTTTGCGGAAGTTCTCGGCTTGCGCGTCTTCCTTGGTGTCAAATTTCAGTTTGTCCAGTTTGCTTAGGCCATCCACCAGTTCGGCGACGGGCTTGCCAAATTTTTCAGCGAGCACCTCAATGCTGATGCCGGAGTCTTCGGCGACATCATGCAGCAAGGCGGCGGTAATCGCCTGCGCATCAAGATGCAATGGAGTAAGAATGCGGGCTACTGCGATGGGATGAGAGATATAGGGTTCGCCGGATTCGCGTAATTGCCCTTTGTGTGCGTTTCTGCTGAAAGCAAGCGCAGATTTGATCTGCGCCACATCCTTGGGCTTCAGATAGGCGGATAACTCTTGAAGGAGTATTTCAGCATCGGTATGCGACATGGGACATGTGACGGGAAAGCCGCCGGCAAATCCCGGCGGCATACGATCAGGCCATGCCGCGATTCAGAATTTCAATGCCGACTTTACCTTCGCTGATTTCGCGCAGTGCAACAACTGTTGCTTTGTCCTTGGTGTTTTCAACCAGATAGCCAGCGCCGTTGGCCAACTGACGCGCACGATAGGCAGCTGCCAGCGTAAGCTCAAAGCGGTTCGGGATGTGTTGCATGCAATCTTCTACGGTGATACGTGCCATGATGTGCTCCTAATTCTGCAATTGATTAATGAGTGTTGCGTGACGTGAAAGCTGGCTGTCTCGGCGCAGACCGATGGCGATAACCACCGCATCCAGCTGCCGCAAAGCCTCGTCCAGCCTGTCGTTGATAATAACATAGTCGAACTCGGCCACATGGGAGATGTCCTCCTGGGCGGCATGCAGCCGTCGTGCGATCACTTCTGCGCTGTCCTGTCCGCGTCCTTTCAGGCGGATTTCAAGCGCTTCCAGTGACGGCGGCAGGATGAAGATGGAAATGGCGTGCGGCAACAGTTTGCGCACTTGCGCGGCGCCCTGCCAGTCGATCTCCAGCAGGATGTCGTGGCCGGCAGCAAGTTGCTTCTCTATCCACGGCTGAGAAGTGCCGTAAAAGTTGCCATAAACCTCGGCACTCTCAAGGAAATCCCCTTGCTGCAGCATGGTCATGAACTTGTCCCGACTGACGAAGTGATATTCCTTGCCGTCCGTTTCTCCTGGTCGCGGAGCCCTGGTCGTGTAAGAGACAGATAACGATATCTGCTTGTTGCTATTGAGCAACGCGCTGACAAGGCTGGATTTGCCTGCGCCGGAAGGCGCGCTGATGATGAAAAGGTTGCCGGACATGATGTTCTCCTGTTCCGCTATTCTATATTCTGCACCTGTTCGCGCATCTGTTCGACGAGGATTTTGATTTCCATTGACGTACGTGAGACTTCGGCATCCACGGATTTGGAACCCAGGGTATTGGCTTCGCGGTGCAGTTCCTGCATCAGGAAGTCAAGGCGTTTGCCGACGGCGCCACCCTTGTCGAGTACACGTTTTACTTCAGCGAGATGGCTTTGAAGGCGTGAAAGCTCTTCGTCCACATCGATCTTGCTGGCATACATCGTGATTTCCTGGCGCACTCGCTCGTCATCCTCGCTGCCCAGCGCTTCGAACAGACGTGCGCGCAACCTGGCTTCGTAAGCGGCGATGGCAGCGGGGACGCGCGGCGCAACGGCGATGCGCAGGGATTCGATTTGTGTCACGCGCTCAAGCAGGAATGTTCTGAGCTTCTCGCCCTCGCGCTGGCGGGCGGCAGCGAAATCCTTCAATGCCTGTTGCAACAGATTGTGTAAAGTTGCCTGCAGGGTCTCTGCGGAGAGCGTTGGGCTTTCAAGTACACCGCTCCAGTGCAACACATCAGCCACACTGAGTTCGCGTGCCTCGGACAGAACTTTACGCACCTGTGAACTCCATAATGCAAGCTGTTGCACCATGTCAGGATTTAGCCGGGGTGCTTCCCGCTGGGATTGGCGTGAGGCTAGGTTAATGCGGCATTCCACTTTTCCCCGACGTAACCGTGTGGCAATGGCTTCGCGTAAGGCGGGCTCCTGGCTGCGCAACTCGTCCGGCATGCGCAGCTGCAGATCGAGGTAGCGATGGTTGACCGAACGCAGTTCAAGTGTGAGCGAACCGGCCTCCAGTTCGGTCGCGACGGAGGCAAAACCGGTCATGCTGTAAATCATGGTGGACTCCAGGGGAAAAGAAAAAAAACCAACTGAATGCGGCACATTATATTACGATTGAGTATCGCTTCTGTTCGCAAACATGGGCAAAAATAATAAGTCAAGGGAAATGATGAGGTTTGTCGTCCATCAGGCCAGTAAGATAGGTGGCCGCAAATACAATCAAGATCGTGTGGGATATGCCTATACCAACGAGGCATTACTGCTGGTATTGGCGGACGGCATGGGCGGGCATTTGCATGGCGAAGTGGCGGCACAGATTGCTGTCCATTCGTTTATGCGGGCATTCAGCCGTCTCGAACAGACACGTGTGAAGGAGCCGGAAGTATTCATGCGCGCTACGATGCGCGCCGGACATGAAGCCATCTTTACTTATGCCCGTGAACAGGAATTGGGCGGGAGTCCCGGTACCACCTGCGTGGCGGCACTGGTGCAGGAAGGCCAGATATGGTGGGCACATGCAGGAGATTCCCGTTTCTATTTGATGCGCGAGGATGCTGTGGCTGATGTAACGCATGATCATTCCGTGGTTCAGCAGTGGGCAGACTGGGGCATCATTACGCCAGATGAGATGAAAACGCATCCCGACCGTAACAAAATCACCAACTGCCTGGGGGGTGTGGAAGATATGTTCTATGTTGATGTTTCGCAACCGGTTGTCATGCAATCGGGGGATACGATACTGTTGTGCAGCGACGGTTTCTGGAGTCCGCTGGAAGAAGAGGAGATGGCGAAGCTGTCCTCTGCTCCTGATGTGCCGGAAAAGCTGAATGAGTTGGTCAGCCTGGCGGTGCAACGTGAGGCGGTGCGAGCCGACAATACTACTGCTGTAGTAGTGCGTATAAGCGACAGCGAGGAAGAGCATGAAAGCGAAAAACCGGTGTGCATCATACTGGACGAGCAACCCGCCCCCGAGAATTTCTGAGCAAGTCCGTTATAATCCTGCAGTTTTCCAATTCTTCCGAGGTCCCCGTTATGCGTCCCAGTCAGCGTAAGCCAGATCAGCTTCGTGCTATCCGTATTACCCGTCATTACACCAGGCATGCCGAAGGTTCCGTGCTCATTGAGTGCGGCGACACCAAGGTCATCTGTACTGCAAGCGTGGAAGAGCGCGTGCCACCGCACAAAAAAGGCAGCGGCGAAGGCTGGGTGACGGCGGAATACGGCATGCTGCCGCGTTCCACAGGCGAACGCATGGGCCGTGAGGCGGCCAGGGGCAAGCAATCCGGGCGCACACAGGAGATTCAAAGGCTGATCGGGCGCAGCCTGCGCGCCGTGGTCGATCTGGCCAAACTTGGTGAGCGTACCATCACGCTGGATTGCGACGTGATTCAGGCCGATGGCGGCACACGCACGGCCAGCATTACAGGCGCCTATGTGGCGCTGCATGATGCGATCGGCAGCCTGATGCAAAAAGGGCAGGTGAAAGATAATCCGCTCAAGGATGCAGTTGCCGCCATCTCTGTCGGTATCTACCAGGGCACGCCCGTGCTCGATCTCGATTATCTTGAAGATTCTGAGTGCGACACTGACATGAACGTGGTGATGCTGGGCAGCGGCCACTTCGTCGAAGTGCAAGGCACGGCGGAAGGGCATCCCTTCTCGCGCGAGGAGATGGATACCTTGCTTGAACTGGCGAAACACGGCATTACCCAACTCGTCCAGATGCAGCAAAGTGCGCTGAACCAATGAACAAACTCGTTATCGCATCAAACAATCCCGGCAAACTGCGCGAGTTCGAAAAGATGCTCGCACCGCTCGGTATAGAGGTGCTTACGCAGGCGCAACTCGGCATTTCCGAGGCGGAGGAGCCGCATTGCACCTTTGTCGAAAACGCGCTGGCCAAGGCGCGCCACGTCAGCCGCGAAAGCGGGCTGCCTGCGCTGGCCGATGATTCCGGCATTTGTGTCGAAGCACTGGGCGGCGCGCCCGGCGTGCAATCGGCACGCTATGCGGGGGACAAGCGCGGCTGCGACACGTTACTGGCGAAGCCAGCCGATTGCGGGAGCAGCCGCAGTGCCGCCGAATCATTGTCCTCTGAATTGTCGCGAGAAGAAATGAGGCGGCAAGCGGATCAGCGTAACAACGACAAGCTGCTGCAGGACATGCAAGGGGTGACGGATCGTCGTGCACACTATTATTGTGTACTGGTGCTGGTGCGCCATGCCGACGATCCGCAACCCATCATCGCCGAAGGCGAATGGTGGGGGGAGATCGCGCGCGAAGAACGTGGTGATGGCGGTTTCGGCTACGATCCGATGTTCTGGCTGCCCGAACGGGGTTGCATGAGCGCCGAACTCACGCCCGACGAAAAGGCACAGATCAGCCACCGTGCCAAGGCGCTCAAGGTTCTGCTGGAAAAACTGCAGCTCAAACATTAGGGTGCAACACGGTCGGTCATGTCTGCCCATCCCCTGCAACCCGTCGGCATCAAGTCGCAGGCGGTCAATTTCCAGGCGCTGCCGCCGCTGTCCTTATATATACATATCCCCTGGTGCGTGCGCAAATGCCCGTATTGCGACTTCAATTCACACGAAATGCGCGGCACCATTCCTGAAAGCGAATATATTGCTGCATTGGTGCGCGATCTGGAGATGGCGTTGCCGCTGACCTGGGGGCGCAAGGTTTATACGGTGTTCTTTGGCGGCGGCACGCCCAGCCTGTTGAGCGGCGAGGCCGTGGCGGAGATATTGCGCCAGGTGCGTATGCTGTTGCCGCTGGACCTCAATGCCGAGATTACACTGGAGGCGAATCCGGGCACGGTGGAAGTGGACAGGTTCGCGCTGTTCAGGGACGCCGGGGTGAACCGCTTGTCGCTTGGTATCCAGAGTTTCAACGACAAGCATTTGCAGGCACTGGGGCGCATCCACACGGCTAATGAGGCAAAACGCGCAATCGAGATTGCGCAGCGGTATTTCGACAATATCAATCTCGACCTTATGTATGCGCTGCCACAACAGACGCGGGACGAAGCGCTGCAGGATGTACAGACAGCGTTGCAATATCTGCCGCAACATCTTTCCTGCTATCACCTTACGCTGGAGCCAAATACCTTGTTCGCGCACCAGCCGCCATCGTTGCCGGACGATGATGCGAGCAGCGATATGCAGCAGGCCATCGAGGCGCTGCTGGCCAAGCGCGGCTACGTTCATTACGAGACTTCGGCATTTGCGCAGCCCAAAAGACAATCGCGGCATAACCTTAACTACTGGCAGTTTGGCGACTATCTCGGCATTGGTGCAGGTGCGCACAGCAAGCTAAGTTTTCACGACAAAGTGTTGCGCCAGATGCGTAACAAGCAGCCGCAGGTTTACATGGATGCGGTGGCGCAAGGTACGCCAGTGCAGGAAGAGCACGAAGTGGATGGCAAGGATATTGCGTTCGAATTCATGATGAATGCGTTGCGTTTGAACCAAGGATTCGACAGCGTGCTGTTTCAGGAACGTACCAACCTGCCGCTGCTATCGATACGGCGCGAACTGGAGGAGGCGGAGAAGCGGGGTTTGCTGATGCGGGACCCGCAGCGTATCGCACCGACACTGCAGGGACAGCGCTTTCTCAACGATCTGTTAGGGATTTTCCTTGCGCCGGAACACTAGATCCCACACACCATGGCCGAGTTTTAGGCCGCGCTGCTCGAACTTGGTGAGCGGTCGATAGTCAGGGCGCGGTGCATAGTCGGCGGCCGTGTTTTCCAGCAGCGGTTCCTCGCTCAGCACACGCAACACCTGTTCAGCATAGTCCTGCCAGTCAGTGGCGACGTGGATGTAACCGCCCGGCTTGATTTTCTGCACAAGTTGCGCGATGAACGGCGACTGGATCAGGCGGCGCTTGTTGTGGCGCGCCTTGTGCCAGGGGTCGGGAAAAAAGATGTGCACGCCGTCCAGCGTGTTCGCACCTATCATGTCGCGCAATACCTCAACCGCGTCATGCTGCATGATGCGGATATTCTCCAGATTTCCTGCGTCGATCAGTTTGAGCAAATTGCCCACCCCGGGGGTATGCACTTCCAGTGCGAGGTAATCGTTCTCTGGATGAGCTTGAGCGATCTTGGCGGTCGTGTCGCCCATGCCGAAACCGATTTCCAATATGACCGGAGCGGTGCGACCGAAAATTTGTGCGAGATCGAGCGGGCGGGCAGCGTAGGGGATTCCGTAGCGCGGCTGCAGATTGTCGATGGCGCGCTGTTGCGCGACGGAAACGCGGCCCTGTCTGAGGACAAAGCTGCGAATATGTCTCTTGCTGAGATCGGTAGTGTCGGTCATGGTGAGTAGTTGTTCATTTCTCTCTCCTGCCCTGTCGGGCACACTCTCCCGCTAGCTGGAGAGGGAAGGGGAGAGGGTGTTTTCAGGAACGCGTCGAAGAGATGATGCCTGCCGTCGGCGAACTCGGGCTTGCACTATAAAGTTTCTTTGGCATGCGTCCGGCGAGGAACGCTTCGCGTCCGGCTTCCACACCTTTCTTCATGGCTGAAGCCATCAGCACGGGATCCTTTGCGGCGGCGATGGCGGTATTCATAAGTACGCCGTCGCAGCCCAGTTCCATGGCGATGGCGGCATCGGAAGCGGTGCCCACACCTGCATCCACGATCACCGGCACTTTCACGCGCTCCATGATGAGCTGCAGGTTCCACGGGTTGAGGATGCCCATGCCAGAGCCGATCAGCGATGCCAGCGGCATGATGGCGACGCAGCCGATGTCTTCCAGCTGTTTGGCGACGATGGGATCGTCCGAGGTGTACACCATGACCTGGAAGCCTTCCGCCACCAGCGTCTTTGCTGCGGCGATGGTTTCAACCACATTCGGGTACAGCGATTGTGGATCGCCCAGTACTTCGAGTTTTACCAGTGAATGTCCGTCCAACAGTTCGCGCGCCAGGCGCAGCGTGCGCACCGCATCGTCGGCGGTGTAGCAGCCTGCGGTGTTGGGCAGGTAGGTGAATATCGATGGCGGGACCGAGTCGAGCAAGTTTGGCTCGTTGGCATTCTGGCCGAGATTGGTGCGACGGATCGCCACCGTGACAATCTTGGCCCCACTTGCATCCAGCGCAGCGCGTGTTTCGGTGAAGTCCTTGTATTTGCCTGTGCCGACCAGCAGACGCGAGGTGTAGTTTTTGCCGGCAATAACGAATTGATCTTTCATATATTGTTCCTGATGGTTGGTTCAACCGCCGCCAACAGCAACGACGATTTCCAGTTTGTCGTCTTGCGACAGGTATTGGGTAGCAAACGTGCTGCGTGGCACGATCACGCCGTTGCGTTCCAGCGCAATACGCTTACCGGACAGCCCCATTTCTTCAATGAGCATGGCAAGACTGACAGATTGCTGGAATTGGCGTTGTTCGCCGTTGATGCTGACGGTAATCACAGTTGAGGCTCGTGTTAGAATTTATAATACATTTTACACCAAGCGGGTGTAGCTCAATGGTAGAGCAGAAGCTTCCCAAGCTTACGACGACGGTTCGATCCCGTTCACCCGCTCCAGAAGTTTCTCAATATTTTCCGTTCATTCGTATCTGTCGAACATTTCTTCAGTAATTACGCATTGCGAGCGGTCATCCCGACAATGCCAGTAGGGTATGGCAAGAATGGAACTGCTTATTGGGTGAGCAAAGATATCAGGCGGCCTGACGGAGACGGATATAAACTGCGACGAGACGGGTGTCGCCTCGTGCAGGTGTGCCAGTCAGGCAGGGTATCGTCGGATGCGGATATCCAAAGTCAGAGGCGCAACAGCCGGTCCACAACCAGAGCAGTGAACAACAGTGTCAGATAGATGATGGAGTACCGGAACATTTTTCGTGACACGATATCGTCATAGTGCTGATTCAATCTGACGGCATAACTCAGAAATATGGTATTCAATACCAGTACTGCGGCCTTGTACCATATGCCACTGAGGCCAACCCAGACAGGCATAAATGTGGCCGGGATCAGTAAAACGGTATAGACAAGGATATGACGGCAGGTAACTTCCACGCCGTGAGTTACCGGCAGCATGGGCAGGGAGGCACGAGCGTATTCTTCGCGCTTGTAGCAGGCAAGCGCCCAGAAGTGCGGAGGTGTCCACAGGAAGATGATCAGAAATAATGAGAAAGCCTCAATGCCGACTGTGTTGGTCATTGCCGCCCAGCCAAGTACGGGCGGCATCGCGCCGGCTGCGCCGCCAATGACAATATTCATCGGTGTTGAAGGCTTCAACACAACGGTATAAATGATTGCGTAACCAAAGAATGTTGCCAGCGTCAGCCACATTGTAAGGTCGTTGACTCGAGTATGCAGAATCCAGAGTCCAATGCTGCCAATCAGTGTTGCCATGGTTAGTGTTTCGACCGTGGAAATGGAACCGCTTGCCGTGGCTCTGGCTTGCGTCCGGGTCATTAATGCATCGCTGACACGTTCAACCAGACAATTGATTGCTGCTGCTGCGCCTGCTACAAAGGCGATACCCAGCGAAGCGAAGAAGAAGCGAGCCGGATATTCCATGCTCGGATCGGCCATTAACATGCCTATCATGGCCGTAAACACGATCAGGCTGTTTACTCGCGGCTTACACAGATAGAAAAAGGATGCCAGTCGCTTTCCTGAATTCAAAATACTGCTATCTCCCATTGAGCTGCTATTTATATTTTTACTATTGCTCATTTTATAAACTCCCGCCTGTTATTCAATAAAACAGTGTTGTTATGTATTCGGCGACTGCCTCAATGTCGCTATCGTCAAGATGACGAGTGGCATTGTACATGACCTGGCCGCGATCGTTTGTGCGGCCGCCATCCCGAAATGCCTTGAGTTGCTTGACCACATAGCGGACATGCTGACCGCCGATGGCTGGCGCTAATATTGCCGGAGCAATCTTGTAGGTTTTCGGCCAATCGCGTTGACCATCCCCGTTTCTCCGATGGCAACCGACACATGCAGTCACTTGAGCCGGGCGGCCCCTGCCCTTCAGGTACAGATTTTTACCACGCGCAAGCAGGTTTTTGTCCTTGTTGCGATCAATGTTGGGCTTGATGCGCTGCGCGGCAAAAAACGCAGCAATGCGGGCGATATCCAGGTCAGCCACGTTTTGCGCCTGGGGCGACATCTGTCCGTTTCTGCGCCGACCGGATTTATAGTCATGCAATTGTTTAGTGATGTACTCAGACATCTGCCCGGCGATTTTCGGAACCTGTTCGGCCAGCGATGGAAGTGTTGGGCTATTGCCGTCGTCACCGTGACAGCCCATGCATACCACTGCTGGTGTGGTTTCAGGGTTGAGCGTGTCAGCCATCGCAACTCCGGTTACTGTCAGCAACATACCAACAAGGAGATACCGGGCTTTTATTATTATCAGTGGAATTGACATCTGCGAATTATATGCGACATAATGCCGCAGTATGCTCGCTTTTCTCGACAAGGCGATCGAATGAATAATTTAATAATTAGAAGAAAAATAACCTATTTAAAGAAATTACCTTTCACGAACAACGGAGTCTAAATGAATCAGAAATATCTGATAAATTACCGCTGAGTTGCAAACCGAGTGTTACATTAACTAGCCTATAGGGGAGGTGTTAGATGAGTTACGATGCAGCAGCAGTTCACCACGACCATGCTTGGGGTACCAGCGCATGGCCATTTGTTCTTAGTTTTGGCATTTTGGCGCTTTGTTGCTCCTTTATGCTTATGTTTGTCTACGAGCTTCCAATGGCGGCGATCATTTCTCTCGGCATTGGTCTGCCGCTGGTCATCGGTGGCATCGCTGGCTGGACAAGCGAGGCCATGAACGAAGGGGAAGGTCTTTCGTTCACTTGTATGGGATGGTTCATCCTTGCCGAGGCCATGATCTTCCTGTCCTGCTTTGTTGCATATTGGTTTGGGCGGCTGGAGGCACCAATGTGGCCATTGCCGGGCAGCGTTGAGTTGCCGAAGCTCATTCCAATCATCATGACCATAACACTGGTTACATCGTCCTTTACCATCCATAAGGTCGAGCATTACGTCAAAACCGGTAGCAGTTCTGGCGCAACTTCATGGCTGCTTATTACGATTCTGTTAGGTGCGGCCTTCCTCAGTATGTCCGGCTACGAGTGGTCACATCTCATCCATCAGGGCTTTACGATCCAGGTCAACCTGTTTGGTACAGTGTTCTACTCAATCACAGGCTTGCACGGTTCGCACGTGCTGGTCGGACTTGGTATTTTCCTCGCGGGACTTATCCCGGTCATGAAGGGTAACTTGTCGGTAGGCTTCTGGCGTACCGCAGGCCTTTACTGGCACTTCGTGGATATCATCTGGTTCTTTGTCGTTTCCCAGGTTTATTTCTGGTAACGACAATATGACCCTTCGTTGTTTTGTGAGTCTGCTTCTTCTGGCGGCTTCCGCCATGCCTGCTTGCGCGGTGAGCATGCCGCCGAGTTCCACTACAGTGGACGCGGCGATTACGCAGATAGATGAAGCTCGCTATCTGGGTGCTCGACTGCACGCGGATACGGTACTCACTGACAGCGAGGGGCAGGATTTTACGCTTGGTGACCTGCTCGGCAAGCCGTTAATCCTGTTGTTGTCGTATTACGGCTGCGACGGCTCCTGTCCCACCATGAACAAGGAGTTGATCAAGATACTTCCCGAGGTGGACAGCTTCCGTCTCGGCAAGGATTACCGGGTGTTGACGGTATCTTTCGATGCCAAGGATTCGGCGCAGTCGGCGGCAAATTTTGATGCCAAGATAGGGATGCCGGAGTCAATGCGCAAAGGCTGGCGTCATGCGGTGCTTAAGGATAAGGATGTCAAAGGATTTACCGGTGAGTTTGGTTATCGGTTTTTCTGGTCGGATGCAGCAAAAGCGTTTTTACATCCGAACGCGCTTATATTCCTGACACCGGAGGGACGCGTGGCACGTTACATCTATGGAACACGTCTGGACGCAAGGAATGTGCAATTGGCGTTGACGGATGCCGACTGGAATCGCATCTCGAATTCGGTCGCAGTGTTTGATTTGCTGACGGGGGCCTGTTTCAGCTACAACTACGTTACAGGCAAATACGAACCGGACTATGCGCAGCTGATTGGGATCGGGTCATTTCTGTTTGGTTTGGCTTTGATGGGTTTTGGAGTGTTGGTTTATCGAAAAAAAGGGAGGGCACATGTTGCATAAGTACAAGTACAGCAGACTATGGGCGGGTTTTGCCGCCATGGCCGCAGCGGGTTCCGCTATGGCCGAGAAATACATTCCAACGACGGATGGAGGGGCGATTTCCGATCCGGCTCAGGGATGGGAGAACCTTTGGGCAGTGGTACTGGAGGACATAACGATAATGGGCGTGATTTTCGCGATAGTGTGCGCCTGGCTGATCCTGAAATATCGTCGTCGCCCTGGGGTTGAGGCAGGTGGATACAAACTGACACACGGTGGCGCTCTTGCCTGGTTTCTCATCCCAATGTTCGTTTTCATGGCGGATGACTTGTTCCTTGCTGCCAGAGGCTGGCAGTTGTGGAACGTTCAGCGTACGGTGCCTGCGGATCGGCTGGAAGTCAGGCTCGAGTCCGGTATGTACAGTTGGGATTACACCTATCCGAATGGCGTGACCACCCAGAATGAGTTGAGGGTTCCGGCCGGCAAGCCTGTGTTGTTGCGTATGACAAGCCGTGACGTGATCCACAACCACTACATGCCTGATTTCAAGGTTAAGGAAGACTCGATGCCGGGCCGTATTACCTACCTTTGGTTCTATCCAAAAGAGGTTGGTACGCACGTGGTTACCTGCAATGAATACTGTGGTGCAGGACATGCAATGATGTCTGGTCAAGTTATTGCGATGCCGCCTGAAGAATACAACGCTTGGTACGAACAGGAGGGTGCCATGCTGAAACAGGCTGCTGCCCAAGTTAGTCCGTCAGGAGAAGCAGTTTCGGCTGCGGCGCCTGGACAAGATAAGCCAGTTTAAGAGGGGGGAAGAAACATGAGTCTTAAAGAATGGATTTTTACAACTGACCACAAGCGAGTGGGCATTCTGTACCTGATCGGGTCGATTGCCGCTTTCGTGGTAGCCGGCATCATGGCGTTGCTGATGCGCATAGAGTTGACGACTCTTGGGCCCACGATTACCGATGATCCGACGTTGTACAACGTCTGGCTGTACGCCCATGGCGCAGTCATGATTCTGGGCTTCCAGATACCGGCGCTGACGGGTTTTGCCGCCAACTTTGGCGTTCCGCTGTTGATTGGCGCCAAAGACGTGGCGTTCCCGCGTTTGAACGCGTTCTCGGTCTGGCTGTTCTTCATGGGTGTGATTCTGGCTTTGCTGACTTTCGTCGTTCCTGATCCTCCCGATGTTTTGTGGACTGGTTACCCGCCGTACGCGGTTCTCACCTCGGGTAACACCGCACTTTATACATTCACGGTGTTGCTGATCGGTTTTGCGTCGATTATCGCCGGGATCAATTTCGTAACGACAATCACCTACATGCGTGCCAAAGGCATGGGCTGGAACCAGCTTAACTTCTTTGTCTGGACCATCCTGGGCTCTTTTGCCATGCAGTTGGTATATGTTCCGGTGCTCGGTACAGCAGTGTTGCTGCTCAGTTTCGACAAGTATCTGGGTACGCACTTCTTCGATCCGACCATGGGTGGCGACGTACTGACTTACCAGAACCTGTTCTGGTTCTATTCGCACCCGGCTGTGTACGTGATTTTCCTGCCGTTCATGGGCCTGATGATGGACATCTTCGCGACTTTTGCCAAAAACCCGGTCTTCAACTACAAGGTGGCGGTTTATGGCGGAGTCTGGGGTATCGTCTTCATTTCCGGTGAAGTCTGGATTCACCACCTTTATGTTACGGGTATGCCGGATTGGCTGCGTATCGGCCAGATGGTGACAACGCTGTTGATTTCCGTGCCGGTAGGCCTGATAACCATCAGCCTGATAGGAACGCTTTACAAGGGATCGATCACCTTCGAAACGCCCATGCTCTATGCACTGGGAACGACGTTCCTGTTCCTGGTTGGTGGACTTACCGGCATTCCGCTGGCGATCACTTCACTGACGGTCAACCTTTCCGAAACGTATTACGTGGTCGGTCACTTCCACTACGTGATGGCGGTTGCAGGCACGATGGCGATCTTCTCTGGGGTATATTACTGGTTCCCGAAGGTTACCGGACGCTTGGCCAACGAACGTTGGGGCCATATCGGTTTCTGGTTTACCTTCATCGGCGCCAACATCATCTTCTGGACCATGATGGACGTGGGTGTACGCACCGGCCTGTCGCGTCGCTACTATGACTGGCAGCAGTGGAAAGATGTGCCGGGAATGGCGGATCAGCAGCAACTCATGACGATCGGGGCTATCATCATTGCCGTCGGTTTCACAGTTACATTGCTGAACTGGCTCCTTGGCGCGATCAATGGCGAGAAGGCATCTGACAATCCATGGGGTTCTGCATCCCTGGAATGGACGACCGCTTCGCCACCACCGCATGGCAACTGGCCGACTCCTCCTGTGGTGTCTGCCGATTGGACTCCTTACAACTACAGCCCGCGTAAGGGATAAAACTGTAGTTAACAGGTAGTATGCAATAAAATAGGGCACCGGCAGGTGCCCTATTCACGTGGAAGACACAAATAATGAACGATTCAGCTAAAGGTTTGGACCGGGGGCCCATTTTGTGGGCGCTCGCGGTTATTGGCGTCATGCTTGCCATCTGGTTTGGTTTCCATTTTGCTGGCGAACAGCGTTATTACAACACTGCCTGGTGGCAATCCAGGCGTCCGGTCGTGCTTGTTTCGCCGCCACAGACTGCGCAGCCGGTCGAAGTTCGCAACGAATGGCGCAATGCGCTGACTGTTGTACAAACCGAAAAGGGACTCTATTTTCTTAGCGGTACGAAATATGTGCCATCGGCCGGAACGAAAGTGGTCGTTGAGGCCAACGATCATTGGGAGCTGTATCTGTGTTTTGACGATGGCAAGCGCTGTATGGCCATCCACTCGTTCTGTGCGGGTGCGGTCTGGCCAAAAGTCAAACGCGATGACAAGGGATATGCGCAAGGCTGCTATGCGCCCTATACCGGTGAACGTTCAGAAGAAGATCTGAACAAGCCGCCCTCCCCGACATACCCGCCACAGGGCAAACGGCCTGGCAAGCAATTCAAACAATTGCCGCCGGCATTCGGGATGTCGCATCCACGCAAATGGGCTCACCTGATGGGACTGCCTGTTCCTGACGAACAATCGTCCAAGGCCAGTCAATGAACAAGGGTAGTTGGGGCAAGCTGATACTGCTTGGGTTGCTGCTTGGTATTGCGGGCGGTGCATTTGTGGTGCGTACGTTGCTTAACGGACCGGCACCCGCCTTGCCCCCGGAGGGGGGCCGGCTCTCGGCAACGGTGATCAATGATGAGCAGCCATTGCCTGCATTTTCCCTGACCCGGACTGGATCGCTGTTTACCAATGGCGATCTTCTTGGACATTGGTCATTGATGTTCTTTGGCTATACCCACTGTCCGGATGTCTGCCTGACAAGCCTTGCAGCCATGAAAGATATGCGCAGCCGCTTGCAGGAAGCAGGTGTGGTTCTGCCTCAAGTCATTTTTGTTTCCGTGGATGCTGCCCGCGATACTCCGACACAACTGACAGAATTCGTCACTTTTTTTGATCCATCCTTTATCGGTGCGACAGGCAACGATGCTGCGCTTGCGCCACTGGTCAAGAATCTCGGGGTGTTTTACCAGCGCCAGGATGGAAAGGTAAAGGATAGTTACACCATGAATCACACATCTTCAGTTTTTCTGGTAGACCCCAAAGGACGTCTGAAAGCAGTGTTTTCATGGCCGCACGATCCGCAAGCCATGGCGAAAGACTACCCGAAAATCATTGCAAACTGATCCCACTCTCACATCTTCAAACCGAAGTCATATGGCAGTGCGGGATATGACACCTATTTGATATCGAGAAATATAATGATAGAAATTATTCAAGGACATCCAAAGAAACTTGCCAGGGCGTGGCTGTGGCTGGGAATCATGGCACTGATCGGATCTGGTCTTCTTGCCATTTTGCTGGTTTTGTCCCGCACGCCGGGTATTCAGGATGTTTTTCCGCTTAAGGAGTTTTTCCGGGCGGCACTTGTGGTGCATGTGGATCTTTCGGTGGCCATCTGGTTTATGGCTTTTGCCGCCGTACTCTGGAGTGCCGCAGGCGGCGTCGGTCTGGCCTGGATGGGATGGATGGGTTTCGCACTGGCGGCAGCGGGCACACTGCTGATGACTGTCTCGCCATTTTTTCCCAATGCGAAACCGCTGCTTAACAACTACATTCCGATGTTGCAGCAACCCGTTTTTTACACCAGTTTATGGTTGTGCGCTGCTGGCTTTGGCCTTGCCATAGTGCGCGCGTTGCTGACGACCTGGCCGGCACGGCTAACTGTCGAGCCGCTAAGACTGGGTGCTTTCATTGGTGCCATCGCCGGCGCCTTTGCGCTGATTGCCTTCATATGGTCCTGGCTTACTGTATCGACCGGTACCGGGCAAATCTACTTTGAGATGGTGTTCTGGGGCGGGGGGCATGTGCTGCAATATCAGCATTCGCTGTTGATGGCTGTCGCCTGGCTGTGGCTCGCCGAATATCTTGGCGCGAAGCCGGTTGTGTCTCCATCCGTGTTGTCCGTGTTATTCGTCATAGCAGCACTGCCTTTGCTTGCTGCGCCTGTTATTTACCTGGGCTGGGCGGCCGATTCGCCGCTGCACATGATCTACTTCGCTTCACTCATGAAGTGGGGCCATCCAGCCATGGGTATGCTGATCCTGGTGGCCCTGGTGGGGTTATGGCGCGTGGTTTCGGTCGAACACCCGGCGAAATCGGCTTTTGTTGCGTCATTCGTACTCTTTGCCACCGGGGGCGTGCTCGGCTACATGATCAGTGGTGTCAATGTTGTCATTCCCGCCCACTACCACGGTTCCATCGTCGGCGTTACGCTGGCCTTCATGGGACTTACTTATGCATTACTGCCACAGCTGGGCTTTCGTGCAGTTGAAGGTCGCATGGCGCGGTTGCAGCCGTACATCTATGGCGGTGGTCAACTCATGCACGTGGCTGGTCTTGCCTGGTCGGGTGGATACGGCGTGCAGCGCAAGGTTGCCGGTGCCGATCAGATGCTGACGACATTGCCGCAGAAGATCGGCATGGGCATGATGGGTCTGGGTGGATTGATTGCCATTATTGGTGGCCTGCTGTTCGTGGTCGTGTGCCTGAAAGCAATGTGGCCACGTCAGAAATGAAACGCGTACCGCTCGCCCTTCAGTCGCTGTTGATAGTAATAGTAGTTCTGGCGGTGGGCGCCTATCTCCTGCTACGTGAGCCGAGTGAGAGCCTGTCGTCATCCCGGATGAAAAAACAGTCTCTGGAAGCGCTGTACGCAACGGTGCTGCCCGATCTCGACGGTCATATGCAGCCACTCAAGCAATGGCGCGGCAAAGTGCTTGTCGTCAATTACTGGGCGACCTGGTGCGCTCCCTGTCGGGATGAAATGCCGATGCTCTCGTCACTGCAAACCCGCTTTGCGGCGCGCGGTGTTCAGTTCGTTGGCATCGCCAACGACGAGATTGGCAAAGTACGCGAATTTGTGAAACACACGCCGGTTACCTATCCGCTGCTGATCGGCAATTTTGGAGATTTCGGCATTACGGCCGATCTCGGCAACACGGCGATGGGTCTGCCATTTACCATCATTCTTGATCGCGAGGGCGAGATGCGGGGGGTTAAGCTTGGCCGCATACAGGAGGAGGCGCTGGTTCGTCAGCTCGAAGGACTGCTACAGGACAGATAAAAGTTAATGTCATGTTTTTAAAACACAAAGGCGCCAGAGAAGTGTCGGAGATAATCAGAACCAAGGAAACCTAGCATGCTGATCCAATTAGCACTTACAGGCATGATCGTTGCCTTGCTACCCCTTGCTACCGTATGGGTGTCCAACGATCTCGACAAATACCGCAAGCTGATATGGATTACGACATTTCTCGTATTTGACCTGATCATGTTCGGGGCATTTACCCGATTGACGGATTCCGGCCTGGGATGTCCGGATTGGCCCGGCTGCTATGGACAGGCAAACCCGGTGCAGGCACACGCAGACATCAGCGCTGCGGAAGCGGCCATGCCGACGGGGCCGGTAACAGTCGTCAAGGCATGGATTGAAATGATCCATCGCTATCTGGCGATGGGCATCGGCGTGCTTATTGTGGCATTAATGGCAATTTCCTGGCGCAGATGGCTGCAATCGAAACGCACGGAATCGAAATTCTCACCTGTGTTTCCGACTTTGCTGTTTGTTTTCGTTTGTCTGCAAGGAGCTTTTGGTGCATGGACGGTCACATTGCTATTGAAACCGGTCATTGTGACGACTCATTTGTTGTTGGGCATGGCGTTGCTCGCATTATTGGCATGGTTTGGCGCACGTCGAAGCGACTACCCACCTCCGTCGGGATCCACATCGGCTTTTCGCATGCCTGCAATACTGGCACTTACTTTGCTGTTTGTTCAAATCTGCCTCGGCGGATGGGTCAGCACCAACTATGCCGCACTGGCCTGCACTGATTTTCCGATGTGCAATGGCGAATTTATGCCTGCGATGGATTTTGCCAATGGCTTCACTCTGTGGCGCGACTTGGGCATGACTGCCAGCGGTGAGTATTTATCCCTCGATGCCCTGACTGCGATCCATTGGGTCCACCGAGTCTTTGCTTTCATCGTAGCTGCGATGATCGCCTGGGCGGCGTATTGTGCCCTGGCAGTAGAAAGTTTACGCAAGACTGCGCGATGGTTACTGATCGTACTCGTGCTGCAACTCGCTATTGGCATTACCAATGTCTTTTTGCAACTTCCCCTGCTGCTTGCTGTTTTGCATAATGGCGGAGCAGCACTTCTTTTACTGTTGCTGGTAATCCTGAATTACAGAATCCGCCCACAGGCAGTTCGCTCCTGATCCTGTGTAGTGTTTCGGCCTGGCAATTATTGAACAATGAGTAGTGAATAGTACTGTACGAAAGAAGCTCGCTAGAAGAATAGTTTTTGAAACAGAAAGCTGAAAAACAGGGACTGGCTCAGAAATCCCGCCGCGCCAATTATGGCAACGGGCTTTCCGCCACGTTTCAGCATTGCCATTCCCCAGATTAACGCAATCGGGCCGGTGATGACACCGAGAGCAGGCATAAACGACAACGCGGCAACCAGATAGGGAAGCGGACCAATTCCCTCTGCGGCAGGTTGGCTCGCGTGTTTTAGTGCTTTATCGGGGTCTTCGGAGTTCAAGAAAATATTCAATGCAACTGTACGAGTTTCAGTATACATGAGAAGACGTTCGTCTTAATTGGCTCTTTCTCAAATCGACCGGATGGACGATGCGTAAGGGTAGATTATTGGCAACGTCTTACACTTATTGCTTGTGTGGTTATTGCGGAATTCAAGGAATATGTACGGTTTTGAGCCAATATCAAGCGCATTTTGCGGTATGCTGGCACATTCTGAAACCTGAATTAGAGAGTAAATAGTTAAGTCATGTCAGCCAATAAAGAAATCAGTTCGCAACTGGAGGTCGATCTGGACCTGATTCGCCGTCTGGACAAGAACGGCCCCCGATATACCTCCTATCCCACTGCAGACCGCTTTGTCGAAGCGTTTAATGCCGAAACCTATGCTCAATGGATGGCCAAACGCGAGATTGGGGGCGTTAGTCGCCCGTTATCGTTGTATGTCCACATCCCGTTTTGCAATACCTTGTGTTTCTACTGTGCCTGCAACAAAGTGGTTACCAAGGATTTTGCCAAAGCTGAACAATATGTAGGTTATCTCATCAAGGAAATTGAAATGCAGGCCGCATTGCTGGGCAAATCCCGGCGCCTGGAGCAACTGCATTTTGGTGGTGGAACGCCCACGTTCCTGAGTGATGATGAATTGCGCGCAGTGATGGGTGCGATCAGCAAGCATTTCGAGTTAGTGAAAGACGGAGAATATTCCATCGAAATCGATCCGCGCAAAGTGAGCGATGCTACTGTCGCGCTTCTGGGCGAATTGGGATTCAACCGTATCAGCATCGGAGTGCAGGATTTTGATCCGGCGGTGCAGAAAGCGGTGAATCGCATTCAAAGCGAAGAAGAAACCTTGCAGGTAATTCGTGCGGCACGCGCCAACGGCTTTCAATCGGTCAGCATCGACCTTATCTATGGCTTGCCAAAACAGACGCTGGAAGGGATCAAGACCACGCTGGACAAAGTGATTGCCGTCAATCCGGACCGCCTGTCAATTTACAATTATGCGCATTTGCCTACGCTGTTCATGCCGCAGCGGCGCATTCACGAAGAGGATCTTCCGTCCCCGCAAACCAAGCTCGATATCCTGAAGCTGGCAGTGAACACGCTGACCGATGCGGGTTATGTATATATTGGCATGGATCACTTTGCCAAGCCAGACGACGAACTGGCAGTGGCGCAGCGCCAGGGCAGATTGCACCGTAATTTTCAGGGTTATTCCACGCACTCGGATTGCGACCTGATTGCGGTCGGCGTGAGTTCCATCGGAAAAATCGGTCCGACCTACAGCCAGAATTTCCGCGAACTGGAACCGTATTACAACGCATTGGATAACAATAAGCTGCCCATCATGCGCGGTATGGAACTGAATGCCGACGATCTGGTGCGTCGTGCCATTATTCAGGCATTGATGTGTCACTTCGAATTGTCGAAGGAGTCATTCAATACTGCGTACAACATCGATTTTGACCAGTACTTTGCGACCGAAATGGAAGAGCTTGTCGAATATGAAAAAGAAGGGTTGCTCAAGCTTACGCCGCAATGGATCAGCGTGACACCCAAGGGGCGCATGCTGATTCGAAACATTTGCATGATCTTTGACAAATACCTGCGCACAAAACAGGAGCACGCGCGTTATTCCAAGGTTATATAAAAAGGATTTGCATTAGTCAGGGGAATGTCATCGCAGTCGCATTTGCGAAGGCAGGCTGATGCTTTGGGGTAAAATGCCCCTGTATGGAGCGAGAGATAAAATGAAGCGTGTGGACGATTTCCGCCTGATGTTTGGCAAACAGGAACTTGTGCCGATCATCATTGGCGGCATGGGCGTGGACATTTCCACGTCCAGATTGGCGTTGGAGGCTGCCCGTCTGGGCGGTGTTGGACATATCTCGGATGCCATGCTACCTACCGTATCGGATCGTCGTTACGATACTGATTTTATCAAGACCAAGCTCAAGCAATATAAATACAACATCGACAACGCCGATAAATCGGATGTGAAATTCGATCTCGGGCATATTGCCGAATCCACGCGTTTGCATGTGAGCAAAACCATGGAGGCCAAGCGCGGCCCCGGCATGATCTTTATCAACTGCATGGAAAAGCTCACCATGAACGCGCCCAAGGAGACACTCAAGGTACGGTTGTGGGAAGCACTTTCCGGCGGTATTGACGGCATCACGCTGGCGGCAGGCCTGCATCTCGGTTCCTTCGCATTGATCGAAGACCACCCGCGCTTTCGCGACGTCAAACTGGGCATCATCGTTTCTTCGCTGCGCGCGCTGCAATTGTTCCTGCGCAAGAACGCGCGTACCCGACGCCTGCCCGACTTCATCGTGGTGGAAGGGCCGCTGGCAGGTGGTCACCTCGGCTTCGGGCTGGACGACTGGATGAAGTACGACCTGCGCACGATTACCAATGAAATACACAAATACCTGCGTGATGAAAAGCTCGACATTCCGGTTATCCCGGCGGGTGGTATTTTCACGGGCAGTGATGCGACTGCATATCTGGAAGAAGGTGCGGCAGCGGTACAAGTGGCGACCCGTTTCACTGTTGCGGAAGAATGCGGACTGCCGGCTGATGTGCAACAGGAATATTTCAAGGCCAGCGAGAATGACATTGAGGTGAATGCCACGTCGCCTACCGGTTATCCTATGCGCATGTTGAAGAACAGCCCTTCCATCGGTTCCGGTATTCGTCCCGGCTGCGAATCCTACGGCTATCTGCTGGACATCAACGGGAATTGTGACTATATCGATTCCTATAACCGCGAAGTGGCGCTGCATCCGGATGCCAAAAAAATTGCGGTATACGACAAGACCTGCTTGTGTACCCATATGCGTAACTACAAATGCTGGACCTGCGGCCAGTATACCTACCGCCTCAAGGACACCACTCGCAGGGCGGCGGATGGCAGTTATCAAGTCCTCAGCGCAGAGCACATCTTCAAGGATTATCAATTCAGTAGCGACAACAAGATTGCATTACCCGACATTTGAGTAATCCATGGCCTGACAAATCTGTACAGATAGGGAAAAAATGATTATGCGAATCATGCTGTCGATTGCCATTTTGTTGATCAGTTATTCGGCGCAGGCACAATGGGATATTGGTCGGGGCGTGGAAAGATATCGCTGGATTGAATATCCGGAATCCATCAGCGGTACGCCCAAGGAACTTGGTCCCCGTGAGGCAATATTCGTCAATTGGACACAAGAGGGTGAGCAGGGATGGCTGTTTGCGTGGCGAGCCAAGATTTATGCAGGAACGGTCAATTACGATACTTTCTATTTGGCCGCACCGTACGGAGCGGTGAGCACTAAAACGGGTTATGCGGGCGCTGCGAGTGAGGGCCAGATGCTCTATCGCACCGGTGGGCTGGATTTTCTGGGCGGGATCGGTCTTGACTTCTGGAGCCGCGACATAGGTAATAATGGCAACCAGATTGAAGACTATTCCATCCTGTATGTGCGCGCGGGGCTCGGGGTTGTCAAATCAAGAGCCGATACAGGATTCCACGGGCAATTTGGGATCAAATATCCTGTTTCTACTAATGAAGACGCTCATCTGAAAAGCATGGGTTACACTACCAATCCTGCGCTTAAACCAGAGGGAGCGGTCAGCGGCTATGTGGAATTTGGCTACCGCATCAGTCAGTGGATTGACCTGCTCTCCTATTACGATAGTTGGCGTTTTGGCCGGTCAGCAAATGTCAGGGCGAACAAATCGGGAGATCCGCCGGGAGCGTATTGGTTGATCTATCAACCCAAATCCAACATGGATGCGCTGGGGTTGAAACTGCTCATTTCGTTCTGATACCGATCCTCCAGATCATACTGGCGGGCAGCTACTCGTCTATAATTCGCGTAACGGCATTAGACAGGTGACGATATGAACAAATATCTCAAGTATGGTCTGTGGTCGATTGGCATCATCGTGGTCGTGTTCGCATGCGTGTTTGCGTTTATCGCGCTGACCTTTAATCCGAACGACTACAAACCGCAAATCATCAAGGCGGTAAAAGACAGCAAGCAGCGCACCCTGAAGCTGGATGGCGATATCAAGCTGCATTTCTTTCCCAGTATCGGCGTCAGCCTCGGCAAAATCTCACTGTCTGAATTCCAGAGTAAAAAGGAATTTGCCTCGGTCGAGAGTGCCAGCGTTTCGCTGAAGCTGATCCCTTTGCTCGCAAAACAGATTGTGGTGGACGATGTAAGCGTTAGTGGCGTCAAGGCGCGACTCATCAAATACAAGAACGGCAAAACCAATCTTGACGACCTGCTGGACAAGGAAGCTGCGCCTGCACAAGCCCCAGCCCCTGCACAGGAAACTGGTGTGCCAATGCAATTCGATATTGCATCCGTGCGGCTGAAGCAGGCGGAATTAAGTTACTACGATAAATCTGCGGGTGCGCGTTATAGCGTCAAGGACCTGAGCCTTGAAACCGGACGAATTGCCAATGGCCGGCCAATACGGATCGATTTTGCGGCGCACATTCAATCCAGCAAGCCTGAACTGGACATATCCGCGCAGATCAAGACCACACTCACTTTTGACCTGGGAAAGGATATGTATCAGGTTCAGGGGCTTGATCTGCAGGCCAACGGCAAAGCGCTGGATATTACCGACCTGGCCGTCAAAGCCGAAGGGGACGCCAGCGTGCAGCCGACGGCACAGGCGTTCGCGTTGAATCGCTTTGCACTCGCAGCAAGCGGGATGAAAGGCAAGGATCGTTTTGACGCAAGGCTGGATGCACCCGAACTGAACCTGACCAAGGCCAATTTTACCGGTAGCCATATCGCATTGAATGCCAAGCTGGATGGCGCTATTGGGAAAATTACCGCCAAGCTTGCGCTGCCGGCTATCGAAGGCAATGAGCGCGCGTTCAAGGTGGATCTGATTTCGCTGGATGCCGATGTGAAACAGACAGAACAGGCATTCAAACTCAAGCTGACCTCGCCGCTGACCGGCAGTATTGAAGCGCAACAATTCAACCTGTCCGGGATCAAACTGGCGCTCAACGCCAAAGGCGACAAACTGCCGGGCAAGAATGTCGACAGCGAACTGAAAGGCAGTGTGCAGGCCGATCTCGGCAGGCAAAACGTAGAAGGCAATCTGAAAGGCGGCTTGTTGCAAAGCCAGATCAAGGCCAAGTTTGCGGTGAAGAACTTCAACGTTCCGATGATCCGTTACGCCGTATCCATCGACAAGTTCGATGCGGACCCGTATCTGCCCGAGAAAACGGCCAGTGCTGAGACGCCCTCCCGTAAAACGGAACCAGAGCAGCCATTCGACCTGTCACCCCTGAAAACCCTGAACCTGGATGGCAGCTTGAAAGTCGGTTCGCTCAAGGCCGCGAATGTCAAGGTGTCGCAACTGCGCGTGGATGTGAAAGCCCGGGACGGCATCATCAAGATCGAACCGCTTTCCGCCAGGCTGTATCAGGGCAGCGCCAGCGGTAAAGTGACCGTGAACGCGAATACCTCCAGCTTTACCGTCAGCGAAAAATTGACCGGTATCGACATTGCGCCGTTGCTGAAAGATGCCGCCGAGCTGGATGTGGTTGAAGGCAAGGGCAACGTTGTGCTCGATCTCACCACACAAGGTAATACCGTCAGCAGCCTGAAGAAGGCACTCAACGGCAAAGCCGCAGTGCAACTTGCCGACGGTGCAATCATAGGTATTAACCTGAGCAAACTGGTGCAGGGAATACAGAGTCTGAGCAAAGACACCAAAGTTGAAACGCTGGGCGTAAACAAGGATGAAAAAACCGAATTCAGCGAATTCAAGGCCAGTTTCAAGATACGTAAAGGTGTGGCACATAACGACGATCTCGCGGTCAGATCCACCGTGTTGCGTATCGGCGGCAAAGGCGACATCGACATCGGTCGCGACCGCATGGACTACAACGCCAAGGTCATCCTTGCCAAGACCGAGCAGGGCAGAACCGGTACCCTGCCAGTGTATGTAAGCGGGCCTTTCGACAATCTCAAAATCAAGGTGGACTATGCGGAGTTGCTCAGGGATGTGGCAAAGCAGAAGCTCGACGAGAAAAAAGAAGAGCTGAAAGAGAAGGCAAAGGAAAAAGCCAAGTCCAAACTGGAGGAGGAACTGAAAAAGGGATTGAAAGGGTTGTTTAAATAGGAACCATCACTACAAAGGCACAGAGACGAAGAGAGATACTCAGAGAAAACATCAGTCCGCGTTTGTTTTTCTCAGTGCCTCTGTGTTGTTGCGGTTAGACTTTGAATTCCTTCTCCTCCCGCCTCATCAACTGGCAGCGCCGCCACGGCCGCCACGATCTACCCTGGCAGGGGCAGGTTGCCTACCGCGTATGGCTGTCCGAGATCATGTTGCAGCAGACGCAGGTTGTCACTGTCATTCCCTATTATCAACGTTTCGTTGCTGCCTTCCCTGACATCACCGCACTGGCAGCCGCAACTGAAGAGCAGGTGCTCACGCATTGGAGCGGCCTCGGCTACTACGCACGCGGCCGCAACCTGCACAAGGCTGCGCAGATCATCGTCGAACGATTTGGCGGCGAATTCCCTCGTCAGTTTGAAGACATCGTCGAACTTCCCGGCATTGGCCATTCAACCGCCGCCGCCATCTGCGCGCTCGCGTTTCATGAACGCCGCGCGATACTCGACGGCAATGTCAAGCGTGTGCTGGCGCGCTATTGCGGTATAGGAGTAGAGGCGGGCGAAAACGAAGTTTCGGCGCAGGCTAACATGAGCGAAGCGAATGTTAAGCGAAGCGGCCGGAGCCAAAAAAAAGTCGAAGAACAACTGTGGCAACAGGCAGAAGCATTGTTGCCACAACGTGACGTTGCCACCTACACCCAGGCGTTGATGGACATGGGCGCCACTATTTGCACGCGCAGCAAGCCCAAGTGCGTGCTGTGTCCGGTGCAGGCAGATTGCACTGCCTTGGCGACGGATCGTATCAACGAATTGCCCGCCTCGCGTCCGCGTAAAGCCGTGCCCGAGCGACATGCTGTCATGCTGCTGCTTATGCATGGCAACGACATCCTGCTGGAGAAACGCCCCGGCAGCGGCATCTGGGGCGGGCTGTGGTGTCCGCCGCAGTTCGACGATGAGAGCGCGGCGCGGGACTGGTTCTTGCGCAGCGGGATGGAGGCGAGGGGCGGGGAGAGGCTGGAATCGTTCACGCATGTGTTTACGCATTTCAGGTTGCATATCACGCCGTTGAGAGTTGAGCTGGCGCGCAAGCCGTTGCGGGTGGCAGAACCCGGCAGTGTTTGGTTGGAAGTGGGGGAGGCGTTGGGGGCAGCGATACCGACGCCGGTGAGGAAGTTGTTGTCGGATTTATCCTCTCTCCCTCTGGGAGATAACCAGCGACTTGGCTGACGATGTTTGGCAGCCTAGTCGAATGGCTAGTAGTTCCATCAGGGTTAGGGAGAGGGAATGCTCGTTGTATTTTCGTTGAGCGATAAAATCAAATACAAAAACCGTCGGGGGTTGCCCGACAGCAAGCTACTTTCTTTTGCTTCGCCAAAAGAAAGTAGCCAAAGAAATGGCGACCCCGGTTTGCCGCCCACTTCGTGGGTACCCTGCGTTGCTCGACTGGTCAGGCGGCTGCGGAACTCGCGCTACGCGCTCAAACAGTCCTCGCCGAAATCCCCTGACCAGTCTGCGCTACTCGGCGGCGCACAGGGGAAGAGAAAGTCAAAACCTAAAACCACAGCGTGGGCACTTCGTGCCCACGCTATATCAACCCTTGACTCCTTAACCCTATACGCTAGAATCCAACCAAGTCATAAGTCTTGGGGAGAAATCCCAAGCCATAACAAAAGAGGCGATCCTGGTAACGGGGGCGCTTTTTCTTTTTTCAGACTGCTGATGCGGGCTTTTTTCATGTGCGCCTGACACGGCGTTCGCAATAATTTATTTCTGTTAGCGGAATTTAAACCACCCGAGGGTGGTTTTTTTGTTGCCTGCCTTGGCAGGTATTTATATGGAGGGAAATTTCAACTTGAAGCAGTGTGTTCCACATCAATACGTTGGAGTTCACATGGACGAATTCAAAGATGTCCTCGAAATCCTCAAGTTAGTAGCGGAACTCGCTGCTATCTTGTGGGCTCTTCGTGAAACCTATAGCCAAAAAGACAAAAAGAAGCGTCGCACTCGCAAGTAATCACCAGCCCCTTTTGTTGAAAATCTAGCGGCGGGTGCGTTACTACAACGCTCAAAATTCCAGTCGCAGGCCCGCGCTCGCCTAAAATTTGCCAACACATGGGGGGCAACCCATATTGTGCCGCGTGAAATTGCATGACGAGCATAGCCCGCCATGCCTCTTTTGCTTTTAATTTTTCCTCTCCTGCACGCCGCCCCGAGCAGCGCAGACAGGTCGATGTTGGGTTTTATCGCTTATTGGGGGGCGCTACATAGTAGCCATCATTGCGAGGTGTGTGTTTTAGATTGCCTTGGCGATCAGCATTACGCTGCAAAAAGGTGTGCCTTCGTGCATGGGCATCGAGGACGCCTCGAAACCGCAGCGTTTCAGCACTTCCAACCATTCGGTGGTGGTGCGACAGTGGATGGGAATGGTGCCATGGCCGCGCAGGAAGAAAATGACGTGGTCCACCCAGTTGCTGAAACGGAATGATAGGCCGCCTGCTGCATCGCCGATGCGTGTGATGAAGGTGCCACCTTTTGGTAGTGCGGCATGGATGCGGCGCAACACTGCTTCCTGATCATCATAGTTGATGTAATGCAGTACATCGAGAATGATTGCGATATCGGCCTTGCCAAAATCCGCGTTGCGGATGTCGCCCTGCTCAAACTGGGCACGGTTGCCGAGCGCGGCGCGCGCGCGGGCCACGTCCCTGGGCATGAGTTCCAGTCCCCAGAAGTTTCCGATCTTTGGTGCAGCGGGCCATTCCCTGGGCCAGTCGCCGGATTCATACATCGAACGGGCTTCCAGCAACCAGGCTGCGAGCAGCCCCTGACCGCAACCGAGATCGATCAGGCGTCCGGCATCGGGGATGAGACCGTACTCCAGCAGGCCGGAAAAGACCGGGTCGCCGCGCAATTTTCCCTGTGCGAATTTCCAGGCGAAAAGCCCGGCGGAATGGTACGGTCTGACGGCACGGTCGAGCAGGGTTCGGCGGAAGTTTGTCATGGGATGGCGGAACGCAGGGTGACGGAATGCAGGTTGGATTGTGCGATATTGTCCAGCAGGCGCGGCAGCACGTCGAGAATGACCGGTTTACCCTGAGGTGTGCGTGCAGCGCTGCCATCATGCAGCAGCAGGATGTCGCCGCCTTTCAGGTTATGCGTCAGGCTTCTGAAAACGGCATCGGCATCTTTCACCCGTGTATCGAAGCCGCGCCTGCTCCAGCTGCACAGGCGCAATCCGCAATGTGTGAGCACAGGTTCGAGTTCGGGGTTGCGCAGCCCTGCGGTGGCGCGGAAAAAACGTGGCCTCTGTCCTGCAATCTCCCCCAGGACGGTCTGTGCATTGCTCACTTCACGGTGGATGCCCCAGGGACCGAGCAGGGAAAAGTACCAGTTGTGCGACATGCTGTGGTTCTCAATGGTATGACCGCGCCGTACGATTTCGCGGCACAAATCGGGATGACGTACCGCATGTTTGCCTATGCAGAAAAACGTGGCCTTGGCCTGGAATTGGTCGAGGATATCCAGTACCTGCGGCGTGACCTCCGGGTCGGGGCCGTCGTCTATGGTGATCGCTACTTCGCCGCGCTCTTCGGCGGCTGGCGGCAGGCGCGTGATGTTGGGGCCGAGCAGGGTGCTGCGCGGGATGAGCCCGGCGATGGTGAGAATGGTATGGTTGACGACGACGATGGCGACAGTCCACGGCCACCATGCGGGCTGCCACAAGGTGAGGAGGATGCAACTGGTGAGAACCAGAATGGAGAACTTGATGGCGGGTGTCGGTTTCCAGTGACGGCAGGGAAAAAGCATCGTTACACAACGGGTATTGTAATTTGTCCGGCATTATACAATGGCACCTTTCCGAAGTTATCTGTAACAAAGGAGTTGTTGTGTTGCTGCAAAGAATCATTCTCGTTTTTTCAATGGCCATCCTGGGTGCTTGCAGTACCCCGCCGCAAAAACCGGCGGATATCGCCCGCGGCGATTATACGTACACCAAGCAATATATTTCATGGATGATCGAACAGGGCATGTCCAGTGACGATATTACCGGGCTCAGCATTGCGCTGGTCGACGACCAGCAGGTGGTATGGGTGCAGGGTTTCGGCTACGAAGACAAGGCGGCAGGCATAAAGGCCTCTCCGGACACGGTGTACCACCTTGGTTCCATTGCCAAGGTGTTCACGGCGACGGCAGCCATGCAGCTGGCGGAACGGGGCAGGCTGAATATCGATCAGCCCTTGCAGAAGTACCTGCCGGAATTCTCCATCAGGAGCCGTTTTGGCGATACGCGGGGCATTACGCCGCGCACCATCATGGATCACCATTCCGGTCTGCCCGGCAATTGGGTACGCGGCATGAGCGAACGCCATCCGCAGCCGTTCACCGACCAGGTAACGGCAATCAGGGATGAATATGCTGCCTGGCCACCGAACATGGTGTTCGCCTATTCCAACCTCGGCGTGTCGCTGCTGGGGGCGGCCATCGGCGAGGTGGGCGGCGAGTGCTATGCCAGTTTCATGAACAGCCACCTGTTGCAGCCGCTGGGCATGAATCATTCTGAATTCGCTGCGCGCATTCCCGGCAAGGCCTATCGCAAGGGTAAAGAAGTAGAAGCCTTTCCTTTGCGCGACCTGCCTTCCGGCGGGCTGATCTCCAGTGCCAGCGATATGACGCATTTCATGCAGATGGTATTTGCTGACGGCAAATACGACGGCAGGCAGATCGTGAGGGCTGCAACACTGCGCGAGATGTTCAAGCCGCAGAACCTGAATGTGCCACTGGATTTTGATTTCAGGATGGGGCTGGGCTGGATGTTGAGCGGTGTGGATGTGCCGCGTGCAGGCCCGGTGGCGAGCCACGGCGGCACCACACTCAACTATCACACCATGATGGCAGTTCTGCCTGAACACAAGCTCGGCGTGGTGGTGCTGTCCAATTCCTCTACGGCACAGACGCTGGTGGGCGATGTTGCGGCGGAGACGCTGAAACTGGCGCTGGAGGCCAAAAGCGGCATTGTTCAGCCGGAGAAAAAAATCGTCGAAGCGGAAACCGTACCGCTCAGCGAAGCGGATATCAGGGCCTATAGCGGTTATTTTGAAACGCTGATCGGACTGATCAAGGTGGATGGTTCCTCCGGTGACCTCATCGCCGAGATCATGGGCTGGAAATTCCAGCTGGTGAAACACGAAGATGGCCGTTTCGGCGTGCGCTTGAGGCTGCTGGGATTCATTCCCGTGGCGAACAGCCAGATGAAGGAAATGAGCTTGTCGCTGCATCGCATCGATGATCGCGATGTGCTGGTACTCGATCGCGGCGGGGAATCCATGCTCGTTGGTGAAAAGCTGCACCTGCAGCCGCTGCCGGAATATCTCAATGACTATGTCGGGGAGTATGACTTCGTCAATCCGCACGAAGGCCCATTGCCGGAGAATATCCGTGTGGTGCGCGAGGGAGATTTGCTGGTCGGCGAATTTACCTTTGCCGAAAAGCCGGGCTTCCTGTTCCGTACCGCATTTCTGCCGGTGGCGCAGAACGAACTGGTCATGGCCGGCGTGGGCAGCGGCAAGGGAGAGACGCTGCGCGTGGCCAAAGTTGGTGGTGAAGCGCATATGTATTACTCCGGTTTCGATCTGAAAAAGAAACCGGCAGCGCTTGCGCGATGATGCAACTGCCAACGGGTTTTATCCACGATACCGCCTCTGGCGTAACGGGCGAACGCATCCTGCTGCTGATGCTGCCGGGTGCGAAAAACACGCCGCAGCAATTGAAGGAGAACGGGTTTATCCGCGAATTGCGCATGCGGAATCTGCCGGTCGATGTGCTGGCGCTGGATGCGCATGCCGACTTGTACCTGGAGCGCACCGATATCGAACGTGTGCTACACCATACGCTGGATCAGGTTCGTGCAAAGGGCTATCGTCGCATCTGGCTGTTGGGTATTTCACTCGGTGGATCGGGAGCGATGATCTGTGTCACACAGCGTACTGCGGAGATCGAAGGCATTTTCCTGCTGGCCCCGTTTCTGGGAACGCGAGGTATCATTGCCGAAGTGGAGGCGGCCGGTGGTTTGAACCATTGGCATGCTGGCGATATTGGCTGCCGGGATTACGAGCGAATGCTGCTCGAACAGATTCAGCGTAGTCCTCTGGATGCCGACAAATTCCCGTCCATTTATCTTGGCTACGGCACTGAAGACCGCTATCGTGGCGCAAGCATGCTGTTGGCTGAACGTTTGCCTGCGGACCGGGTGACAGCGTCATCCGGTGGGCATGATTGGGAAACATGGATAAAACTGTGGTGTATGTTGCTGGATAAGCAGCCTTTTGTAATTTGACCGGTCATGCCGTCTGTACATGTAAGGCTTTCGTATTAGGCAACATAGGAGTAGTCTGCCGTTTGCTGTTGATTCCGGGGAGTTTCACGCATGACCCGATATTCCGTTCACCGCTTCAGGGCTGCCGTGCTGCATATGTATTTGCGCATTGCGGCGATTGTCTCGTTACCCCTGTCGGTGATCTATTACCTGTTTATTCCAACACCAGACGATGGGCTGGTGTTGTTTACTTTCGGCCTGTTTGCACTCTTGCTGAAATGGCATATACGGCACGATAGCGAAGAAGCATTGCGCTTTTCCAACTGGGTCGCGCTGGTGTTCATGTGCCTGATGCTGTACGGTTCATTTACCAGTACTGAACGATTGCACCAGGAAGTATGGATGATGATATTTCCCGTTGTTTTTGTTCCTATTGTCGGGCAACGCAGCCGCATCGTCTGGATGGTGGTGGGTGCGGTGAGTTTCATTTCTGCTGTGTTGTTGCGTCCCGAGCCGCTTACCGTAAACTCCGCTTTCGTGTTGCTCACCGCCTATCTGACTTTGGGATATGTCACCCTGAGGCTGGTGCGGCACAATGAACTCAATATCGAGCGTTTGGCCCATATGTCGATTATCGATCCACTCACCAAAGTGTATAACCGCGGTTATCTGAAAGAGGTGATGGTAGGCGAGATCAATCGTTGCAAGCGCAGCAAATACCCGTTAACGGTCATTATGCTGGACATCGATTACTTTAAATTGTTTAACGATAATTATGGCCACTTGTTTGGCGATAATGTACTGGAGCAGGTGGCAGATGTACTCAAGCGCACCGCGCAACGCGCGGGGGATTATGTGTTCCGTTATGGTGGGGAGGAGTTCTGTATTCTCACTTCCGGGCTGAATCATGCTGAAGCCGGTCAGTTTGCTGAAG
>JBNLBY010000014.1:0-40748 GCA_050303535.1 Sideroxydans sp. | reverse complement strand
GATCGAGGTCATGCTGCCGCCGGCCGAATTGCAGATGCGTTCTTCCAGTTCCGCCAATTCGGTCGCCAAAGTGGGCTGGTAGCCGACGCGCGACGGAATCCGGCCCATCAGGCCGGACACTTCGGAACCGGCCTGAATGAAGCGGAAGATGTTATCGATCAGCAGCAGCACGTCTCGGCGCGCCTCGTCCCGAAAGTACTCGGCCACCGAAAGGGCAGCATGGCCGACTCGGAAACGCACGCCGGGCGGCTCGTTCATCTGGCCGAACACCAGCACCGCATCCTGCAACACGCCGGCCTCGTCCATCGTACGATACAACTCTTCGGCTTCGCGGCAACGCTCGCCGATGCCGCAGAAAACGCTGACTCCGCGGTAATGGCCGACCATATTATTGATCAGCTCGGTGATGACGACCGTTTTGCCGACGCCGGCGCCGCCGAACATCGCCGCGCGCCCGCCGAGCGGCAGCGGCGTCAGCAGGTCGATCACCTTGATGCCGGTTTCCAGCAAGTCGACGGATGGGGACAGTTCATCGAACTTCGGCGCAGCCTGGTGAATGGGGCGCTTTTCATCGCTTTTGATATCGCCCACTTCATCAATGGGGCGGCCCAGCACGTCCATGATGCGGCCGAGTGTGCCGGTACCGACCGGTATCGAAATCGCCGCGCCGGTTGCGTTAACCAGCATGCCACGGCGCAGGCCATCGGATGATCCCATCGCAATGGTACGTACTACGCCATCTCCCAGTTGTTGCTCGACTTCGAAGGTCAGTCCCGCTTCGGCAGTCGAATCGCCTGCTTCAGCCAGTTGCAATGCTTCGTAAACCTTCGGCATTTGATCGTGCGGAAATTCGATGTCAACAACTGCGCCAATACACTGAACGATCTTTCCTTGATTCATTTTAAGATTCCCCATCTAAATTAATTCCTGTTCCCTCTCCCCAACCCTCTCCCGCTGGCGGGCGAAGGAGACGAAAGGCTCGCTACGCGAGCGTTACGTTAAACCGCCGCTGCACCTCCAACGATCTCGGAAATTTCTTTCGTGATCGCTGCCTGACGTGCTTTGTTGTAAACCAGTTTGAGTTCGGCAATAACGTTCTTCGCATTGTCAGAGGCGGATTTCATTGCCACCATGCGCGAACTCTGTTCGGATGCCATGTTTTCTACCACTGCCTGATACACCAGGGATTCGATGTAACGCACCAGCAATTCGTCGATGACTTCTTTTGCATCGGGCTCATAAATGTAATCCCAGCTACCGGAGGCCGTGCCGATCTGTTCGCCGGAAAGCGGCAACAGTTGTTCGATACGCGGTTCCTGTTTCATCGTATTGATGAAGTGGTTGTAGCTCACATAGATGGCATCGATCTCGCCTGCTGCATAGGCATCCAGCATGATCTTGACGGCGCCGATCAGTTTTTCGATGTGCGGCGTGTCGCCCAGGCCGACCAGGTGCGATTTGACATTGGCACCGACACGGTTCATGAAGCCAAAGCCCTTGTTGCCGATCGCGCAAACCTGAAGGCCCTTGTTTTCGCCTTCCCAGTCTTTCATACGGCCGACCGCCAGGCGCAACAGGTTGGTATTCAAGCCGCCGCACAAACCCTTGTCGGATGTGACGATGATCAGGCCGACGTTCTTGACGTTGTCGCGCTTTTCCAGGAACGAGTGCCTGTATTCCGGGTTGGCGCGCGACAGGTGCGCCGCGACGTTGCGGATTTTTTCTGCATAAGGACGTGCGGCACGCATGCGTTCCTGCGCCTTGCGCATTTTCGCTGCGGCGACCATTTCCATCGCGCGCGTGATCTTGCGCGTATTTTCCACGCTCTTGATCTTTGTGCGAATCTCTTTGCTGCCTGCCATGATTTAGCTCCCGCTTTTAGTAGACCGCGGTTGCCTTGAATGCCTCAATGGCAGCAACCATCTTCTTCTCGTTATCAGCGGACAGTTCCTTGGTGGATTCGATCGCATCCATCAATTCCTTGTTTTTCGAAACCAGGTGCGTATGCAGGCCTGTTTCAAAAGCCAATACCTTGGGCATATCGATGTCGTCGAAATATCCATTGTTCACTGCAAACAGGGTTGCAGCCATTTTGGAAACGGACAGCGGCGAATATTGCAATTGCTTCATCAGTTCCGTCACCAAGCGACCGCGTTCCAGCTGTTTGCGGGTTGCTTCGTCCAGGTCGGAAGCGAACTGCGCAAATGCGGCCAGCTCGCGATATTGCGCCAGCGCCAGACGCACACCGCCGCCCTGCTTCTTGATGACCTTGGTCTGTGCCGAACCACCCACGCGCGACACCGAAATACCGGCGTTGATCGCGGGACGGATACCGGCGTTGAACAGATCGGATTCAAGAAAGATCTGGCCATCGGTAATGGAAATCACGTTGGTCGGCACGAAGGCGGACACGTCGCCGGCTTGTGTTTCGATCACGGGCAGCGCGGTCAACGAACCGGTCTTGCCCTTGATTTTGCCATCGGTGAATTTTTCCACGTACTCTGCGTTTACGCGGGCTGCGCGTTCCAGCAGACGGGAGTGCAGATAGAACACGTCGCCGGGGTAAGCTTCACGGCCGGGCGGACGGCGCAGCAACAGGGAAATCTGGCGATAAGCCCAGGCTTGCTTGGTCAAGTCGTCATAAACGATCAGTGCATCTTCACCACGGTCGCGGAAGTATTCGCCCATGGTGCAGCCGGCGTACGGTGCCAGGAATTGCATCGCGGCGGAATCGGATGCGGTTGCGGCCACGATGATGGTGTATCCCATCGCGCCGTGCTCTTCCAGTTTGCGCACTACGTTGGCAACAGTCGAAGCCTTCTGGCCGACCGCAACGTAGATACAGGTCATGTTCTGACCCTTCTGGTTGATGATGGTGTCAACTGCAACAGCGGTCTTGCCGGTCTGGCGGTCGCCAATGATCAGTTCGCGCTGGCCGCGGCCAATGGGCACCATGGAGTCGATGGATTTCAAACCTGTCTGCACGGGTTGGTCAACGGATTTACGTGCGATCACGCCCGGCGCGACTTTTTCGATCTTGTCGGTCATCTTGGCATTGATCGGACCTTTGCCGTCAATCGGCTGGCCCAGTGCATTCACTACACGGCCGCACAACTCGGGACCGACAGGCACTTCCAGAATGCGGCCGGTACATTTGACCGTGTCGCCTTCGGTGATGTGTTCATACTCACCCAGAATAACGGCGCCGACGGAATCGCGCTCGAGGTTCAGCGCCAGACCAAAGGTGTTGCCGGGAAATTCCAGCATTTCGCCCTGCATCACATCGGACAAACCATGTACACGAACAATACCGTCGGTCACACTGACCACTGTTCCTTCGGTGCGTGCCTGGGACAGCGCTTCGAAATTCTCGATGCGACTGCGGATCAAATTGCTAATTTCGGAAGGGTTGAGCTTCATCTGGATTTCCTCATTCTTGATAATTCTTTCATCAGGCCACTATGGTTTTGCCATCAAGTCAGCGCGTTCGCCATTTCACCTAGCCGGGTGCGTGCAGAACCGTCGATCACCTTGTCTCCGGCACGAATCACGACACCACCCAGTATTTCCTTGTTTACCTTGCAACTCAGTTTGATCTCGCGGCCCATGCGTTTCTTGAGCGAATCGACGATCTTGGTTTTTTGCGCAGCAGACAGTTCGAATGCCGAATCCACAACCACGTTGATTGTTTTTTCCGCTTCCGATTTCAGCGTCTCGAACAATGCGGCGATTTCGGGCAGCAGCAGCAAACGCTGATTGTCAGCCAGGATGCGCAGGAAGTTTTGCTGCTGTTTGCTGGCACCTTTGCCAAGCAGCGCTTCCATCAGGCCTTCGATCTGTTTTTTCGCAACGCGCGGATTGCTGACGACTGCGATCATTTCCGGATGGTTGATCGCTTCGGCCAGTGACAGCAGCATCTCCGACCATGCCTGCAATGCATTCAGTTTCTGCGCTTCGTCAAATGCCGCCTGGGCATAGGGACGAGCAGTGGTTATGGCTTCGGACATGGCGTTCAGATTTCCGCGACGAGTTTGTCGAGCAGATCGTTATGCGCCTTGGCATCGATTTCACGACCGAGTATCTTGCCTGCGCCGGCCAGTGCGATCGCGGAAACCTGCGAACGCAATTGCTCTTTGGCGCGGAACACTTCCTGGTCGATCTCGGCCTTGGCACCCGTAATGATGCGTTCGCCCTCGACTTTGGCTTGTGCCTTGGCATCTTCGATGATCTCGCTGGCGCGCTTTTCGCCGCCTGCCACGATCTCGCCGGCTTTTTCTTTCGCTTCGCGCAGAATTTCTGCGGAGCGTTTGGCGGCCAGTTCAAGATCCTGCTTGGCGCGTTCTGCATCTGCCAGTCCTTCGGCGATCTGCTTCCTGCGTGCATCCAGCGCTGCCACGATAGGCGTCCAGACAAACTTCATGCAGAACCACACGAACAGTGCGAACATGATCAGCTGGGCGAGGAGGGTTGCATTGATATTCATGCAAGCTACCTTTCTTAAGTTATGCGTTTCGCGTTGTGAGGATTAACCACCAACCACAGCGAACAGAACGTACATCGCGATACCCACGGCGATCATCGGAACGGCATCGACCAGGCCCATAACCACGAAGAACTGGGTACGCAGCATCGGGATCAATTCCGGCTGACGGGCAGCGCCTTCGAGGAAACGACCACCCAGAATACCAATACCGACGGCTGCGCCGAGTGCGCCCAGACCCATCATCAAAGCGCCAGCGATGTACAGCAGTGCGTTAGCCATTTCCATTTTCTGATTCTCCTATGTTTGTATTTACGTAAAGGTTAATGAAGCAAAAAGTTAGTGATGTTCCTGATGCGCCATGTCCAGATAGACCACGGTCAGCGTCATGAAGATGAACGCCTGCAAGGTCACGATCAGGATATGGAAAATCGCCCAGCCAAGAGACAGCAGGATTTGCGAACCGAACAGTATGCTGTTGCCCAGCGAGAAACCTGCCCATGCGCCGCCCATCAGCGCGATCAGGATGAAGATCATTTCGCCTGCATACATGTTGCCGAACAGACGCAGCGCCAGCGAGATCGGTTTTGCGATCAGGTTCACGCCTTCCAGCAGCAGGTTGACCGGCAAGCCAAACTTGCCAAACGGCTGCAGGGTCAGCTCACCCAGAAAACCGCCGACACCTTTCATCTTCACACTGTAATAAAGTACCAGCGCAAAAACGCCAAAGGCCATGCCGAATGTTGCATTGGGATCGGTGGAGGGAACAACCTTGAAGAACGGAACCCCTAACCAGACCATCAGACCGGGAACCCAGTCGATGGGGATCAGATCCATGAGGTTCATGCCGAATATCCAGAAGAAGATGGTCAGTGCCAGCGGCGCAACCATGTCGTTCTTGGCGGTAAAGGAACCGCGCACGCTGTTGTCAATGAATTCGACGGACCATTCGCAGAAATTCTGCAGGCCACCCGGCGTACCGGTGACTGCTTTTTTGGCGACAGCGCGAAACAGGATCATGATCACCGCGCCAAGAATCAGAGAGACGAGAAGTGTATCGACATTGAAAGCCCAGAACCCCATTGCCTTGGCTTCTTCAGCGCTGTGGGCGATGCCCCATGTTCCGTCAGCGAGTCGACCATAAGTCAGATTTTGCAGGTGGTGGTGAATATATTCCGCTGAGGTATGCGCTTCGCTGGACATGATCTAGTCGCTATCTTCAATTTTGATGTGAAACTTTAAAAACAACCGGGCCACTATCAGCACCGTTTGCCCCAATACAAAGCCGCCCAGAACAGCGAGTGGCGATAATTTCAATATTGCCAGGCAAATGCCCAGCCAACCCACGACCGCCAGAAAACGCTCGGCAGCGTAGAAATACATAAGACGTAATTGTTGATGTGCGTCATGGGTTGAATGCATTGCTGCACGGTTTTGTCTCCAAGCCAGCAACGCTCCATTAAGAACGGCTGCGCTCCCTCCCCCTAGAACCGCTATCGCATATTGTGTCGAGCTTAACCAGCCATAGGCTGCGCCTGAGACGATCAGCGTAATCAGGATTTGCAGCCCGACCACCCTTCGCGCCAGTTGTTCTTCTTGGACTTCGGCCTTGAAAAGCGGCGGGATGATAGCGGCGTTTAGCTGGGGTGTCAATCGCTGTCCGGCGTTTTCGTTAGCGTTTTTGCCCGATTCAGCGTCCTTTTCTGAGTCCATCGAGAAGCTCATCAAGGTGATCGTTGCTGGAATAGGCAATAACCAGTTTACCCCCACCTTTTTTGTTGGATTTGATTTCCACAATCGCACCCAGTTGCGCGCTTATTTCTTCCTGCAGTTGCACCGTATCGCGGTCTATTTTTTTAGGTTTGCTGGCGGCAGTCTTATGCGATGACTGTTCATCCTGCTGTTGCGCCAGTTTTTCGGCTTCGCGTACAGAAAGCCCCTCCAGAACTATTTTTTTTGCCAGCAACACTTGCCGGGCACCTTCCAGCGACAGCAGGGCACGGGCATGCCCCATGTCCAGCGAGCCTTCCATCAGCATGTCCTGCACAGCCTGTGGCAACTTGAGCAGTCGCAGCAGATTGCTTGCCGCACTGCGCGAACGTCCGACCGCGTCGGCTGCAGCCTGGTGCGTCATCTGGAATTCGTCGATCAGGCGCTGGATGCCGATGGCTTCTTCCAGCGGATTCAGGTTTTCGCGCTGGATGTTCTCGATCAGGGCCATGGCCAGTGCCGCGTTGTCCGGCACGCTGCGCACGATGACCGGCACGATTTTCAGTTCTGCCAATTGCGCCGCGCGCCAGCGGCGTTCTCCGGCGATGATTTCATAGCCGCCATCGGCCAATTCGCGCACCAGGATCGGTTGCATCACGCCCTGTGCCTTGATCGAAGCGGCAAGTTCATTCAGCGATGCTTCGTCCATACGGCTGCGCGGCTGATATTTACCCGGTCTCAGTTGTTCGACCTTCAGGTCGCGCAGTACGTCATTCTGTTTTGATGTGTCGTTGCTGGAAAGCAACGCGTCCAGGCCGCGCCCCAGTCCTCTCATCGGTTTTGCCATGATTTTCCCTTTATTGAAATTCGTTACGCAGCAACCTGCCCGGTCGCGTTGTTGAGCATTTCGCCTGCCAGTGCCAGATAGGCTTGTGTACCCTTGGATTGGCTGTCGTGGTACAGCACCGGAATGCCGAAACTCGGCGCTTCCGCCAACCGCACGTTGCGCGGAATCACCGTGCGATAAACTTTATTGCCGAAGTGCTGCTGCAATTGATCCGAAACCTGTTGCGCAAGTGCATTGCGCGGATCGAACATGGTGCGCAGCAAACCTTCGATTTCAATATCCGGATTCAGGTTTGCGCGCACTTTACGGATGGTATTGACCAGGTCGCTCAAACCTTCCAGCGCGTAATATTCGCACTGCATGGGAATCATCACCGATTTTGCTGCGCACAAGCCGTTCAGTGTCAGCAGGTTCAGTGCCGGCGGGCAGTCGATCAGGATGTAATCGTATTCATGCAATACCGGTTGCAGTTCTTCTTTCAGGCGCATTTCGCGTCCTTCCACCTCTACCAGTTCGATTTCGGCGCCAGCCAGTTCGCGGTTGGCAGGCAGGATGTCGTATTTGCATGATTCCGACTTGATGCGCGCTTCGGTAATTGTCTTCTCGCCCAGCAACACATCGTAGATGGTCGCTTCCAGACTGGATTTGTCGATGCCGCTGCCCATGGTTGCATTGCCTTGCGGATCCAGGTCAACCAGCAACACGCGCTGATATGCCGCACCCAGGCTCGCCGCCAGATTGACGCTGGTCGTGGTTTTGCCCACGCCGCCTTTTTGATTGGTGATTGCCAATATTTTGCTCATTTTTTCACTCCCAATACGACCAAACTGCGTGCAGCCTCCAACCCGGGAACCTGCAACGTAATCACATTCTCCACCACAATATCTTCAGGAAGCCGCGCCAGTTCCTGTCCGGGTTCGCCTTTCATGGCCGCCCAGCGACCGCTGTCTGCCAGTAAATGCCGCGTCTGCGTAACAAAGTCGACCACTTCGGCAAAAGCACGCGAGATGATCCCGTCAAACTTCTGCTTTGTTTGCCACTGCTCCACGCGTTCGCAGCGGACTTCCACGTTGTGCAATCCCAGCTCAATGACCGCTTGCTGCACGAAACCGGTTTTTTTGCTGTTGCTGTCCAGCAGCGTAAACGACCAGTCCGGCCGCACTATTGCCAACACCAGCCCCGGCAATCCGCCGCCACACCCAACATCCAGCCAGCGTTGTGGCCATAAGTGCGGCAGCACAGCAAGGCTATCCAGCAAGTGATTGCCCACCATCTGTTCCGGCTGGCGGATGGCGGTAAGGTTGTATACGCCATTCCATTTATGCAGCAGCGCCAGATATTCCAGCAACTTTGCCTGTTGCTCCCGGGTTACCGTCAACTGCATCCGGGCAATGCCTGCCGCCAGCTGTCCTTCCAGATTCATGCTGCTTTTTCTTGTTTGGCGCCCCGCTTCAAATGTACCAGCAGCAGGGAAATCGCCGCCGGGGTGACGCCCGAAATACGCGAAGCCTGCCCCACCGTCTGTGGTTGATGCAAATTCAACTTTTGCCGAACCTCGGTAGACAATCCGTGCACAACCGAATAATCCATGTTGTCCGGCAATTTTGTCGTTTCCTGGCCTTCCTGACGCGCAATTTCATCCGCTTGACGCTCTATATACCCTTGATATTTAACTTGAATTTCTACTTCTTCAGTAAATTCAGGCTTATTCGCCGCCTGCGCACCCGGCAAAGTCATCAAAGCCTCATAACTTACCTCGGGGCGGCGCAATAAATCGTACAGGCAATATTCGCGTTCGATATTTTTGCCCAGTACGCGCTCAGCTTCGGTTTTATCCAGCATGCGCGGGTTCACCCAAGTCGATTTCAGGCGTTCCAGTTCGCGTGCAATTTTTTCGCGTTTGGCTTCGAAGGCCTGCCAGCGCTCATCATCCACCAGACCCAGTTTGCGTCCGGTCTCGGTCAGGCGCATGTCGGCATTATCTTCGCGCAACTGCAAACGATATTCCGCGCGACTGGTAAACATGCGGTATGGCTCTGAAACACCACGCGTGATCAGGTCGTCCACCATCACACCCAGATAGGCTTCGTCGCGGCGCGGACACCAGGCTTCTTGTTCCTTGGCCTGCAACGCTGCATTTACGCCGGCCAGCAACCCTTGGGCGGCAGCCTCTTCGTAACCCGTCGTGCCGTTGACCTGGCCGGCCAAAAACAGTCCGGCGATTGTTTTGCTTTCCAGGGAAAGCTTCAGTCCGCGCGGATCGAAATAATCGTATTCGATGGCATAGCCGGGACGCGTGATATGCGCGTTCTCCAGTCCGCTGATCGAACGTACCAGCGCCAACTGGGTTTTGTAGGAAAGGCTGGTTGAGATGCCGTTGGGATAAAACTCGTGTGTGGTCAGGCCTTCCGGCTCCAGGAAAATCTGGTGCGACGACTTGTCCGCGAAACGTGTGATCTTGTCTTCGATGGACGGACAGTAGCGTGGGCCCACCCCCTCTATTACGCCCGTAAACAAAGGCGATTCGTCCAGTCCATTACGAATGATTTCGTGTGTGCGCTCATTGGTCTGGGTGATCCAGCACGGCAGTTGTTGTGGATGCTGCTCAGCGCGCCCCAGAAACGAGAACACCGGAACCGGTGTATCGCCAAGCTGTTTTTGCATAGCGGAAAAATCGATGCTGCGCCCGTCGATCCGGGGTGGCGTTCCTGTTTTCAGGCGCCCGAGCGGCAAATTCAGTTCTCGCAGGTTTTGCGCCAATCCCACGGACGACGGATCGCCAGCGCGTCCTGCCGGATAGTTCGTCAAGCCCACATGGACCAATCCAGCCAGGAAGGTCCCTGTTGTCAGCACAACGGTCTTGGCACGGTAACTCTGCCCCAGCTGTGTCTGCACACCCACAACGCGCCCTTGTTCAATAATCAGTTTTTCGGCTGTCTGCTGAAAGAGCAAAAGGTTGGGCTGGTTTTCCAGACGTTTGCGGATGGCTTGTTTGTAAAGGATACGGTCGGCTTGCGCGCGCGTTGCGCGAACCGCCGGGCCTTTGGAGGCATTCAGGATACGAAACTGGATGCCGCCCTCGTCCGTTGCAGCCGCCATGGCGCCACCCAGAGCGTCAACTTCTTTGACCAGATGACCTTTCCCGATCCCGCCAATGGAAGGATTGCAGGACATTACGCCCAGTGTTTCGATGTTGTGGGTAAGCAAAAGCGTTGCGCAGCCTGCACGGGCACTGGCCAGCGCGGCTTCCGTCCCGGCATGACCCCCGCCAATCACTATCACATCGAATTGTTTCAGGTCGCGCATTCGTCACCTGCAAAAATGAGGACGCGCATCATAACTCAAAACTTATTCGCGACGATAACTTTGCTCGGCAAGATGTTTCACGTGAAACATTTCCGGGTGTGGATTCCCAATGCAGAATAATGTTTCACGTGAAACATTCTGGTTTTTGGACTATTTCCCGATGCAGAAGCGGCTGAATATCTCACCCAGCAAGTCGTCAGCAGAAAACTCGCCTGTAATGCTGCTGAGCGCATTTTGTGCCTGCCGCAACTCCTCGGCAAACAGTTCGGCGTAGTTCAGCTGCCGTTGGGCTTCTTCCAGATGGTGCCCTGCCAGTGAAAGCGCCTCCAGATGCCGGGCACGCGCCATAAAGATGCCTGTTTCCTGATGCCAGCCTATGTTTTCCAGTAGTTTTTCCTGTAACAGTCCCATGCCCTCCCCTGTTTTGGCTGAAAGGTAAAGATGGCATTCTCCATTTCGTATTTCGACGCCCGCTGCGTGGCCGCTCAGGTCGATTTTGTTATGCAGATATATCCGGGGAGCTTTGGCCGGCAATTGTTCGAATATTGCCTTGTCGTCCGGCTCGGCACGCGGCTGCGATTCATCCAGCAGGATCAGCACGACATCTGCCCGTGTTAGCGCCTGTTGCGTGCGGGCAATGCCCATCCTTTCCACCTCATCTGCTGTTTCCCGCAGCCCCGCGGTATCGATCAGGTGCAGCGGTACGCCTTTCACTTGAAGTGCCTGGCGTATGGCATCGCGCGTGGTACCCGGTATTTCGCTCACCAGCGCCACATCCTCACCGGCCAAGCGGTTCAACAGGCTGGATTTGCCGGCATTGGGCGCACCCACCAGCACGACCTGCGCCCCTTCGCGCAAGATGCTGCCCAGTTTTGCCAATTCTTCGATGTGCGCCACTTTTTGCAGCAAAGCCGTCAGCTTGCCGGCACAGAGCTGACGGTCGGTATCGCTGATCTCTTCTTCAGGAAAATCCAGGGTTGCCTCTACCAGCATACGCAACTCGATAAGCTGGGCAACGGTGTCATTTATCGCGGCAGAAAACTCGCCCTGCAAGGAGCGTATGGCGCTGCGCGCTGCTTGTTCAGTCGTGGCATCGATGAGGTCGGCCACGCTTTCGGCCTGCGCCAGGTCCATCTTGTCATTGAGAAAGGCGCGCTGGGTGAACTCTCCCGGATGTGCAAGGCGCGCGCCCAGTTCCAGGCAGCGTTGCAGCACAGACTGCAGTACGGCAGGACCGCCGTGACCTTGCAGCTCGAGTACTTCTTCTCCGGTATAGGAATGCGGGGCGGGAAAAAACAATGCAATACCCTGATCCAGCATCGTGCCGTCAGCTGTCAGGAAAGGGGTGTACGTAGCGACTCTGGGGATTAGCTGGCGTCCTGTCAGAGCGCTGGCCATTGCAGCCAGCCCTTGCCCCGATACCCGCACTACACCGATGCTACCGCGTCCGGGGGCGGTAGCGATCGCTGCAATATTGTCAGGCCTTGGCGACACCTTTGCGACCAGCCTCCAGGCTGCGGGTGATGTACCACTGCTGCGCAATGGAAAGTATGTTGTTCACAACGGAATACAACACCAGGCCGGCAGGAAAGAAGAAAAATATTACACTGAATATAATTGGCATGGTCTTCATCAGCTTGGCTTGCATCGGATCTGCTGGCACCGGGTTGAGTTTGGTCTGCACCAGCATGCTGATACCCATGATGAGCGGCAAAACATAGTATGGATCGGTTGCCGAAAGGTCATGAATCCAGCCAAAGAAAGGCGCATGACGCAGTTCAACGCTGGCCAGAATCGTCCAGTACAAAGCGATAAACACCGGTATCTGGATCAACATAGGCAAGCAGCCGCCGAACGGATTGATTTTTTCGACCTTATACAACTCCATCATGGCTTTATTCAACCGCTCCCGGTCATCGCTATACTGCTTTTTGATCTTCTCCAGCTTGGGAGCAACCTGGCGCATTTTTGCCATGGAACGGTAACTGGTTGCGGAAAGCGGAAAAAACGCCAATTTGATCAACACAGTCAGCAGAATAATGGCTATCCCCCAGTTGTTTACCCAGTCGTTGATATGGGACATCAACCAGAATAGCGGGATCGAGATGACCGTCAGCCAGCCGTAATCCACAGTCAACCCGAGTCCGGGGGCGATTTTGTCCAGCCTGGTTTGTGCCGGACCGGCATACAAGGTGGTGGTTATTTGCCCTGTCTGTCCAGGCGCGATGCCGGCTACAGGCAGGATCACGCCGGCTGAGAATTTGTCAGTATCCAGTTGCTTGGTATAAAACTCGCGCGGTCCCTTGTTTGCTGGCAACCAGGCGGATACAAAATAATGCTGCAGCATGCCGATCCAGCCATTGTCCGGATTTTCAGGCAGCTTAACTTTGTTTTTCTCAATGTCGGAAAACTCGATTTTGCTGAACTTATCCTCTTCGGTGTAAACAGCAGGCCCGGTGAATGTTGGAAGAAATTTTGAGGAACCGGCAATCGGGTTGGAATCGCGTACAAATTGAAAATAGGCCGAGGGCAACAATTCTGTTTTTCCTGTATTTTCAATATCATAAACAACATCAATCTGATAGCTGCCCCTATGGAATGTGTATGTCTTGGTAACACGTGCGCCTTTGGTATCAAGCGCCGTCAAGCTGACTTTCAAAGTGTCTTTGCCGTCAGCCAGATGATATTCGGTGGCCGATGCCGAGAATCCAGCATTATGGGTTGGCAGCCCTTTGCCTAACAGACCGGACTGAGCGACATAGGTGTGCTCGCCCTGCTGTTGTAACAGGACGAATGGCTTGTTTTGATCGTTGGTGTCCTTGTGTTTCAACAACTCCAGGTGTTCGATGTTGCCGCCGCCTGTGCTGAGTTCAACTTCAAGGGTGTCTGTTTGCACGGTAATTTTCTTGCCCACAATTTTTTTGCTCGCAGGTGCTTTCATGACCTCGGCAGATGCCGCAGGTGTTGCGGACACGGCAGGCGCAGTCGTGGGCGGGGTTCTTGCAGGCGCAACAGGAATGGATGGATCTGCCGGAACGGTTTCAACTACAGGCGCAACAGGCTGATTTTGTCGAACCCAGGCACTCCACAACAGAAAGAGGGAAGAAGAAAAGATCAGAAATAGAAACAACCGCCGCATGTCCATCAAACTATCACCTGTATTTTTTATTAGGGAACCGGATCGTATCCGCCCGGACTCCAGGGGTTACAACGAATTACACGTTTAATTGACAACCAAGTTCCCTTAAGCGCGCCATGCCTGGAAATCGCCTCGATGGAATACTGCGAACAAGAAGGGTCGAATCGACATGACTGAGGAAGTATGGGGCTTAGTAAAAGCTGATAGCCCCTAACCAATAGCAATAATACTTTTTTCATTTTGCCGTCAGCGTTGTTTTTAGCATTTCATCCAGGGTAATTCTTGCTGCTGCAAGGTCTTTTTTTTCCAGGGGTTTGCGTAAACGAATTACCATATCAAGCGCTGTTCCGTTCCGTGCATATTTACGAAAACTCTCTCTAATCATACGCTTAACAACATTTCGCTGTGTTGCAGCGGGAAGAATCCGTTTGCTGATCGACATACCCAACCGCGCATGTCCAGATGAATTTTTCTTGCTATAGACAGCAAACCACGATCTGGTTTGTGCTTTTTGTTGCAGTATTCCGGAGAACCCCTCCCGGCGCGAAAGCCTGTAGCACCGGGGTAAAGTTGAAACCGTTTTTATATCACACAGCAAGACGGGCGCGGCCGCGGGCGCGACGAGCAGCAATAGTGGCACGACCCCCTTTGGTTTTCATGCGAACCAGAAAGCCGTGAGTACGTTTTCTTTTAGTAACAGATGGTTGGTATGTGCGTTTCATACTATCTCCTGACCGGTATATCTTTTATTTGAAAAGCGCGCGATTACAATCGTTCATGTAACTCCTGTCAAGTCTTTATTATGCTGTGGATAACTTTTTACAGAGCTTGTAGAATGCGTTTTCGTCAATGAAGAGGTCATTTTCCCACATGTCTGCCCCGAGTTTGTCCGGCAGCTGCTTGAATTTTTTCAAAGAGCGGCTGCCCCTACAACAATACAATTCATGGATTAAGCCATTGATTTTTGAGATCGATGGAGACAAACTCGTTCTGACAGCACCCAACAGTTTTACCTTGCGTATCGTGCAGGAGCGCTTCCTGCCGGAGATTTCGAAACGGGCTCTGCCGTTTTTTGCAAAACCACCCCAGATTGAATTGCGAATTGACAAGCGCAACACCAAGCCGGCCGAACATGTTGCTGCGGAACCCATACCAGACAAAAAACAAACACCGGCGGTAAAAACAACCAGAAATCAAAACAAACTCAATCCTGCGCTGGTCTTCGATACTTTTGTTACCGGTAAAGCCAATCAATTGGCTCATGCAGCAGCTATCCAGGTTGCCGAAACACCTGGTGTTGCCTACAACCCGTTATTTATTTATGGCGGAGTCGGCTTGGGCAAAACTCACTTGCTGCAATCCATTGGCAACCTGGTCAGCAAGCAGAACGCCCAGGCCAAGGTTTGTTACATCCATGCAACCAATTATATTTCCGGTGTCGTCCGCGCTTTTCAAACGAAAAATTTTGATGAATTCAAGCAGTTTTACAATTCTCTGGATTTGCTGCTGATAGATGATATCCAGTTCATAGCCGACAAGCCGGGCACACAACAAGAGTTCTTTTATACGCTGAATTCCCTTATTGATACCAACAAACAGGTTGTTATCACTTGTGATACCTTCCCGAAGGAAATTACCGGTATCGAGCCACGCCTTACTTCCCGCTTTACCTGTGGATTGACTGTAGCTATTGAGCCTCCAGGGCTGGAGATGCGCGTAGCCATTCTTTTGCAAAAATCAGCTGCAAATGGCTCACCCATTAGCGAAGATGTTGCTTTTTTTATTGCAAAGCACGTTCGTTCAAATATTCGCGAACTGGAGGGGGCACTTAACCGCATTGAGGCTTACGCACGGTTTCATAAACGTCAAATAACGATAGATCTCGCCAAAGAGGCGCTTAAAGATCTGCTTGCTGCGCAAAATAAACAGGTTTCCATAGAAAATATCCAGAAAACCGTTGCTGACTTTTACCGCATCAGGATCGTGGATCTGCTCTCCAAAAAACGTACGCGTGTCATCGCAAGACCGCGCCAGATTGCCATGTGTCTGGCACGCGAACTGACTCAATTGAGTCTGCCTGAGATTGGAAATGCATTTGGGGGGCGGGATCATTCAACCGTTTTACATGCTTGCAAGACGATAGAATCCCTGAGAAATTCAGATTCTGCCTTGAATGCTGATTTCAATTTATTGAACCAGACATTAAGGGGTTAAGTATGTATGTCTTGTGTATAAATTGTAAATGACTGCACGATTAACGAAACATGAAATAGTTATACACAAATAATACAGATTTTCAGGGGGAGTTTTCAGCAGGAAAATTATTAATTAACTGATTAAAAAATAATGAGAAATTAGAATATCAACAGATTTCTCATCCATTATTATGATTGTTAAGTATTTAAAGAAAGAAACATATGTTCATCAAACAAATTGACAGAAACGAACTTTTAAAACCCCTGCAGGCGGTAGTCGGCATCGTAGAGCGCAAACAACCGCTGCCTATTCTTTCCAACGTACTCATCAGCAAAAGCAAAAACGATGTTCGATTTGTCACAACCGACCTGGAAATACAGATCGAAGCGCAGCTGAAACAGAAGTTTGATGGAGCAGAAAGCTCGATCACTATTTCTGCGAAAAAACTTCAGGAGATACTCAGAGCGATTCCAGAGAACAGCGCGGTTTCACTTGATGATCAGGAAAACAAACTACTGGTTAAAGCAAACAAGAGCCGCTTCAGTTTGCAAACATTGCCGGCGCAGGATTTTCCGGTGCTTTCCGAACAGCTGGATGGCGCGTCCAGAATTACAATAGAACAAGGCGTTCTGCGCCGGCTTTTGAGTTCCGTGCAATATGCCATGGCTCAACAGGATATTCGTTATTACCTGAATGGCGTGTTACTGGTGATTGATGGCTCTTCGATCAAACTTATTGCGACGGACGGACATCGTCTGGCTTTCATTAGTGAAGATCTGCAGGGAACCCACCAGAAACAGGAGGTCATTCTTTCCCGTAAAACCGTCAACGAGTTGCTGAAATTATTGACAGATACTGAAGATAAAGTACAACTGGAACTGGCCGAAAAACAGGTCCGTATTTCTTTTGCTGATATTGTGTTGACCTCGAAGGTAATCGACGGCAAGTTCCCGGACTACAACCGCGTCATTCCAACTCATACCAATCATCTCACACTGGATAGATTGACCATTCTGCAAGCGCTGCAACGTGCGGCCATCCTGTCGAATGAAAAATTCCGCGGCGTTCGCCTGCTTTTGACAGAAAAAAATCTGCGCATAATCAGCAGCAACAGCGAACAGGAAGAAGCCCAGGAAGATATTGAAAATGATTACAAGGGAGAACCACTGGATATCGGTTTTAATGTGAATTATCTGTTGGATGGAATAAATAACATCGGTACTCAAACAATTACTTTTTCTTTTGGGGATCAAAACAGCAGTTTATTAATCACTATTCCCGAAAAGACTGACTACAAATATGTCGTCATGCCGATGCGCATTTGATTTATTCCACGTGAAACAGAAAGCAAAACAGACTTATGAGTGATAAATACGACGAATCAAGCATTCAACAACTCGAAGGCCTGGAAGCAGTTCGTAAACGTCCCGGAATGTATATCGGGGACACATCAGATGGAACAGGTTTGCATCACATGGTATTTGAAGTGGTGGATAACGCCATTGATGAATCGCTGGCAGGACACTGTGATGACATCAAAGTCATTATTCATGGCGACAATTCCATTTCCGTAAGTGATAACGGGCGCGGCATTCCTATTGGTATCAAGTTTAATGACAGGCATGAGCCCAAGCGCTCTGCGGCAGAAATTGTGATGACAGTGCTGCATGCGGGCGGAAAATTCAACCAGAACAGCTATAAAGTATCCGGCGGTCTGCATGGGGTGGGCGTGAGTTGCGTAAATGGATTGTCGGAATGGCTTAAGCTGACGACTTTTCGCGATGGTAAAAAATACGGCCTTGAATTCAACCGTGGTGTAGTACATGACCGTCTGGTTGAAATACAGGATGGCGTTGAAGTATCTCCCATGAGAGAACTGGGTGAAAGCCAGAAGCGAGGGACAGAAGTTCATTTCCTTGCTGACAAGGAAATTTTTGGCAATGTTGAATTTCATTATGAAATCCTGGCCAAGCGTCTGCGTGAATTATCTTTTCTGAATAATGGCGTCAAGATCGAATTGATCGATCAACGCACCGGCAAAAGCGAGAATTTTGCTTACTCCGGCGGCGTACGCGGCTTTGTCGAATTCATGAACAAGAGCAAGTCTGTGCTTCATTCAACATGTTTCGAAGCCAGGGGCGAAAAAGACCACATCGTTGTCGATGTTGCCATGCAGTGGAACGACAGCTACAGCGAAGTTGTGCAGTGTTTTACCAACAACATTCCACAAAGGGATGGGGGAACACATATGACTGGTTTGCGCATGGCAATGACCCGGGTCATAAACAAATACATTGAAGATAACGAATTGGCAAGGAAAGCCAAGGTCGATACAACCGGCGACGACATGCGCGAAGGATTAACCTGCGTACTCTCGGTTAAAGTGCCGGACCCAAAATTCTCTTCACAAACCAAAGACAAGCTCGTTTCAAGCGAAGTACAACCAGCCGTTCAGGAAGTAGTAGCCCAAAAACTGGCTGATTTTTTGCTGGAAAACCCAGTCGATGCCAAAATCATTTGCAACAAAATCATCGATGCAGCCAGGGCACGAGACGCTGCCCGTAAAGCACGTGAGTTGACGCGCCGCAAGGGCATCATGGATGGCGTCGGTTTACCAGGCAAGCTGGCTGATTGCCAGGAAAAGGATCCCGCCCTGTCCGAACTTTATCTGGTTGAGGGTGATTCAGCCGGCGGTTCTGCCAAACAGGGCCGCGACCGTAAGTTCCAGGCCATCCTGCCGCTTAAAGGAAAAATCCTGAATGTAGAGCGCGCGCGCTTCGAAAAACTTATTTCCTCACAGGAAATCGTTACACTGATTTCGGTATTGGGAACAGGGATTGGCAAGGAAGAATACAACGCCGAAAAATTGCGCTATCACCGCATTATCATCATGACTGACGCCGATGTGGATGGAGCGCATATCCGGACGCTGCTGCTTACGTTCTTTTACCGCCAGATGCCTGAGTTGGTTGAGCGCGGCCATATCTATATTGCTCAGCCGCCACTGTTCAAGATCAAACAAGGTCGCGATGAGCGCTACCTCAAGGATGAACTTGAACTGAAGAACTACATGCTTAACACAGCATTAAATGGTGCTGCTTTCTATCCGGCGCTTGATGCAACACCGATTCAAGGTGAAGCATTGGGTGAGCTTGCCAAGCAATATTTTCTTGCAGAAGCAGTGATCGAACGACTTTCACTTTTTATCGCACCGGAAGCCAGCCATGCACTGCTTGCCTTGCCTGCTTTGTCTCTGGATGATGAAACACAGGCAAAAAACAGCGCCAAGCTATTGGAAGAAGCTTGCGGCGGAATCATAAAGGCGGAAGTTGAAACTGACGTCAATAGTGAATTACGCCTGCGTCTGGAAAAAACTTTTCATGGTAACCATTCACTGAGCTATCTGGATCAGGAATTCCTGCAGAGTGGTGACTATGCCCAGATCCGCCAGACAGCAAATGCGCTGGAGGGTTTGATTTCCCCAACTGCCTACACCATGCGTGGTGAACGTAAACGCGGAGTCAGCAGCTTCAAACAGGCCATCGAATGGCTGCTGGAAGACGCCAAGCGCAATGTCGCCATCCAGCGTTACAAAGGACTGGGCGAAATGAATCCGGAACAGCTATGGGAAACGACCATGGATGTGGAAAACCGGATCTTGCTCAAAGTGCGTATCGAAGACGTCGTTGCTGCGGACGAAATATTCACGACATTAATGGGCGACGTGGTTGAGCCACGCAGGGCGTTTATTGAGCAGAATGCACTGGGTGTGAAGAATCTGGATGTGTAAGATTGCAGAATAAGCCGGGGACAGAAAATCCCCGGGCTTATTTTTTGGTGGTCTTCTTTGCTGCCGGTTTCTTCGCTACTGGTTTGGCGGCAACTTTTTTGGTGGTCGTTTTAGTTGTAGCCTTCTTGGTGGTTTTCTTGACCGCAGTTTTCGTTGTTGCTTTCTTTTCCGTCGGCTTGGGTTTGGTGGCCGTCTTCTTCCTGGTCGTCGCTTTTTTGGCAGCCGGTTTCCGTGTGGATTTTGCCTTTCCTGTCCCCCCCTTCGCAGCTTTCACAGCGATCAACTCCAGCGCCTCTTCAAACGTCACTGCTTCCGGTGTTAAATCCCTGGGCAAGGTGGCGTTGATCTTGCCGTGGCGCACGTAGGCGCCATAGCGTCCATTGCACACCTCGACAGGGGCTTTGTCATCCGGATGTTCGCCCAGTGTGCGTAACACGGTGCTTCCCCTTGTACTGGGCTGCGCAAGCAGTTCTACCGCACGATCCAGGCCGATATCGAAAATACTGTCAGTACGCGGGATGGATTTGAATTTGGCGTCATGACTGATGTAAGGTCCGAAGCGGCCGATGTTGACGAGAACTTTTTTGCCTGTCTCGGGGTGTGTACCCAGTTCACGCGGGAGTGAAAGCAGTTTCAGCGCAGAGGCAAGGTCAGCATTCTCCAGCGGCATTTCCTTCTGCCATGAGACACGTTTTGGTTTTGTTTTGGCGCCTTCCTCCACTTCTCCGAGTTGCACGTAATGACCATAGGGTCCGCGCAACAGCAGCACAACTTGTCCGGTTTCGGGATGTACGCCCAGCTCTTTCCGGGCTTCGCCCAATTCCTCTTCGCTGGCAAGACTGCGCGTGTAATCGCATTCCGGATAACCGGTGCAGCCAATAAAGTTGCCACGTCTGCCAAGCCGCTTGGACAGGGGCTTGCCGCATTTCGGACAGGCTTCCTCCAGAATTTCCGTGCCAGGACGATCGACGTCTTTCTTTTCAACGATAAGCTTATGGAAGCCCTTCCAGAATTCATCCAGTACGGGAATCCAGTCACGTTTTCCTTCAGAAATCTCATCCAGTTCGTTCTCGAGATTCGAGGTAAAACCGTAATCGACGTAGCGAGTGAAGTGCTCATTGAGGAATTTGATGACCACGCGGCCGACATCGGTCGGCATAAAACGTTTTTTGTCCAGCGTTGCGTATTCTCTGGCTTGCAATGTAGAGATGATGGAGGCATAAGTGGAAGGACGGCCGATGCCGTATTCCTCCAGCGTCTTCACCAGACTGGCTTCCGAGAAGCGCGGTGGCGGCTGGGTAAAATGCTGTTCACCGTACAGTTTGTCGACGGTGAGTACGTCGCCTTCAGCAAGCGGCGGTAATTTGGCGCTGTCTTCTTCTTCGGCATCATCCACGCCTTCCATATATACGCCGATAAAACCGGGAAAGACCAGTGTCTGGCCGGAAGCGCGAAACAGGGTATCGTCGCTGCTTAAACGGATGTCGACACTCACGGTATCGAAACGTGCGGGTGTCATCTGGCTGGCCAGTGTGCGTTTCCAGATCATTTCATACAAACGCATCTGGTCTATGTGGAGGTAATCGCGCAAACTGTCCGGTGTGCGCTGGATGGACGTCGGGCGAATCGCCTCATGCGCTTCCTGCGCATTCTGGGTTTGGCTTTTGTAAACGGGCTGCTTGCCAGGCAGATATTCGGCCGAAAAATTGTCGCTGATATAGCTGCGAATCTCGGCCACTGCCTCGTTGGCCAGATTCACCGAGTCGGTACGCATATAAGTGATCAGACCGATCGTCTGGCCGCCGATATCTATACCTTCATACAACGATTGAGCGGTACGCATGGTGCGTTCGGAGGTCATGCCCAATTTGCGCACGGCTTCCTGTTGCAATGTGGATGTAATGAAGGGTGCGGCAGGACTGCGCTGCTTGGCCTTTTTATCGACGCGCACCACTTTGGGCGGTAGCTTGGCATCACTTAATTTTGCATGAATGGCGTCATATTCCGCCTGACTGCCAATACTCAGCTGTTCCAGTTTTTTGCCCTGGAATTGAAACAGTTTTGAAGTAAACGGAACGCCGTTCTTCTGACTGTCCAGGTGCACCGACCAGTATTCCTGACTCTTGAATTTCTCGATTTCCTGCTCGCGTTCGACAATAAGACGCAGCGCCGGACTTTGCACGCGGCCGGCAGACAATCCGGGACGAACCTTGCGCCATAACAGCGGCGACAGATTGAAACCGACCAGATAATCCAGTGCACGGCGCGCCTGTTGCGCGTTAACCAGTTGAATGGAAATTTTGCGCGGATGCGCCACCGCAGCCTGCACTGCGGATTGTGTGATTTCATTAAACACGACACGCTGCATGCTTTTGCCCTTGAGCGCGCGCTTCCCTTTGAGTAATTCGGAAATATGCCATGCAATGGCCTCCCCCTCTCTGTCCGGGTCAGGCGCAAGGTAGATGTGATCAGCCGCAGCCGCAGCTTTGGCAATTTCATCCACATGTTTTGCATTACGCGCAATGGTTTCGTACAACATGGCAAAATTGTTGTCGGGGTCGACCGCGCCTGTTTTGGGAATCAGGTCGCGCACATGCCCGTACGAAGCGAGGACTTCAAAGTCCTTGCCCAGATATTTTTTCAGGGTTTTGGCTTTGGCCGGAGACTCGACAATGAGAAGGTTGGTTGCCATATAGTCAATGTGCCTGCGTTACATCAACCTGGGTGAGCAAGTCTTCAATGATCATCGGATCAAGTTCCTCATGCTGACTCCATAAGACCATCAATACAATGAGCTTGAGTTTATCCAGGGATAAATTTTTACGGCCCAACGCCAGGGCGCGGTCGATGATCATTTCACGCTCGATGGGCGAAATGACCTTGTTGTGCTCCCAGAACGAGAGGAAACGCAAGCCTTCAGGACTGATGCGCTGCTCTTCAAAATCAGTGTAATAACGAATACCACCGTGATTAATGCTTTCCGGATATTCGGCCTGAGTGAGCTGCTGCAAACCTGACAACCATGTCAGTGCCTGATTGATTTCGTCTTCTTCAAAACCTGCTGCGCTCAGCTTGACCGAGAGTTTGTCGTGGTCGGGATAGCTACCTATATCGAAGTAGCTTTCAAATAGAAAAAGCAATATGTCGAACATGAAAAATTATTTTTATGTGATGCGTTGATATAGCCCGCCGGGCAAAGAAGCAATATGTCCGTCGAGTTCCAGTTGCAACAGGATGGCCGATAGCTCGGCTATCGTCAAGCCGGACCTGATCATGAGGGTCTCTGCGTCAAGCGGATCGAAGCCCAGATGCCTGAAAAGAGGGTGTTCAACCGGGGTGGAAGCGCTTGCAGCGGTACTTTTACCGGGATAGCCCAGCTCTTCCAGAATATCCTGTGCGCCTTCAACCAGTTTAGCACCCTGTTTGAGGAGCGCGTGGCAACCTTTGGATTGGGGCGAATGAATGGAGCCCGGGATGGCAAACACTTCCCTTCCCTGCTCCAGTGCCATACGCGCAGTAATGAGCGAACCGCTGCGGAGTGATGCTTCAACCACCAGACACCCCAGGCTCAATCCGCTGATAATCCGGTTGCGACGGGGAAAATTGGATGCAAGCGGGGGGGTGCCAAGAAAAAACTCGGAAACGATGGTGCCGGATTGCGCAAGACGATGTGCCAGTTCACGGTTGGCCGCCGGGTAAACCTTATCCAGCCCCGTTCCAACGACAGCAATACTGGAACCGGAGCCTTCAAGTCCGCCAAGATGTGCTGCCGCATCAATACCATGTGCCATTCCGCTGACGATGCACAGTCCGGCATCAGAAACGGCTTTTGCGAAAGCCTGGGCGTTACGGGCTCCCTGGGCAGTCGCACTTCGGCTTCCGACAATGGCCAATGCAGGCGAATTCAGCAAATCCAGCCGGCCTTTTACATAAAGCAGCAAAGGGGGGTCAGCGGTATTTAGCAGGGATTGCGGATATTCCTTGTCGGCAATGGAAAGGATACGGTTCAGTGGGTCTTCAAGCCAGGCAGCGACTGTGGCAAGCAAGGATTCGTCGATGCCTTCTGAAATTGAATGTGCGACCCCGGGTTTGACATGATGCGAAAGGGAGGACGAAGATGCCTGCAATACTGCCTCAGGCGAACCGAAAGCTTGCAACAGGCGGCGCAAGCTTTCGTTGCCCAGACCTGGAATCTGGCTCAGGGTAATCCACGACGCGAGCGAAGCGCCGAGCATCATTATCTATTCGGGAGAAGAGGCGCGATCCAGCAGTTGTACTGGCAAGCGGGTCTGCATTACCAGCGCGTATGAGACTTTGTCGAATACCCGGAAGACGAACACCAGACCATAGCGAACGTCCGGCAATACATAATTCCGCTGAAAAATGTTCGGATTACGTACGACTTCGCCTTTTTGAAACAAAGCCAGCACATTGCCATTCTCGAGGCCATCTCGCCTTCCCTTGTTCAGCGTGATCACGGCATTTTGACCTGCCTGATCTACGCCACCATAGATGGAGATGACCCTGGCAGAAATAAATTTGTCGGGTGCATGCGGCAGATAATTAGTGGAAAAACCTGTAACGGCCTGGGCAAAACGATCACCCTTCTGGATTTCGAGAACTGCATGGGTAATTCTTAAAGTGGAAAGAGTGTCAAACGCCTCAGCAGTGGCATCGCCCAGATACACCACTTCATGTCCCAGTACTTCACCGGTATCAGGGTCTTCAAAAGTCTGACCCGGACGGTATAGCTGCCAGCTTACGCCCTGGTCACTGGGCATGTTTTTCGCGTAGGCAACATCATTAGGACCCAGAAGCTGCCGCTGCTCATAGGTGCCAACAAGTTCGGGCGCACTTTCCAGTTCGTCATCTTCAACCACCAGAGGGCGCGCCAGAAAAGGACCAATGTCCTTTAAAGAAATCATTTCAATAGCTTCGCCAGCTCCTCTGGCATCACGCACTCTTGGCTTTAGTTTGACGATGCCCGAATCTGACGCAACATTGTTCTCTGATACATCAGGTACGACTGCGCTTTCAGGGGGTCCCACTCTCAAAGTATGGGTGTTGGGGTCAAGATAGACCACATCTCCCGGATAGATCCAGTGCGGGTCAGCAATCGTGTCCTTGTTATAACCCCAGATTTGCGGCCACTTCCATGGATCCTTGAAAAATGTGGCAGAGATGTCCCAAAGCGTATCGCCCTTGACTACGACGTATCGTTCAGGCGCATTTTCCTGCAACCGAAGCTCATCAGCATAAACCGCGATGGGCAACAGAAGACAAATCAGCGATATAATCTTGCGCATGGAAAACCCCAGCAAAGTAAGCGAAATGCGGTGTGATGTTTGCACGGCGGTTTAAATTCTGCATCTAGTCTCTTCAGTTGGCAAGCTTTTATGGCAATTCTTCCTATCCTGCAATATCCGGACGAGCGGCTTCACAAGGTCGCCAGGAAGGTCGAGATTTTCGACCAGGGAATCCGCAAGCTGGTGCGCGACATGGCCGAAACCATGTATGCGGCTCCAGGTATTGGCCTGGCTGCGACCCAGGTGGATAACCATATCCAGTTGATTGTGATAGATATTTCAGAGTCACACAATGATCTCAAGGTATTCATCAACCCTGTATTGTTGGATAGCCAGGGCGAAAAAGTTAATGAGGAAGGCTGCCTTTCCGTTCCCGGGATATATGAAAAAGTTTCTCGGGCCGAGTTTGTCACCGTACAAGCGCAGGATGAACGCGGCAAGCCGTTTACGCTTCAGGCAGAAGGCCTTATGGCGGTCTGTATCCAGCATGAGATGGACCATCTGCTTGGCCGTGTGTTTGTCGAGCGTCTTTCGCACCTCAAACAAACCCGAATCCTCGCCAAACTGAAAAAGCAGCGGCGCGAGACACTTTAAAAGACGGCTTTCGTGAAAATCATTTTTGCAGGCACACCCCAGTTTGCGGCCAGCGCATTGGCTGAACTGCTGCAGGAACACCAGATCGTTGCGGTGTTGACCCAGCCGGATCGCCCGTCGGGGCGTGGTATGCAGCTGACTGCGAGTCCCGTAAAGCAACTTGCTCTGCAACATGGTTTGCCGCTATTGCAACCCGCATCGCTGAAAAGCGAAGAAGCACAGCAGACAATTGCACAACTTGACGCAGACCTGATGGTGGTTGCTGCATACGGATTGATCCTGCCCAAAGCGGTGCTGCAGATGCCGCGTCAGGGATGCCTGAACATCCATGCTTCATTGCTGCCACGCTGGCGCGGCGCAGCGCCCATTCAACGCGCCATTCTGGCAGGGGATGCTGAGACTGGTATCACCATCATGCAAATGGATGAAGGCCTGGATACCGGCAACATGTTGCTGAAAAAAACATGCGCCATTGCTCCGGAAGATACGGCGCAGACCCTGCATGACAAATTGGCCAGTCTGGGTGCCCAGGCGATTGTTGAGGCCTTGAAAAAAATGGAACAAGGCGAGTTGGTCCCTGAAAAACAGGAAGCGCAACAGGCAAGCTATGCTGCCAAGCTGACCAAGCAAGAAGCGCAACTGGACTGGAATCGGGATGCTGTTGAACTGGAACGTGCGGTACGCGGATATTTTCCTTTTCCCGTGGCAAGCACGACTTTCGGCGAAATCCCGATCAAAATATTCCGCGCCCATCTATCCGAAGGGGAAAAAGCCAGACCCGGCACAGTCATTGCCATGGATAAGCATGGCATGCATGTCGCCTGCGGCAAAGGCGTGCTGGCGCTGGAAGTCCTGCAGAAGCCCGGCGGAAAGGCATTACCCGTTGCGCAGTTCGTCCAGGGTTTACCCATTCAAATCGGCGACCGTTTCAGCACAAGCTGACAATGCAACGCATCCAGCTGGAAGCAGCCAGAATCGTAAACAAGGTCGTCCGCGACGGGCGAAATCTCACTCAGGTATTGAGCGAGACACTACGCAGGCAGTCCAACCTCACCGCACAGGATAGAGGCGCATTGCAGGATTTGAGTTATGGCACATTACGTTACTACTCCCGCTTAACCTGCATACTGGATAACTTGCTACAGCGGCCTGTGCAGGATTCATCATTGTATGGTCTGTTACTGGTCGCACTTTATCAGTTGCTGCATACCAGGGCCGGACAGCATGTCATCGTCGATCAGGCGGTACATGCAGCCAAAAAGATCCATCCTTCAGCCAGTGGATTGACCAACGCCGTTTTAAGAAATTTTTTACGCAGACAGACGGCGTTGCTTGCAATTGCCGATCAAGCTGATGAAAGCCGCTATGCCTGTCCGCAATGGTGGATTGATGTGCTCAAAGCACAATATGGGGAAATTGCATATGCAATTCTGGAATCCGGAAACCGGCATCCGCCGATGACATTGCGCGTCAATGCCAGGCACACCACGACATCCGAATACCATGCATTGCTGACTTCCCATGGGATAGCGGCACGGATGGTTGAGCCGGGCGCGTTGATGCTTGAAAAACCGGTTCAGGTAGAACGTTTGCCCAAATTCGGCGAGGGCTGGGTGTCGGTGCAGGATGCCGGGGCACAATTTGCGACGAAGATGCTGGATGTGCACCATAGTATGCGCGTGCTGGATGCATGCGCAGCACCGGGCGGAAAAACTGCCCATTTACTGGAATCGGCAGACATCGAACTGATTGCGCTGGACAAGGACGATCAGCGATTGGGGCGAGTACGCGAAAACCTGCAACGCCTGCAACTGGATGCAAAAGTGGTTTGCGGAGACGCGGCAACACCGGAAAACTGGTGGGACGGTAAAATGTTCCAGCGAATTCTGGCTGATGTGCCCTGCTCCGCCTCGGGCGTGGTGCGCCGCCATCCCGACATCAAGTGGTTACGCAGACCGGAAGATATTGAAAGCTTTGCGGTGCAACAGCGCCAGATACTGGAATCGCTGTGGTCGCTGCTGGCCGGAGATGGTAAATTGCTCTACGCGACATGCTCCATCTTTGCGCGTGAAAATCAGCAGGTAATCGCAGCATTCCTCAATCAGCACGATGATGCCGCGAGGGTCGAATTATCCGTACCGGATATGATTGACGGACAATTGTTGCCGAACGAAGAACATGACGGGTTCTTTTATGCGCTATTGCACAAACAAGCTTGACAGCCTCTTCTGGTCAATTTTATTGACCGGTTTGTGGCTGTGCGCCTCTCCTGTTGTTGCAGAAGGCATCAAGATCAGCAAGGCCGAAGCTCGCCTGACCGAAGGAGGCTATCAACTGTCGGCTGATTTCGATATTCAATTGTCGCCAACGGTAGAGAGGGCTCTGAAGCGAGGCGTAACGCTGTATTTTGTGAGCGAACTCGCAATCAATCGTTCGCGCTGGTACTGGTTCGATACTGATGTTGCTCTTGACGAGCAGACAGCCAAACTTTCATTCAACGCACTCACCCAGCAATACCGGATTACACGCGGTTCGCTTTATCAAAGTTTTTATGAACTGAAGGAAGCGTTGCTTGTATTGGGGCACCAGACTGCTCCACCCGTGCCATTGGAACTACTGGATAAAGAAGGGGGAGGATTTTTTTCACGGATGCTGAAAAAAGGCAGCGAGTGCTGCTCGGCTTTAGCGCGCATGAGGCTGGATGTAACCCAACTGCCCAAGCCGCTGCAAGTGAACGCACTCACCAATGAGGACTGGGATCTGAAATCGGAATCCTATCGCTGGATCATCAAGCCGGATTCTGAAGAATCGGTGACGCTGCCATGAAATATCTGGTCATCATCAGCGGCCTGGTCGGGGCATCTCTCCTGTATTTGCTGTCCAGCGCCAGCGCCAATACCGAATTGTTCTCGCATAACTATTATGTGTTGCTGGTAATGACCGGATTACTGGCGCTGGCGCTGGCTGGGTTGCTGGTTTCGCAAGCATGGCAACTGCGCGTCAAACTGAAACAGAAAGTATATGGCGCGAAGCTGACCTCGCGACTGGTCATGATTTTTTCAGTGATCGCGATCATGCCGGGTATTCTGGTTTATGCCGTATCTGTACAGTTTCTCAGCAAGAGTATTGAATCATGGTTTGATGTACGTGTTGAAAATGCACTGGAAGGCAGCCTGAATCTGGGCCGCAACTCACTGGAAAGCGGTCTGGAAGAGTTACGTAAAAAAGGCCACCTGGTTGCCATGATCCTGGCGGAACAGGACGTACGGCGGCACAACAATACTCTTGCACGGCTGGTCAAAGAGGGTGGTGCACAGAATGTCGCAATATTTGATGCCAAAGGACAGTTACTGGCCTTTGCAAATGGTAAAGGCAACAAACCGGTTGAGCTGCCAAAGCAGGAAATGCTGAAACAGGCATGGAAGAATGGCAGCTACGGCATGATAGAAACCATGCCGGACGAACAACTGGCGTTGCGCGTGCTGATACCGGTGAAATCTGCAAGATGGAAGAAAGAGCGGAGAACGCTGCAATTCATACAGCCGGTGCCCAGACAAATGGCTGCAGACGCAGAAACTGTACAAGCGGTGTATCGCAACTATCAGGAACTGTCCCTGTCACGTCTCGGACTAAAGCGGTTATATGGTGTCACACTGACGTTATCCCTGCTGATCGTGCTGCTGAGTGTCAGTTCTGTCGCGTTCTATTTGAGCGAACAACTCAGCGCCCCGCTGGCAACGCTGGCAGAAGGCACGCAAGCCGTTGCCAGAGGTGATTTCAACGGCAATTATCCGGTGAAAAGCCGGGATGAACTGGGTGCATTGACCGGATTGTTCAACCAGATGACAAAATATCTCGCGGATGCGAAGCGCACCGGAGAGCAGCAGCAACTACAGGTTGAAAACGCCAAGGTATATCTGGAAAGCGTGCTGGCCCACCTTTCCTCCGGCGTGCTGGTGGTAGACGAACAGCATTGTCTGCGTTCTTCAAATCCGAGTGCTGACCAGATATTGAGCACATCACTACATGAAATGACAGGAAGGACGCTGTCAGAAGTTGCGGCTGAGCATCCATTGCTGCGCACCTTCATTGAAACTGTGTTGCAGGGCTTCAGCGAAGACACGCCATACGAATGGCAACGGCAAATGAGACGAATAAGTAAGGAAGGCGACCAGATGTTGCTGCTTCGCGGCACGCAATTGTCGACAACGGAAGAAAAAGGCTATGTGGTGGTATTCGACGATATCACGCATCTGGTGCAAGCCGAACGCCAGGCCGCGTGGGGAGAAGTGGCACGCCGCCTGGCACACGAAATCAAAAACCCGCTTACGCCAATTCAGTTGTCGGCGGAACGTTTGCAACACAAATTGCTCTCTAAACTGGACGATGAGGATGTGCAGTTATTGCAGCGTGCCACCCAGACCATCGTAAGCCAGGTTGCGGCAATGAAAAACATGGTGACGGAATTTGCCAACTATGCACGCGCACCAATGGCTCGCCTGGTGCCGCTGGATATGCATCATTTGCTGAGCGAGGTAATGGGCCTGTACGAGGCCAACAGCAGTCCGATCGAGTTGCGGCTCGATGCACAAAAAACATGGCTGAACGGCGATGCAACGCGCTTGCGCCAGGTAATCCACAACCTGCTGCAAAATGCCCATGATGCCTTGCAACAAACAGAAAACCCGCAGATCGTGCTGGGCACCGAGAATACCGCGGAAGGGGCGCTGAAACTGAACGTGTGCGACAACGGCAGCGGTATCCCGGAGCAACTGCTGGGAAGGGTATTTGAGCCATACATGACAACCAAGCAGAAAGGAACCGGTCTTGGCTTGGCTATCGTGAAGAAGATCGTGGAAGAACACGGCGGAAAAATTGTAATAGAAAATCGATTGTCAGGCGGAACATGCGTGAGCGTGGTTTTGCCTTTGGCAGTTACAGAAGCTGAGGTGACTTGATGGCGACAAAAGATATTCTGGTAGTGGACGACGAAGTTGGCATTCGCGAATTGCTCTCCGAAATATTATTCGATGAGGGATATCGGGTGCATCTTGCAGAAAATGCAGCGCAGGCACGCAGTTTCCGTGAACATCGCGCGCCTGATCTTGTGTTGCTGGATATCTGGATGCCGGAGATGGATGGTATGGCGCTGCTGAAAGAGTGGGTTGCACAGGAACAGTTGACCATGCCGGTCGTCATGATGTCCGGTCATGGCACGATCGAAACCGCGCTGGAAGCCATACGCATAGGCGCGACGGACTTTCTGGAAAAACCCATTGCCTTGAAAAAACTGCTGGGTGCCGTTGCCAAGGCCATTCAGCATGGTGTGCCGAAACCCAAAAAAGCCGTTGCGGAAGAACGATCGGCGGAAGTTGAACACAAAGACAGCGTCCAGGTTTCGCTGCATCTGGATATGCCGCTTCGCGAAGCACGCGAACATTTCGACAGTCTGTATTTCAACTACCAGATGCAGAAAGAAGGAGGAAATATCGCACGCATCGCGGAAAAGATAGGCATTGAGCGCACACATCTTTACCGAAAGCTCAAACAACTGGGAATAAAACCCAACAAAAAGAATTCAGATAACAATCAATAGCAATAAAACCTGAAGGTCATGGGGATTTGGTAGTGGTTCAGTTTGAAATTGCCAGCCATAGAACTACTGCCCGGCCTATGCTATCTTACCCGCATGACAGCGAAACCAACTAAGCGAAGAGACTTCAGCCAAATTGCCTTTAATGTTGTTCAGCAGGCTACGGGTGAGGCTGAGCCACCAAAACCGTTAGAAGGGCGCAAGGCCAATAGCTCAAAAGGCGGTAAGGTCGGAGGTAAAGCCAGAGCCGATGCATTAACACCTGAACAACGGTCGGAGATAGCAAAGAAGGCAGCACAAGCCCGCTGGAAAGAATAGCCATCAAACTGAGAAACTACCCACACAATAACCCGCTTCGGCGGGTTTTTTATTTGAAATGATGAAATAGTTGTTGCGTGGAATAATGTAATGGAATAGAATCGCTTCGTTTCTTACATAATGTCATTGGATTATTTACCATGGATAAAAATGATGAAATTCTTTTGCAGGCCGCAAAAGCGGCAGCTGCCAAGTTGCCTAAATTGGAAGCTGATAAAAAGGAATTGGCTGATGATCTTATTCAACTTACCACAAAGATAAATCAGTACAGAACTATTATGGCTAGTGCAGGGCTTAGCGCAGATCAGGTAGAGAAAACGGAAGCAGAAAAAACCCCGTCTGGAAAATCTGCAAAAGGCAGTTGTATGGCAGCAATTGATACTGTTATTGAGAATAAGTCTTTGTCAGTTAAAGAAATTCAAGAGGCTATTAGCATACAAACAGCCCTTCCTTTTGGGTTCTCTACTGTTTACGCAAATCTGCAACGTGGAAAAGAACAAGGTAGATATAAAAATGATAATGGGAAATGGTCGAAGTCGTGACCATAAATGGGGAAAGCCCTCGCTACTGGCGGTAGCAAAGGGCTTTCAGTTCTCAACTAGTGTCTGGAAGGCACGTATTTAAAGGAGTTCAAGATGGCAATAGCATGCCAGCCAGAGAATCCCCTCATTGAATTGAGAGTGGTAAAACTCGCGGCGCTTACCGATTTAATGTAATTGACCGCTTATTCGTACAGGTTGATATGACTATCAACCTGTTCCGAATTATACATAAATATCGTTAAATTTCAATCAATTTGTGCTTTTTTAAGCGCGAAGGGGTTCTGTTACACAAAATTCCATTAAGTTCTTGACTTCTATATTTTACTCAAGCATAATATTCATTATGAAATATCGCTTGAGGTGGCAAAATGGCAAACAAACTATCCAATGAAAAACGCGCCCAAATCCTTACCGTCCTTTGTGAAGGAATGGGAATCAATGCCACAACCCGCGTTACTGGTGTAAGTAAAAATACCGTCCTCAAGCTACTGGCAGACGCCGGAGAAGCCTGTGCCAAGTACCAGGATGAGGCCATGCAGGGGCTTAATCTCAAGCATGTTCAGGTTGATGAAATCTGGAGTTTTGTAGGAATGAAGCAAAAGAACGTTCCCGACGAATTGAAAGATACTTTTGGCTTTGGTGACGTTTATACATGGACGGCCATAGACGCAGAAACGAAGCTTGTTCCATGCTGGCATGTAGGCACGCGGGGTGCAGAATCAGCTTATGACTTTATCCACGATCTAGCATCCCGCCTTACCAACCGCATTCAGCTTACATCAGACGGACACAAAGCATATATTGATGCTGTAGATGATGCATTTGGGGCTGACATTGATTTTGCTCAACTGGTTAAGATGTATGGCGCACTAGGCCATCAGAAAAACGATTCGCGCCGTTATAGTCCTGCTGAGTTTACTGGATGCGAAAAGAGTGTAATTACAGGCAATCCAGAGGATAAGCACATATCTACAAGCTTTGTAGAACGCCAGAATCTGACCATGCGGATGCATATGCGCCGCTTTACCCGCCTGACCAATGCATTTAGCAAAAAGCTGGAAAACCACATGCATGCAATTAGCCTGTATTTCATGTTCTACAACTTCTGCAAAATCCATAACACGCTGCGCATCACCCCAGCAATGGCAGCGGGCGTTACCGATCACGTATGGGACATTATTGATATTGTGAATTTGATACCGGAAGAAGAACACAAAAAACGCGGGCCTTACAAAAAGAAAATTTAAGGGTAAAATCTTCTGCGAGTTTATAAAAACAATATGTTATAGATGTGAAAATAAGGATAGGGGGCATTCAAATCATAAATTCTAGATAGGGAGAAAGTTATGCCTAAAGTTGCCGCATTCCATTCAACAAAGCCTGGTACTACTGTTCATCATAATAACAGCACATGTACCGAAGGTAATAATATCGAAAGACACTACTTGGCCTCAGGTACCGGAGGCCATCCACTGTGTCAGCACTGTTCGCGTTTAAATTCACAGGGTAAATAATCTAAACATTATCCGTGGTGGCGAATACCATTTCCCACCACGGGCCTATCAAAAAATCTCCATCAACTGTGTATGAAAGCTGTAATTTAAAAACCGGCAGTCCGCATTCTTTTGCTATTGCAAAAGCTTTAAATCCTTCTGAAAGTCCGCCATGAAACCTAATGGTTGGCTCCATAAATGCATGACCATTCCCTCCTTGGCAGGACTCAAAAGTTTCAATTCCACCAGATCGAAGTGCTAAAACATATGATTTAATGCCAACATCAAGCGGCATGTCAGGATTTGGCTCGGGTAATGCAACAGGTTTTTTGGAATTATTTGGCATATTTTTCAAACTGAACCACTACCGGGGATTTGCGCTTATTGCTCAAGGGTAAGCCGATAAGGCATAATTGACGTCTTTCGTAGGAATAAGTGACAGTTATCCCTCAGTAGCAATTCTAGGAGACAGCAAAATGGCTGCGGCACGCAATATTACCCCCCCAAAATTCAATGATACGACCGGCGCGATTCGCATGCTGGCGGTCGATGCCGTGCAACAAGCCAACTCCGGACATCCCGGTGCGCCGATGGGCATGGCGGAAATTGCCGAGGTATTGTGGAATCATCACCTGCGCCACAACCCGGCCAATCCCAAATGGGCTGACCGCGATCGCTTCGTGCAATCCAACGGCCACGGTTCGATGTTGATCTATGCCTTGCTGCACCTGAGCGGTTACGACCTGCCGATGGAAGAGATCAAGCGCTTCCGTCAAATGCATTCCAAAACACCCGGCCATCCCGAATACGGATACACCGTCGGCGTAGAGACCACGACCGGTCCGCTGGGCCAGGGCATCACCAATGCCGTCGGCATGGCGATGGCGGAAAAGCTGCTCGCCAATGAATTCAACAAACCCGGCCACGATATCGTCAACCACTACACCTATGTGTTCATGGGAGACGGCTGCATGATGGAAGGCATCTCGCACGAAGCCTGTGCGCTGGCCGGTACATGGGGGCTGGGCAAATTGATCGCCTTCTGGGACGACAACAACATCTCCATCGATGGTCACATTGACGGCTGGTATACCGATGACACGGCCAAACGTTTTGAAGCCTACGGCTGGCATGTGATTGCTGATGTGCAGGGCCATGTGCCGGAAGAGATCAACGCGGCAATCGAAGCTGCCAAGAAAGTGACTGACAAACCGACCCTGATCTGCTGCAAGACCGTTATCGGCGCGGGCTCACCCAACAAGGAAGGCACGCATGACGTGCACGGCGCTGCGCTGGGTGCAGACGAAGTCGCCGCGACGCGCGAGCACATCGGCTGGAAATATCCGCCGTTTGAAATCCCGCAGCATGTTTACGAAGCATGGGATGCGCGCACCAAAGGCGAGGGTCTGGAAAAACTGTGGAACAACAAGTTTGCGGAATACAGCAAGACATTCCCGAAAGAGGCTGCAGAATTCGAGCGCCGCATGAAGGGCGAACTGCCTGCCAACTGGGCCGACTTTGCGGCCAAAGCCATTGCGCAAATCAACGAAAAAGCCGAGACCATCGCCACGCGCAAGGCGTCGCAAAATGCGATCAACGCACTGGTTCCGGCATTGCCGGAATTCCTGGGCGGCTCAGCCGACCTGACCGGCTCCAACCTGACCAACTGGACCGGCGCACACCATGTCTCCGGCAAGAAACCCGGCAATTACATCTCCTATGGCGTGCGCGAATTCGGCATGTCACACATCATGAACGGCATGGCGCTGCATGGCGGTCTGTTGCCATTTGGCGGCACATTCCTGATGTTCTCGGAATATGCGCGTAATGCATTGCGCATGTCGGCGCTGATGAAGCAGCGCGTCATTTTCGTTTATACGCACGACTCCATCGGACTCGGCGAAGACGGCCCGACGCACCAGCCCGTGGAGCAGACCACGACCCTGCGCTATATCCCGAACATGGATACCTGGCGTCCATGTGATACCGTGGAATCCATCGTGTCCTGGGTGTGTGCAGTCGAGCGCACAACCGGTCCGACATCACTGATCTTCAGCCGCCAGAATCTGGCATTCCAGAAGCGCGATGCGAAGCAAATCGAAAACATTCGCAAGGGCGGTTATATACTGTCGGAAGCGGCAGGCGGCAAACCGCAGGCCGTTATCATTGCCACCGGCTCCGAAGTCGACCTGGCCATGAAGGCACAGGCTGCGCTGGCAGAAGAAGGCGTCAAAGTGCGCGTGGTATCCATGCCATCGACCACCGTGTTCGACCGTCAGGATCAGGCTTACAAGGACAGCGTGTTGCCCAATGGTGTCAAGCGCGTTGCTGTCGAGGCTGGCGTGACCGGCTTCTGGTACAAGTATGTGGGACTGGAAGGCGCCGTGATCGGCATGGATTGCTTCGGCGAATCCGCCCCGGCACCCGAATTGTTCAAACACTTTGGTTTCACCGTCAGCAATGTGGTTGCAACGGTAAAGAAAGTTATCGGCTAAAAAAAGGCCGCACCGAAACGCGCTCAGGACCGCACTGTAACTGAACAAATTATCATTAATAAACAGGAGAAGTAATCATGGCAATCAAAGTTGGTATCAATGGGTTCGGTCGTATCGGCCGTATGGTATTTCGTGCAGTGGCAAATGATTTTCCCGAGATCGAAATCGTTGCCATCAACGACCTGCTGGAACCGGATTACCTAGCCTACATGCTGAAGTACGATTCCGTGCATGGTCGCTTCAAGGGTGACGTGGCAGTCAGCGGCAACAACCTCGTGGTGAACGGCAAAAACATTCGCCTGACGGCAGAAAAAGATCCGGCCAATCTGAAATGGAATGAAGTCGGCGTCGACATCGTGATTGAATCTACCGGTTTCTTCCTGACCAAGGAAACCTGCCAGAAACACCTAGATGCGGGCGCCAAAAAAGTAGTGCAATCCGCGCCATCCAAGGACGACACGCCGATGTTTGTCTACGGCGTCAACCACGAGAAGTATGCCGGCGAAAAGATCGTCTCCGCCGCCTCCTGTACTACCAACTGTCTGGCACCTGTTGCCAAGGTGCTGAACGACAACTGGGGCATCAAGCGCGGCCTGATGACTACGGTGCACGCCGCCACTGCAACGCAGAAGACCGTCGACGGCCCGTCGATGAAGGATTGGCGCGGCGGCCGCGGCATTCTGGAAAACATCATCCCGTCTTCCACAGGCGCAGCCAAAGCCGTCGGCAAGGTCATTCCCGAGCTGAACAAGAAACTGACCGGCATGGCTTTCCGCGTGCCGACTTCCGACGTGTCAGTTGTCGACCTGACTGTGGAATTGAACAAGGAAGCGACTTACGAGGATATCTGCAAGGCGATGAAGGCCGCATCCGAGGGCGCCATGAAAGGCGTGCTGGGTTATACGAACGAGAAAGTGGTTGCCACTGATTTCCGCGGCATGAGCGCACCTTCCGTGTTCGATGCCGAAGCCGGTATTGCGCTTGACAGCACTTTCGTCAAAGTCGTCTCATGGTATGACAACGAGTATGGCTACACCTGCAACATGCTGCGTTTCCTGCAGCACGTAGCGAAGTAAGCAACTCCGGAAGGGCTGGCACATGCCAGCCTTTTTCGATTCGCATCTCTGAACAAGGGGACAATCATGTCTGTTATCAAAATGACCGGCCTGGATCTCAAGGGCAAACGCGTCCTGATCCGTTCCGATCTCAACGTACCCGTTAAAGACGGCAAGGTGACCTCCGATGCGCGCATCACTGCATCCATGGCAACCATCAACTTTGCACTGAATGCCGGTGCGCGCGTGATGGTGACCTCCCATCTGGGCAGGCCGGAGGAAGGCGTGTACTCCGAAGAAAATTCGCTCAAGCCGGTCGCTGACGTCATTGCCAACAAACTGGACAAACCAGTGCGCCTGATTCGCGACTGGGCGGACGGCGGGTTCTGTGTTGCCGAAGGCGAACTGGTGTTGCTGGAAAACTGCCGCTTCAACAAGGGCGAGAAAAAAAACAACGAAGAACTCGCCCAAAAATATGCCGACCTGTGCGACGTGTTCGTGATGGACGCATTCGGCACCGCACACCGCGCCCAGGCATCGACGCACGGCGTGGCGAAATTTGCGCCTGCTGCGGCAGCCGGTATTCTGTTGATGGGAGAACTGGAAGCCCTGGGCAAGGCGCTGCACGATCCGGCGCGGCCTATGGTCGCCATCGTCGGCGGTTCCAAGGTTTCGACCAAGCTGACCGTGCTGGAATCGCTGTCCGAGAAGTGCGAACAACTCGTGGTCGGCGGCGGCATTGCCAACACTTTCCTGAAAGCAGCAGGCAAGAATATTGGCAAATCCCTGTGCGAAGACGATCTGGTTCCGATTGCACAAGCGCTGATCGAAAAAATGCAACAACGCGGTGCCAACATTCCCATCGCGGTGGATGTGCTGGTCGGCAAACAATTCGACGCCAGCGAACCTGCTGTGCTGAAGAGCACGGACGAAGTGGCCGACGACGACATGATCTTCGACATCGGGCCGAAGTCGGCACAGGAACTTGCCGACATCATCATGAAGGCGGGCACCGTGGTATGGAACGGCCCGGTCGGCGTATTCGAGTTCGATCAGTTTGGCGCAGGCACCCGGACCATCGCGAATGCCATCGCAGAAACGGAAGCTTTCACTTTGGCCGGTGGCGGCGACACCATTGCGGCGATCCAGAAATACGACATCTACGACAAGGTGTCTTACATCTCCACCGCAGGCGGCGCGTTCTTGGAGTTCCTCGAAGGCAAGGTATTGCCGGCAGTAGAGATACTGGAGCAACGCGCCGGAAAGTAATAAACCTCGTCCACGAAACACACGAAAAGCACGAACAGATCATTTCGTGACTTTCGTGTGTTTCGTGGATAAAACTGTTTTTCAGGTTTTATAAATCTTATGCTACGTAGAACCAAGATTGTCGCTACGCTTGGCCCGGCTTCCAGCGACCAGAAAGTGCTGGAACGAATGATACGTGCGGGTGTGGATGTCGTACGCATGAATTTTTCGCATGGCACTGCGCAGGATCATATCGAGCGTGCTGCAAAAGTGCGCGCTGCAGCCAAAGCTGCAGGCCGTACAGTCGGTATTCTCGCCGACCTGCAGGGCCCGAAGATCCGGGTCAGCAAATTCGAGAACGACAAGATCATCCTGAACAAGGGCGACACTTTCATTCTTGATGCAGCACTGAACGGTCCCGGCAACCAGCAGCGCGTGGGGCTGGATTACAAAAAACTGCCCGAGGACGTGGATGTCGGCACAGTGTTGCTGCTCAACGACGGCCTGCTGGAATTCCATGTCATTGCCATCAAGGGTGCGGAAGTGCACTGCGAAGTCGTGCGCGGCGGCGTGCTGTCCAACAACAAGGGCATCAACCGCAGGGGCGGCGGACTCACCGCACCCGCGCTGACTGACAAGGACAAGGAAGACATCAAGACCGCAGCACTGTTCAAGGCGGATTTTCTGGCGGTGTCCTTTCCGCGCTCGGCCGGTGACATGCAGCTGGCGCGTGAACTCATGAATGCCGGCGGCGGCAAGAGTTTGCTGGTTGCCAAGATCGAGCGCGCTGAAGCCATTCCGGTACTGGACGAGATCATCGATGCTTCCGATGCGCTCATGGTTGCGCGCGGCGATTTGAGCGTGGAAGTCGGCGATGCTGCCGTACCCGGCCTGCAAAAGAAAATGATCAAGATGGCTCGCGCCAGGAACAAACTGGTCATTACCGCCACGCAAATGATGGAATCGATGATCACAGCACCCATTCCGACAAGAGCGGAAGTATCCGATGTGGCGAATGCCGTGCTGGACGGCACAGATGCAGTGATGCTGTCGGCGGAAACCGCCGTGGGCGACTACCCGGTGGAAACCATCGAGGCCATGGCACGTATCTGCCTCAGTGCGGAAATTGAAACGGAAGAAAGCGCATTGGATCGCCGCCTGGATACCAGCAAATTTACGCGCATCGACCAATCCATCGCCATGTCGGCGCTGTATGCAGCTTCGCATTTCAAGGTGAAAGCCATCGTTGCCCTGACGCAATCCGGCTCGACCGCACTCTGGATGTCACGCATCAACGGCAGTACGCCGATCTATGCAATGACACCGGTGGAAGAAACCTTGAGCAAGGTCACCCTGTTCAGCGGCGTGCACCCCATTGCATTCGAGGGCAAATCGAACGATCACTCGGTAACATTGCGCCATGCGGAAGACGAGTTGCATCGTCTGGGTCTGGTGGCGGACGGCGACCTGATCGTGATGACGGTCGGAGAAGCCATCGGCAAGGCGGGACATACCAACACGATGAAAATCGTGCGCGTGGGCGATTACCGCAAGAATTAGGCAACACCGAATGAAAAATGTTTTGAGAAATTAATACCAGGAGAAAAAAATGGCACTTGTATCCATGCGTCAACTACTCGATCACGCAGCCGAGCACAGCTATGGCCTGCCCGCATTCAACGTCAACAACCTCGAACAGGTGAAGGCCATCATGGAAGCGGCCGACGAAACCAACAGCCCGGTGATCATGCAAGGCTCCGCCGGTGCGCGCAAATATGCGGGCGAAGCTTTCCTGCGCCACCTCATCCTGGCAGCTGTCGAGGCCTATCCGCATATCCCTGTTGTCATGCACCAGGATCACGGCGCCTCCGAAGCCGTCTGCATACAGGCCATCCGTTCCGGTTTTTCCAGCGTGATGATGGACGGATCGCTGATGACCGACGGCAAAACGCCATCCACATTCGAATACAACGTCAACATCACGCGCCGCGTGGCCGAGATGTCGCATGCGATCGGCGTTTCCGTCGAAGGCGAACTGGGCTGTCTGGGTTCCCTGGAATCAGGCCAGGGCGAAAAAGAAGACGGCCACGGCGCGGAAGGCAAACTGAGCCACGACCAGTTGCTGACCGATCCCGACGAAGCCGCCGAATTCGTCAAGCAGACCCAGGTCGATGCACTGGCAATCGCGATCGGTACCTCGCATGGCGCCTACAAATTCACGCGCCCACCCACAGGCGCCGTGCTGCGCATCGACACCATCAAGAAGATCCACCAGCGCCTGCCCAACACCCACCTGGTGATGCACGGCTCCTCCAGCGTACCGCAGGAGTGGCTGGCGGTGATCAACGAATTCGGTGGCAACATCCCGGAAACCTACGGGGTACCGGTTGAGCAGATCGTCGAGGGGATCAAGCACGGGGTGCGCAAGGTCAACATCGATACCGACCTGCGTTTGGCCTCTACCGGTGCGATCCGTCGTTTTATGGCCCACAACCAGGCCGAGTTCGATCCGCGCAAGTACCTGACCGCCGCGACCAAGGCCATGAAGGAAATCTGCAAAGCGCGTTACGAAGCCTTCGGCTGTGCAGGCCAGGCAGCCCGAATCAAACCCATCGCGCTGGAAGCAATGGCAGCCC
>JBNLBY010000013.1:0-41445 GCA_050303535.1 Sideroxydans sp. | reverse complement strand
AGTCCGGCCTGTGGCAAGCAGGCTATCTGTTTGCACAAGGCCTGCTCGTCGCGCACCGCTGCAATCTCCAGTAAAGGAAATAACAGCGGTTTTCCTCCTAACAGCTCGATGCGCTGAACCAGGCCGGCAGCCTGTTCGCGCGGACGCGTGATGACAATGTTGAGTCCGGAAAGTGGAAGGCTAGCGATCATATACCCAGTCTGTCTATTCAAACGCTTCAGGGCAGGACTTCAGCCGGCCCTGTCAACACAGGGCCAATGCTGCAAGAATTTCGCCTGCGCCCTGTTTGAGCAAGTCCTGCGCGACCACATTACCTAATGCTTCCGGCTCTGCAATATCGCCAATGTGTTCGGCACGCAACAAGCGTGTGCCGTCCGGCGTGGCAACGAAACCTCGCAGGCGAAGTTTGCCATTTTGCACTTCGGCAAAGCCACCCAGCGGTACCTGGCAGCTGCCGGCCAGCGCACGGCTCATGGCACGTTCGGCCAGTACGCAGGTGGCGGTGTCGGCGTGGTGCAAGGGCGCCAGCAAGGCTTTCAGGTCGGTACGTTCGGAACGCGTCTCAATGCCCAGTGCACCCTGCCCAACGGCAGGCAAGCTGTCGTCACTGGAAATGACATTGCGGATACGTTCACCCAGTCCCAGGCGTTTCAACCCGGAAGCAGCAAGGATAATGGCCGCATATTGACCCTCGTCCAGCTTGCGCAGACGGGTCTGCACGTTGCCGCGCAAGGATTCGATTTTCAAATGCGAGAAACGGGCTCGTATCTGGCTTTCGCGGCGCAAACTGGACGTTCCCACCACACTGCCGGCAGGCAATGCAGCCAGGCTGTCGAAATCATTGGACACGAAAGCATCGCACGGGTCTTCGCGTTCGCAGATGCAGTTCAGCGCAAATCCCTCGAGCATGTTCATCGGCACATCCTTCAGCGAGTGCACCGCAATGTCGGCACTGCCGTTTTCCAGCGCGGTTTCCAGTTCTTTCACGAACAATCCCTTGCCGCCGATCTTGGACAGGGTCACGTCCAGTATCTGGTCGCCCTTCGTGGTCATGCCAAGAATGCTGACGGATGTTTGCGGGTATAATGCCTGCAGCCTGTCCCGGATATGTTCTGCCTGCCACATGGCCAGGGCGCTCTCGCGGGAAGCGATTACCAGACGGGCTGGAGGGGTATTTAAAGCCTGATTCATCGGAGTTTCCTAACGAAATTTATTTGTAGTTAATGGGCGGTGCATTCTAACAGGTGCGCCGCGCTTTTGCGCCCGCGACCAACCCGGAAACGCCATGAATCTGATCTCGCCACCTGACGACATTTCAAGCAAGGATCAACCGTTACGCGAAGACATACGCCTGCTGGGATATATTTTTGGCAGCACTTTGCGCGAACAGGAAGGCGAAAAATATTTTCAGCTGGTCGAGAGTGTGCGCAAGGCGGCAGTACGTTTACGCCAAACGCAGGATAAACGGGATGGCGAAACGCTCGAACGTATGCTGGATGCACTCTCATCCTCCGAATCGTTGGCCGTCGTGCGTGCCTTCAGTTATTTTTCACAGCTCGCCAACATTGCCGAAGACCTGCATCACAACCGGCGCCATCGCACCAGGCTCAAGGCCGGATTGCCGCCGGCGGAAGGCTCGCTGCAACTTGCCCTGGACAGGCTTGAAGCAAAACAACTGAACAAGGATCAGTTGCAGGCATTTCTGAACGGCGCACTGATCTCGCCGGTACTGACCGCACACCCGACAGAAGTGCAACGTAAAAGCATACTCGACTGCCAGCTCTATATCGCCGGCTTTCTCGCTGATCGCGACCGCCTGGAGATGACTCCGGATGAGCTTGCCGAAAATGAGGAATCGCTGCGCCGCTCCATACTGATATTGTGGCAGACGCGCATGTTGCGCACCTCCAGACTGACCGTAAGTGACGAAATCAACAATGGGTTGGAGTATTACCGCTACACTTTCCTGGACGAAATTCCGAAGTTGTATGCCTACCTTGAAAAGCAGTTTGAAACCCGCTTCGACAAGAACATCAAAATCCCGCCGCTTTTACGTATCGGCAGCTGGATAGGCGGCGATCGCGACGGCAATCCGTTCGTAACGCACAATGTCTTGCAGGATGCGTTGCTGCAACAGTCTGCCCTGGCCTTCGAACATTATCTGGCCACCACGTTTATACTGGGCCGCAGCTTGAGCCTGACAGATCGTCTGGCAGATATCAGTGAAGAATTGCGCCAATTTGCCGATGCGTCACCTGACAGCGATCCAGCACGCATCGACGAACCTTACCGCCGGGCACTCAACCTGATCTACTCGCGCCTGTCTGCCACATCGAAACTGTTCGGACACGCAATTGCACACCAACCGCCACTGAGCGCAGATGAACAGCCTTATGCCACACCGCAGGAATTCATGCACGATCTCGATATCCTGATCGACTCGCTGTTCAAACACGGTGCGATATATCTGGCCAGGGGGCGGCTGGCCAACCTGCGCCGCGCCGTCGAAGTGTTCGGGTTCCACCTTACGCCACTGGATATGCGCCAGCATAGCGCGGTAATCGAACAGACAGTGAACGAACTGTTTTCATTCGGCAGTGACATCAAAAACTACACCGATCTCGGTGAAACCGGAAAGCGCGCAATACTGATCGAAACTTTACAGGCTGGCAAAACACTGATGACAGACATCGAGCGTTATTCGGCCATCCCTCAGAGTGAACTGCGCATCATGCTGACCGCAGCTGATATCCATAGCCGCTTCGGGCATGCCGCGCTGCCCAACCACATCATTTCCAGAACCGAGGCTGTCAGCGACATGCTGGAACTCGCACTGATGCTGCAACAGGTCGGTCTTGTACAGGGCGACGACACATTGCATGTCAACATTATTCCCCTGTTCGAGACCATCGATGATTTGCGCGGTTGTGCCACCATCATGGATGAACTGTTTTCACTGCCATGGTATCGCAAGCTGCTGGCCAGTCGTGGCTTCACGCAGGAAGTCATGCTGGGTTACTCGGACAGCAACAAGGATGGCGGTTATCTCACCGCGAACTGGGAGCTATACAAAGCGGAAGTCGAGCTGGCAAAAGTATTCTCAAAACACGGCATCGAATTACGTCTGTTCCACGGACGCGGCGGTACCGTTGGACGCGGTGGCGGCCCCAGCTACGACGCAATCCTGGCACAACCGCCGGACAGCGTAAACGGACAGATTCGCATCACCGAGCAGGGCGAAGTCATCGCCAGCAAATATTCCAACCCGGAGGTCGGCCGCCGCAATCTGGAAACGCTGCTCGCCGCAACCATGGAAGCCACGCTATTACATCACCACGGCGCCGACAGCGCCATGCCGGAATATCACTGCATCATGGAAACATTGAGCCGCGATGCATTCACATGCTATCGCAAGCTGATGTACGAAACGCCCGGTTTCACTGATTTTTTCTTCAGCGCTACGCCGATCCGCGAAATCACTGAACTCAACATCGGCAGCCGCCCTTCCTCGCGCAAGCCTTCGGATCGTATTGAAGACTTGCGCGCCATCCCCTGGGTATTCAGCTGGGGATTGAGCCGCATGATGTTGCCCGCCTGGTACGGATATGGATATGCGGTGAAACAATTTATCGAGCGCGAGGGAAACGAGGGCCTCCTGCAATTAAGGGAAATGTACAGAAACTGGCCTTTTTTTCGTGTGCTGATGTCGAACATGGACATGGTGCTGTCCAAAACCGACATGGGCATTGCTTCACGTTATGCGGAATTGGTAGAAGACGTGGAGTTGCGCGATCGCATTTTCGACACAATCAGCAAAGAATGGAAAACCACCATCGACATGCTGTTCGTCGTAAGCGGAAACACTTCCCTGTTGCAGGACGCCCCCGCTTTCGCACGCAGCATGCTGACCAGGATGCCTTATATCGACCCGCTCAACCACTTGCAGGTTGCCCTGTTGCATCGGTACCGTGCAGGCGACAATGACGAAAAAGTGAAGAACGCGATTCACCTCTCTATCAACGGCATTGCGACCGGGTTGCGAAATAGCGGCTAGCAGAAAGACGGACAGTCCTGCCGGAAAGGTGTCAGACCGGAATGTTCATAATAATCGGGTGAAATAAGAAAGGAGCCCTGGATCGGCAACCAGATACGCAGATTGGCTACGCATGAAGTTACCGATCCAGTGACTCCCCAGTTTCCACCGCTACTCGCCTTTTTTAGGTGATTCATGAGCCTCTGTCCCGGTTCTTATTATTTTTATATGCAATCTGTTGTAGCCCATAAGCTATAACAAATCGAGAACCTGCAATAACCCACTCACATGGCTTGGTAGTCTTTTGTTGTGGTGCTGCTCCGCTTTGCGCAACTTGGCATTGCTTGTTTTTCTTGCGGTTTAACCCTATTTCCCCATCGTTTCGCAAAATGCATATTTTTACAATCTGCGGAACACGATCTCATAGGATTACGGGCAAAATACTAGCAAGGCCTCAGTTAAAAGACCGTCATCGAATCGTCAAAAACCGGTGAAATTAGTGAATTAATTCAAGAACTCGCCACTCAAGTGCCAAGACGGCGAGGATACTTCCCAAAGCTGCATAAAGCTGATTACAACGCCTCCAAGTCTTCCGGAAGCTCATGCGTAATGCCTTTGTGGCAATCGATACAGGTCTTGCCTGAATCCGGCTTCGCCGCCAGAAGATGTTTTTCCCGTGCGATTTCGTCCTGAATCTGCGGACTCATGCCTTCATAACTATGGCAGTTGCGGCATTCGCGCGAATCAGATGCTTTCATACGCGCCCATTCCTGTTCCGCCAATTCCAGGCGTCTTGCCTCGAATTTCTCCTTGGTGTCGATTGAGCCGGTCAGCTTGCCCCATAATTCGCCGCTCGCCTGGATCTTGCGCTTCATTTTGTGCATCCAGTCCCTGGGCACATGGCAATCCGAACAGATTGCACGTACGCCGGTGCGGTTGGCGTAATGAACGGACTCTTTGTATTCCTGATATACCGTATCCCGCATTTCATGGCAGGAAATGCAGAATTCGAGCTTATTCGTTGCCTCCATGCCGGTATTGAAACCGCCCCAGAAAATAATACCGGCCATGAAACCGCCACCGATCAGCGTAATCACTGAATAGCGTGCCGACGGGCTGCACAATACATGCCACCCGTTTTTTAACGTTTGCCGAACCTTCATCCCGTTCTACTTGAGACTTCCGTAGAAATTGATGACAGCTTCAATTTCGCCATCATCAAGCGCTTCCAGCTTCGGCTTCATTTTATCTTTCATGGGACGTTTGCCTTCCTTGAAGAATTTGATCTGCTCCCTCAGGTAAGGCATTTTTTGTCCGGCCAGAATGCCGGCATGATCGCTGGGCAGGCTGCCGCCTTCGCCGTGGCAGGTATAACATCTCTTGTTGTGTATCTTCTTGCCTTTCTTTGCCAGCGTCGCATCGAAAACCTGCGGTGTCCGGACAAATTCCTGCTCGACGAAGTACATGCCGATCGACTCAATATCTTTCTTGCCCAACCCGGCGGCGATCTTGCACATATCGGTTTTAGTGCCTTTCTTGCCGCCGGAGCGAATTTCCGTTTCGATGCACGGCCTTTCCTTTGCCTTGTATTTCTTCATGGTACTCTCGAGATAATCCTCGGAATAACTGGCGATATTGGGAATTTCAGGGTCATCGCTGTTCCCGTTCTCACCATGACAGGAAAAACAGGATTCAACAAGCGGCGTCACTTCGACGGCAAGTACCGCCGATGACAAAAACCAGCCAAACAATGCCGCGCATGTCAGCATGAAGTAATTGTTATTTTCTTTTTTCACGTTGTTCTCCCCGGGTCTTCCATCAGTACAAGCTTTATTGTGCAGTCTTTGGCTATAAGTTATTTCACTATCCCGCTCCCCCCGGCACGCGGGGAAATAACAAACTAACGGACTCAAGAATACTGCCGCAAATGAACAGCACCGGGCGATGCCGTCGCCTGGTGCTGTTCATTTCGATTTACTTCTTGAGTGTCCGGTAATCGGGCAAACGCGACAGGTAATCGGCCACTTCATTCATTTCCTGTTGCGTGAAATCGGCGATCGCCCTGACCATATCGGGATTGGAATTGCCGCGCACGCCGGTCCTGATCAGGTTCATTTCACGTATCAGGTAGCCATAATGCTGGGCAGCAACGGCCGGATAGGCTTTTTTGGCATTACCTTCGCCATTCTTGCCGTGGCAGGTATAGCATTTGTTATCGTGGTACAGTTTCTTGCCTTTTTCAGACCAGTTCTCCGGGCCTTTGCCGTTTTCCCGGTATGTCGTAAGGGTAGACAAATACTCCGCAATATCGCCGATCTCCCTCACGGAAATGGCCGGATCCTGCACAAAAGGCAACATTTTTGGATTATTGCGTATCCCCGCACGTATTTCGGTCATCTGCTTGATCAGCACGCTGGCATGTTGACCGCACAGGCGCGGATAAACACCTTCCCGCACCCCGGCAGCATCGGACTTGTGACAACCCTGGCAGCCGCGAAAAGCCTCTTTGCCGTTCACCGGATCTCTTTTCATTTTCAGAACCTGAACGCGCTCGGGTGTCATTTCGTCCCAGACATAATTCTTGTTGCCATAGACCTTGGGAACATATGCATCCGCTTGTGCAACAGTCACCTGCAGCGAAAGCAGGGACGCAATCACGATATAGAGAATGTTTTTCATTATTCGATTTCCTTCAAGGTTGACATATACTCGGCCACAGCAGCGATATCCTTTTCGCTCAAACGCTTGGAAACGGCTTGCATCAAACCCTTGGCGTCGTTGGTACGCGCGCCGTTCGCAAAGTTCGTCAGTTGATTAACGACATAGGGCGCATTCTGGCCGTTCAGGCGCGGGAATTTTTTGCTGCCGCTGCCATCTTCGCCATGACATCCCATGCAAGCCGGGGCCGCTGTGGCGAAAACACCTTCTTCGAATATCTGCTGGCCCTGTGCAACCAGTTCGGGATTATCCGACACATTGACCGAACGTTTCTGGTTACTGAAAAACTCAGCCAGATCATCGAACATGCCTTCATCGACCCCCTGAATAATGGCGCCCATGGTTTCATTTTTCCGGGCTCCGCTTTTGAAATCCTCCAACTGCAGGCGAATATATTTTTTATCCAGCCCGGACAGTTTGGGATTTTCCGGAATGACGCTGTTGCCGTCCGGATTATGACAGCCGGCACAAAGTTCCAACTGTTCCTCAAGCGGTGAGAGTGCAACCGCCGGCGTTTCCGGTGCGGCTGCTTCGGGTGTTGCCGCCACTGACGACGCAGCACCCACGGCGCTGGCCGTGGTTTCACTTGTTGCAGCCACTGATGATGCAGCACCCACGGCACTGGCAGCGGCTTCGCCTGTTGCCGGCGTTGCTGCCACTGATGACGCAGCACCCACGGCGCTGGCGGCAGTCGTGTCTGCCGGCATGGTCTCGGCATGAACCGAGGAAATAAACAGCCCGCAAACCAGCGCAATCAATGTGCGCATCTGCGAGCCGTTGAAATTGTTGTTTTGTCTCATGGTGATCCCCCTGCTGATTCTGCGTAACAGGTATCGCCACGCAAAGTCAAAAAGGAAGGCCTTGCGGCCTTCCAAATTAGTATTACTTACGTTGTTATTATTATTAACATCTTTTTACCAAGCTGCTTCCAGCATCAATGTCAGCAACGTCTTGCCAGTGCCACCCGGCAAAGTATTGGCGGCACGAGTACCAGTTGTCTGGTCATAGGCGGAACCGCTACGTGTGCTGTAGTTGGCGTGCAATGCCACGTTCTGGAACAGATCGTAAACAGCAGTCAAGGTCACGGATTTCACCTTGTCCGTATCGGTTGCCAATGTCTTGCCTGTGTTTCCGCTCAGCAATGATGCGCCGACATGCAAGGTATGCGGAATCACGCTGACATCCATGCCGAGAGTCACTGCCTTCTCATCGTTGATCGTCGAAGCATTAAAATAGTTTGCTTTGGTCGCAGTTGACTTGGCAGCGGTAGCGTACTGGAAGTACAGGCTGGTTTCCATGTCTCCGAGTGCACCCTGGGCTTGCACGTCAAACACATTGCCCTTGGTGTCGACTTCAGTTGCAGCCGCCGCCGGTGCGATGTAGTTGGAACCACTTGTTATACCCAGACCGATATGCATTGCCCAGTCGGCAATCGTCGGCGTTGCAGCAATACGCAGCCAGTTGGATTTCATTTGTACAGCTGCACCACCGCCGTAGGTGAAATTCGGCGACCAACGGCTCAGGTTGACATAGCCCAGATCGTTCTGCACGACAAACGCGATACCGGAAGCCGCACCTGTACCCAAACCAGTGAATTGTGCTGCGGAAATATCGTCGCGGTGTTCAGCCCAACGCACGCCACGGGTCATGCCGGTGCTGGATTGCTCGAAGCCGTAGGCATGGCCCAAGGCGTCGGTAGCATAAGGAATAACCATCACATTGACCGGATCCATATCAACCACGACCGGGATTTTGATACCGGCGATGAGGGTGCCACCAGCGTTGGCCAGATTGTTTTCCATCATCATGCCGATCTTGATCTTTTCACCTTCAGCCACGCGGCCACCGAAGAACAGGCTCAGTTCATCTGGAATCTGCCATTGACCGCCATTGGTAGTCCTACCGCTAATAACGCCAGGATTGTCTTGGCCGTTGGTTTTCTGGTAACGCGCCTTGATCAGCACTGCAGCGTTCAGTTGATCAGGGATAGAGATACCCTCGCCCCTGATTTTGCTCTTGGAACCCATCTGGGTATAACCGCCGGCCTTGAATTCCTGACCGGTTGCATTCAGCACGGGAAAGTGCTGCATGTGACATGCGCTGCATGCCTGGTTGGTCTGACGCGCAAACGCCGGAATGGCAGATGCTTCAGGTGCAAAAGCGGTTGCTGCCAACACGCTTGCAAGTGACAGAACTATTTTCTTCATTATTAATTCCCCTTATGTTTGTTCAGTGATGTACAAAAAACGAGTTGCACACTCCTCCGCTACATTCACAAATTCACGTGCTTGTGCAATGAAAAACATATTACTTGCCCAAGACGAGGGGTGATGCTAGCAATTCCGATGTCAAGCACTTGTCAACACATCGTAAAGATTGCGTGAATTTGCGCTTTTTACAACTTATTTCACCCGGTTCGGAATGCTATTACCAATAAATAATAAATACAAGCAGTTAATTCGATCTCACTGTGAAATAACACGATCAGCATCAATCTCATTGACAACGACACGGCTCACATGACGGCGCTCGGAGAAATCGATTTGTGCTGTTGTACCCTGGCCTTCCTGACTGTCGAGGGAGATGCGCCAGCCGTAACGGTCGCAAATGCGTTTTACCAGCGATAACCCCACTCCGGCACCGGCACTCAGCGCTCCCTTGTAATAGCGTTCAAGCGCACGCGCCAGTTCTTCCGGACGCATACCGACCCCGGTATCGCGGACGATCAGTCTTTCCGCTTCGAGCCGGATCAGGACAACCCCGGATTTGGTATTGAACAGCGCGTTGCGGATCAGATTGCCAATCACGATCTCCAGCAGTGATCGCTCGACGACCAAACTCGGGTCGGCAGCCAGTTCCACTTCCATGCTGATCGGCCGATCGCCGATCAAGTGGCGGTGTTTTTCGACACATGACAATACAATCTCGGCAACATGGGCAGGGGGCTCGTCCTGGGATATCTGGTGTTCGCGCGCCATCAATAACAAGGCGCCTGTCAGATCGGTCATATCCTGAGCAGCACGTTTGATACGCGCAAGGCGTTCCCGCTGTTTTTCCGAAAGCGACTCGTCCTGCTCCATGATTTCAACCGTACCCAGCAGGATGGCAAGCGGAGTACGCAATTCGTGACTCACATCCGCCGTGAAGTAGTTTTCCCGTTCGATGAATTTCCGTAAGCGGCTAAGGTAACGATCAAAGGCCCGCGCCAGCTCCCCTACTTCATCGTTGCTGGTCAGTTCGACCAAGGACAACTCCGTATCGCCCGGCTTTGCCTGTCCAACCTGCCTGGCCAGCCGGGTAACTGATGAAGTAACGCGATTTGCCAGCAACACCCCGCCAAGGGATGAAGAAATAATCATGAATATGGCAAAGTACACCATGTAATTAAAGAATTTCGATTCCTGGTAATGCTGGCTCGCCGTATTGAACAACATGAAATAACGCGCGCGCCCCATGTCGGAAACCAGGGCTCGGTAGGCAGTTTTTCCGATCTGGACGTTGTAACTTCCCGGCGGCAGATATCTGACCTCGGGAGGAATGTTTTTGCTGGTTTGTTCTTTGGAAAGGATGTAGCCCCTGAGCGATGTGGTGTTCGGAGGATCGAATACTTCTTCGCTGGCATGTTCGAACGTTTCCCCCACCAATATCTGGTCCATGAGCCGGTGCCCGATCTCCTGTATGGCAAGGTAAACAGCCGTGGAAAGCAAAACGCTGAGCCCCGCCCCGAAGAGCGCGTAATAAAATGCGATACGAAAACGCAGGCTATAACGCAGTCTATTGATCTGGCGCATCCGGACTGACCAGTTGGTACCCAAAACCGCGCATTGTGCGCAACAGTTTCCGCGGGAACGGCTTATCGATGAGTTCTCTCAGCAAATGCACATGCGCTCGCAGCGAATCGCTGTCCGGACGTCCTTCTCCCCACACAATATGCTCGATATCGTCACGACTCACCACTTGCGGCGAACGCGACATGAGTGTTTCCAGTATCTTGTAGGGAATCGGCGGCAATTCGATAATTTTGTCGCCGCGCCGTACCGAGCAGGTACCGGTATCAAGCGTAAGGTCTTCGATCGTCATCTTTTTTTGCTTTTGCGTCTGTTCGCTGCTGCGCCGGAGCAGCACACGCAAGCGTAACTCGATCTCGCGCAACTCGGCCGGTTTGACGAGATAATCGTCCGCACCTGCTTCCAGACCGGCAATCTTGTCATCCAGCGAATCGCGCGCCGTGATCATTAGGATAGGCGTATCCTTGCCGCCCTCCTCGCGCAACTTGCGGCACAACGTAATACCATCCATTCCCGGTAACGTCAGATCGAGAACAATCGCATCGTACTGGTTGACCAACGCCAGATGCATGCCGGTAATACCGTCACCCGCCGCATCCACCACATGTCCCTTTGCTTCCAGAAAATCGAACATATTGGATGCAAGGTCCCGGTTATCTTCAATAATAAGTACTCGCATAGTTTATTTCCCATATTCCTTTACGATAGATAATTGTCTGCGGCTGATCGGCAGTTTTTCGTCCAGTCCTTTCAGCTTGATCAACCAGCCACTTTCCCCCTCTACACCGCCTTTTTCAAATCCGGCGATGGCATTTTTTGCAACGAGGCAATTGCGATGGATGCGCACAAAACGCGTAGGATATTCCTTTTCCAGTGCGATGAGTGATTCTTCGATAAGATATTCTCGTTCAACAGTCCGAACGGTGACATATTTCAATTCAGCGCGTAAATAAAGCACTTCATCAATGGGGATCAGCAACACTCTGCCGCGTTCGTGGACAGAAAGGTTGCTGCGCGGCTCCGGCGTCAACTCCTGCAGCACTTCGGTACGTATCGGGACGGCGTCGCGCGCACGCGAAAGCGCGTCGAACAACCGTCCCAGCCTGATCGGCTTGAGCAGATAATCGATGGCGTGTTGTTCAAATGCCTGTATGGCATACGCGTCGTATGCCGTGGTGAAAATAATAACCGGAGGATGTTCGAGCCGGTTAAGGTGGCGCGCCAGTTCGATACCGTCCATTTGTGGCATGCGTATGTCCATCAGTACAACTTCGGCAGGCGTTTCGGCGAGTTTATCCAGCGCTTCCTGTCCGTTGGCCGCTTCGCCCACCAGTTGCAACGGAAACTGGGGAGCGCAATCGGCCAGCAGTTCCTTGAGCCGATTCCGCGCAGGCGGTTCGTCATCTACGATGAATACATTAAGTGGCAAAATAACGGTGTCGTTCATGTTGTTTTCCCTTTTGCAACATAGGGAACAATGATGTGAACCTGATACTGATTCGTATCGCTCTCCACTTGGTATTGTGCTTCAACATCAAATAACAAGGCCAGCCTCTCGCGAATATTGGAAAGTGCTATTTTGTTGCCTGCGGCATGCGAAACATCCTGTTCTTGCGCCGGGTTGGTCACTTTCAGATGCAACCCGTCCTTATCCAGAAAAAGCCGAACGCCGATAATCCCGCCTTGTGGCAGCGGCTCAATGCCGTGATAAACGGCATTCTCCAGCAACGGTTGCAATATCAGCGGAGGAATAAGCGCATCCGTCGGCATATTCTGCGTGTCCCACTGAATTTTAAGCCGCTCGCCCAGGCGCAACGCTTCGAGTTCCATATATTGTTGCGCAAGGGCCACTTCTCTGGTCAACTCTACCATTTCCTGTGGTTCCGACATCGCCATACGGAACAGGTCGGCCATGTCTTCCAGCGCGGTCTCGGCACGTTTCGGATCGGTGCGCACAATGCTCAGCACGGCATTAATGGTATTAAACAGGAAATGCGGACGGATGCGCGCTTGCAGGGCTTGCAGCCGCGCCTCGTGTTTTGCAGGGGAAAGTGCCTGCATACGCAGCCTGAAGTATGCCAGCAATATCAGTGAAATGCCGATACCCACCAAAGCATGCCGGATATAGCGGAATCGGCCTTCATCGTCCAATACGAAAAACAGATCTCCACCAAGTTCATCGAGAATAACGGTGATTGCCATCACTATGGCAATCACGGCCAGACTTCCCTGCCAATACGGCATACGCTTCAGCAACGGATCAAACGCATACAATAGCAGCAGGCTGGTCAGTAATGCGGGTTGCAGCAACACGGAGCCCTGCAGCAGACTGTCTTGCAAGCTTGCAAGAGAAACCGCCTGTGACAACGCCCCGAGCAGGGCAATACCGTTTGCCAACAGCACAATGCGCAACACCGTGCCCAGATTACGGAAGTCGGGCAACCGTTTTGGCAGATTGTTTTGATTTATACTGTGGTTCTCCGGCATATTGGCCTTTCATGTGCCGCTCATTCTGGACAAGACATGGCAACGATGCAAGAAAATCAAACATGGTCGGGGCGCTTCAATGAGCCCGTAGCAGAACTGGTGAAACGTTATACCGCTTCGGTGGACTTCGACAAACGCCTGGCGCTGTTCGATATCCAGGGGTCCTTGGCGCATGCGCAAATGCTTGCCTCCTGCGGCATCATCAGTTCGCAGGATCTGAAAGACATCCAGCGCGGCCTGTCGCAGATTGAAAATGAGATCATCAGCGGCGATTTCGAATGGCATCTGGATCTTGAAGACGTTCATCTGAATATCGAAAGGCGTCTTACCACCCTGGTCGGAGATGCTGGCAAACGCCTGCATACAGGACGTTCGCGCAATGATCAGGTTGCAACAGACATCCGCCTCTATTTGCGCAGCGCCATCGACGACATTATCGGCCTGCTCAAGAGCTTGCAAACTGTGCTGCTCGATCTGGCACAACATCACACCCGCACCATCATGCCCGGCTTTACCCACCTGCAAGTAGCGCAGCCGGTCAGTTTTGCGCATCACTTGATGGCATATTTCGAGATGTTGCAGCGTGACGCGGAACGTTTTCGCGATGCACGTCATCGCGTAAATCGTCTGCCGCTCGGCGCTGCCGCCTTGGCTGGCACCAGCTACCCGATCAAGCGCGAACTGGTGGCCGAACTGCTGGGTTTTGAAGCGGTATGCCAGAATTCGCTGGATGCCGTGTCTGACCGCGACTTCGCCATCGAAGTCTGCACCGCAGCCGCACTGACCATGACACATCTGTCGCGCCTGTCGGAAGAATTGATTCTGTGGATGAGTCCGCGTTTCGGTTTTATCGACATCGCCGACCGTTTCTGTACGGGTTCTTCCATCATGCCGCAAAAGAAGAACCCCGACGTGCCGGAACTGGTGCGCGGCAAGACCGGACGCGTGAATGGAAACCTGGTCGCGCTGCTTACACTGATGAAGGGGCAGCCACTGGCTTACAACAAGGACAACCAGGAAGATAAGGAACCGCTGTTTGACACCGTGGATACGCTCACACAGACGTTACGTATCTATGCCGACATGATGACCGGCATCACTGTAAAACCGGAAGCCATGCGCAACGCAGCGTTGCAAGGCTATGCCACGGCAACCGACCTGGCTGACTATCTGGTAAACAAGGGCTTACCGTTCCGCGATGCGCATGAAGCCGTGGCACTGGCGGTGCGTCACGCCGAGCAGAAAAGCTGCGACCTGGCCGAAATCAAGCTGGAAGAACTGCAACAGTTTTCTGATCTTATCTCGGATGACGTTTATGCCGTTCTGACACTGGAAGGTTCACTTGCCGCACGTAGTCACACCGGTGGCACTGCGCCGCAACAAGTGGAGTCCGCCATCGCCCGCGCCAGAAAACTTCTGGCGGGTTGATTCCAAATCTTTTTGGGACAACTATTCTTCAGGCAAAAAAAACGGGCCACCTTGCGATGGCCCAGAATAGGAGGAGAGTATGAAAGATTGAGTTGGTTGCAACTCAAGGCTCTAACAACTCAAGGCGGATTGTAGTTGTGTGTTTCTATGCTGCATATATGCCAAACGGCCTATATACCGGCCTATACCTTTCTCCCTGTCATGAAATCAGGTTTAGCTGCCTTTCCCTGTTTATTTCCGGCCATCACTGCTTCACACCACCACTGACCCGATCTATCCCGGCTATATCTTTTGCTGAAAATGCTTCTCTGAATCCATTCAGTCGTAACAGATGATGTACTTGTGCTGCCTGATCGTAACCGTGCTCCAATAATAGCCAAGCGCCACACTCAAGATAATCTCCCGCCTGACTGACAATTCTACGAATATCGTCCAATCCATCTGCGCCAGAGACCAGTGCCGGAAGCGGTTCGAAACGCACATCGCCCTGGCCGAGATGCACATCTCCTGCCGGGACGTAAGGGGGATTGGATACGATCAAGTCATAACGTTGCCGATCCAGAGCGGAAAACCAGTCGCTTTGCAGAAAACTCACGTTGGCAACGCCTAGTCGCTGCGCATTTTCGCGCGCCACGTCCAAAGCCGCCTCCGAGGCATCAACTGCCGTCACCGTCACATCCGGTCGCGCGTGGGCGATGGCCAACGCGACCGCTCCGGTGCCGGTTCCAAGGTCGAGCACGCTGAATACCCGCCCTCTCCCCTTCCCCTCTCCCGTAAACGGGAGAGGGAGGAGCGCAGCGGAGGGAGAGGGTATGCGTTCCAAAGCCAGTTCCACAAGCAACTCCGTCTCGGGCCGCGGAATCAGTGTGGCAGGCGTCACTTTGAAACTCAGGCCAAAAAATTCACGTTCGCCCAGAATATGGGCAATAGGCTCCCTCCGCCTACGCCGCTGCAACAAGGCGTCATAGGCTGCACACTGAGTTGCATCCAGAATCTGTTCCGGATGAGCCAGCAAATATGAACGAGGAACAGTCAGGACTGACTGCAACAGCATCTGTACTTCAATGTGTGCAGTGCCGGAATCCAGATCCAGTTCGGCTTCCAGCATTGTTTTGCCTTGCATCAGGAGGGTGGAGATACTGCATTGCACGCTAATAATCTCCAAATAAAAATTATGCTTGCAGAAATTCCTGGAATGCCGTCCCGGACGTCAGCTTTCCAGAGACAGTGCCGCAAGTTGCTCTGCCTGATGTTCTGCCATCAGCGCGTTGGTCAATTCGCTGATTTCGCCATCCATGATCTGATCCATCTTGTACAACGTAAGGTTGATGCGATGGTCAGTCACACGTCCTTGCGGAAAATTATAGGTACGAATGCGCTCTGACCGGTCGCCACTGCCCACCAGGGACTTACGCTCAGCAGCAATTTTACTGTTCGCGGCCTGCTCCTTTTTATCCTTGATACGCGCTGCCAGCACGCGCATGGCCTGCGCCTTGTTCTGGTGCTGCGATCGTCCGTCCTGGCATTCGACTACGGTACCGGTAGGAATGTGCGTGACCCGTACTGCCGAATCGGTTTTGTTGATATGTTGACCGCCTGCACCGCTGGCGCGGAAAGTGTCGATGCGCAGGTCAGCCGGATTCAGCTCTATTTCACCCACTTCATCGGCTTCCGGCAGGATGGCGACGGTGCAGGCAGAAGTGTGTATGCGGCCTTGCGTCTCGGTAGCCGGTACACGTTGTACACGGTGTGCGCCGGATTCGAATTTCAGCACCGAATATGCGCCTTGTCCCACGATCCGCGCAATGATTTCCTTGTATCCGCCCATTTCACCCGGGCTCTCGGAGATGATCTCGACTTGCCAGCGGCGACGCTCGGCAAAACGCATATACATACGAAAAATGTCACCGGCAAAGATGGCCGCCTCATCGCCTCCTGTTCCGGCCCGCACTTCAAGGAAGACATTGCGCTCGTCGTTGGGGTCTTTTGGCAACAGCATTTTCTGCAGTTCGACTTCCAGCTGTTCCAGCTTTTCGTGTCCGGACTTGATTTCGGCCTCGGCAACCTCGCGCAACTCCGGATCGCTTTCCATTTCCCGGGCGGCGGCGATGTCGGCTTCACAAGACTGGTAATTGTGAAAAAGATCAACCACAGGTTCGATATCAGCACGCTCGCGATTGAGCTTGCGAAACATATCCATATCGCGTGTCGCATCCTCGCTGCTCAACAAGCTGTTGACCTCGTCCAACCGTTCACTGAGTTGGGCGAGTCTGGTCGAAATGCTTGGTTTCATTCGGTATCGTGCAGACGAAAGATGCGATGCACTGCCTCAAGGAATGCCTCACGCTCGTCGCTTTGTGCCTGATTCAGCGCCTGCGTCGGTGCATGCAGAAATTTATTGGTAAGTCCCATGCTCAGGGATTCCAGCACCTTTTCCGGCGCGTCTCCCTTGGCCAGCAAACGCAAGGCCTTTTCCATTTCATGGCGGCGCTGACGTTCGGTATGGTCGCGCAGGTTGCGAATCACCGGAACCACTTCGCGCGATTCCATCCAGTGGATAAATTCGTTTACACCGCAATCGATAATGACTTCAGCTTCCTTCACCGCGCCCTGACGTGCATCCAGTCCGTCACGCACAACTTCTGACAAATCATCCACGGTGTAGAGAAATACATCATCCAGTTCCACAACTTCTTTTTCCACATCACGCGGCACGGCAAGGTCAACAATAAACAGCGGGCGGTGTTTGCGTTGTTTCAGCGCACGCTCAACCATGCCTTTTCCCAGAATCGGCAGGGGGCTGGCAGTACAAGTGACGATAATATCGTGCTGCGCCAGTTGTTCCGGCAATTCGTTGAGCGTGATCGCATGGCCATTGATGCGGCGCGCCAGCACTTGCGCGCGGTCCAGCGTACGATTGGCGACCGTAATACATTGCGGGTTGCGGGCGGCGAAGTGTACCGCGTTGAGCTCGATCATTTCGCCTGCACCGATGAACAGGACGCGCTGTTGGGCGATACTGGGGAATATGCGCTCAGCGAGTTTAACTGAGGCAGCAGCCATTGAAACCAGATTCGCCCCGATATCGGTCTGGGTGCGTACGTCTTTGGCAACCGAAAAGGTGCGCTGAAACAGCTTGTGCAACAAAAAACCCAGCGTGCCTGCCTGCTCGGCTTGGCGTACCGCCTGTTTCATCTGTCCCAATATCTGAGGTTCGCCCAGGACCATGGATTCCAGCCCGCTGGCCACACGGAAAGCATGCTTGACCGCTTGTTCTTGCGGCAGACGATATATATAGGGTTCGAACTCGGCAGCAGGAAGATGATGGTAATCGGCCAGCCAATCCACTGCATGAGCAGGGACATTGGTATTACAGTAGATCTCGGTACGATTGCAGGTGGACAGAATGGTGGCTTCCTTGGCGGCACCTTTGCCCACCAGATCGCGCAATGCGGAATCCAGCGTATCGACGTTGAACGCGATCTGCTCGCGCACGGAGAGCGGCGCGGTCTGATGGTTGATGCCGAAAGTGAATAACTGCATGGGAATAAACGAATATCCGGTTCACAAGGGAGCGGATTATAAGGGTTGAATGGGCTGAACACCAGCCGACCCAACCCCGCCGGCTTGAGAACAGATTATTTCTTGGGCTGTAACAACACCAACGCCTGTTCCGCGTCTTTGCGCAGACGGCTATCAGGATGTTTTTTCACAAAGTCCGAAAACGCACCCTGAGCACCTGCCTTATCTCCCGCATCGAATAATGAGACAGCCTTCTTGAAAGCGGCCAATTCATCGGGATCGATAGGTTGAACCTTGGCCTCTCCCTTCCAGTAGACATCGTCCGCATCCGCCTGCGAACCGCGTACACCGCCCACCGCAGTCGTGGTCGTAATCTTCTTTTTCGGGGTAAGCATTTCGATCTTCTTGCGCAGGCTTTCCCACCACGAACTGCTGTCCGATTTTTCATCGGCACTGTATACCGGAGTTGCAAGTACAACGCCCAGCAAAACGAACAAGGCAATCAGTTTTTTCATGAGAGTCTCCTCGGTTAAATTTGCGACACGGTGCGACAATTCATCCGACTTAAAGTGAATTCAATAGTTCCAGTGCCAGCGCCCGGTGCCTGTTCTTGACATCAGGATCAAGTTTTTTTGCCTTGATAAAGGCAGCTTTTGCCCCCTTTATATTTTTGGTCGCCTTGTAAGCACGCGCAAGATTCACCCACAAATCGGCATCTTTGGGCGAGATTCGCACCGCTGCCCTATAGGCTTTTATCGCTTCCTTGTATTTATCCTTGATCATGAAGATATTGCCACGATTGTTCAGTGCTGCCGCATTCTTTGGCTGCATGCTGAGCACTTTGTCAAAATACTTCATCGCTTCCTTATAATCCCCCGCCTTGGCCACGATGATGCCCATCTGTAAATGCGCATCGACATCGGAAGGATTCTTTTTGATCGCAGCCAGGTAACGCCGTGTCTTGGTTTGCGAGCTGATCTTCAATACCGACATGTGATCGCCCGGGAATTTTTTCTCGATTCCGGCACGCGAAATCACGGCCGGCTTCAAATTCGACTCCGGCAGGCTTGCAGGCTTGAATTTCCCCCACGCGGCATGCACATCCAGCACAGACAGCCCGTTGTCTTTCCACTTGTAGTAAGCGGCTGCACCCTTTTCCCAGGCTTTGACAAAAGCATTGCCGACCAGGGTGGTTTCCACCGGAATCCACAACTGCCCCTCGTGAATTGCATACATATTGTCCATGGTATATCCATCGTCATCCGCAACGATGCCGGTTGAAAACATCATGAGCATGTGTCCCGGCACTTCCAGGACGCGAGTACTGATCCCCATGCTTTCCAGGGCGGACGAATAGAACGCAACCAGATCATCGCAGTCGCCGGATTTGCGTTCCAGCGTTTCTCTCGGAAACTGGATGTAATCGACGGTATCTACCTTGCCAGAACTGATCTGATATGGATTGCTGGGATCCTGAATATAAGTGACGCCATAAACGCCCAGCGCGTCGAACACTGCAGCAGCCAATTGCGCTTCATCCTTGGTTTCCTTGAACTGTGTGGCTATCGACCGTACCAGATTGAGGACTGGTGTATCTTTGGGCGTAACAAAGGTTGCAAAACGATCGCGCTCATCCCATGTCAGGCGGTGCTTGTCATAGACATTGATTGTCGGATTTTTACTGTACTTGACCCTTTTGCCGTTCTCAAAATAACTTGCTTCGATCTTTGCCTGCACAGAACTGTCTTCGGTAAGTGTAAGGATGCTGTTATTGAACACAGCCTTGAGTGCAACTTCTTCGCTCTTTCCCGGCAACAGCTTGCTCAACTTTGTTTCCGTCGGAAAATCCATGAAACCCTTCAACTGAAAGGTCACTGTGATTTTCGCCATGGTTTTATTGGTGTTATTGGTCAGTTTGATACGCCCAATCCCCTCACGCTCATAGGTTTTATAGGAATTTGCGAACACATCCTGCAACTGGACCATGTCGATTTCCAGCGGAGGACGGTTAAATATCTTTGTAGTTGCCTCGACAGCAACCTTTTCGGATTCGGTACCGTCACTACTGAGTGTTGAAATGTAATATTTATATTTCGTTTCCGGCTTCAATGCGTCCTTGACGAATTCCGGCTGCGTGACCTCGCCTATCATGTTGAAAGTCTCGCCATCCTTCTCGTAAATGCGATACGCGCTGAAATACTTTGAATCGACCGCCGTCCAATTCATCTTTACCTGCCATGGCGTGGCTTCCACCTGTATATCCGTCAGCGCAGGCGGCACAAACTGGGTCGGTTCGGCGCTCGCCGCAGCGCTGGAGGCACCTTCGAATTCAAAATGGGTTTCTGCACCAATACGGTAGTAGTAGCGCACTCCGGCATCCAGATCCTCATCCAGAAACTCATTATTCGCGCTTGTACCAACCTGTTTATAGCCGTTATCCTCGCTCATGGAGCGGTAGATTCTGTATTGCTTGATATGAGAAGAACCTGCCGCTGCCCAATGCAATTCGACAGCATGCATCTTGCCTTCTGCCTTGAGTTGTTGCGGCGCGTCCGGTTTATACAGATTCGCAAATTTCTGCACGCGCTTATTGCCTAAATCAGAGACCATAAAGTCCGAACCGCCAACATAAGCAATGGCAACCGGTTCGTTGAAAGCCCCCGCTCCGGAGCCTTCTGCACCAAACGAACGTGTCAACTTGCCTTTGGATGAAAACACCTTGATTTGATAACCATCCAGCACCATGACTTCGTCATTGACCGCAATCAGAGAAACCGGCGTGGACAACAGGCTGCCATTCTTGGTCTTGCCAAATTCGCCTGTATACTGACCGTTTGAGGAATACGCAAACACGCTGTTGCGTGAACCATCGAGTATGTACAGGTTATCGTGCTGATCGAAGGCCAGTGCGATTGGCGAACGCATATTCTTTGCTTCTTCTCCGCTAATGGCATTCAAATACACGCCATCGCCCCGAAATATCTGCACGTTGTGGTTCGAACGATCGGCAACGAATACCATCCCCGAAGAAGACACTGCGATCGCAGTCGGATTATTGAATTGGCCGGCACCACTCCCGTCGCCACCGAAACTCAGAAGCACTTTCCCTCCTCTGTCCAGCTTCACTCCGCGGGATTTCTTTTTGTCCAGCACCCAGATGTTTCCTGCCTTATCCACGGTTACAGCGGATATCCGCATGTCCTCCGGTGTGATCCTGGACGCAACGGCTCCCTTGCTTATCGTCAGTAGCGATTTTTTGTCCCTGCTTACCGCATAAATGGTTTCCTTGCCATCCCAGGCAAGCGCGTCGGCTTCCCCCGGAATATCCTGCAGCCACTTTACTGATACCCTTCCCGGCAATTTGGGCACAGCGTCCAACAATTTGCCTGCCTCGACGACAAAAGCGTTGATCAGTGACTTCCTGGCATCTCCTACATATATTTGTTGTGCCCTGTCCACTGCCAAACCGGAAATAGTCCTGAATTGCGCCTTGCCTTCTCCTTCAGAGCCGAAGCTGTATACGAGATTGGCATCGAAATCGTATTTATGAATACTGAAACTGGCTTCATCTACGACATAGATACCATCTTCTGCCACTTTCATCCCGATCGGTTTTCCGGTCTTGGGCAGGGAACGAAGATATTCGCCATCCGGACTATATACCTTGATCGATTTGCTATCCGCATCACGCACATAGATACGCCCCTGCACATCCAGCGCGATATCTGTCGGTTCATCCAGCTTGTAAACATCCTCTTTCACAGAAGAAGATGCGCTTAAAGTCAGGGTGCCCAGAAAAACTCCGTTGATCCCGAACATCTGTATCCGTTCGTTATCAGTATCTGCTACATAAACCACCCCTTCGTGGACCGCAACACCTTGCGGCTCGTCAAGTGCAAAACGACTTACCAGCTTGCCTCCGGACTTACTGCCGAACCGTCCCCGATACTTGCCGGTAGCCAGGTCATACATAACGACCTGATCCAGCTTGCTATCCACTATGTAGACTGTTTCATTGGCAATGGCCACGGCTTCAGGACGTCTGAGCAACTCAATATCGCCCTGCTGGGCTTTCAAGGTCATTACAGACTTACCTTCCTTGCTTACAACTTTGACCCCACCATTCTGCGTAGCAATATAAAGATTGCCATTGTGAACACCTAGTAATTTCTGTAAATCCGATGCAGGAATTTCGTTGCGGAAGTCGGCTTTGGAAAAGCCATTGGTCGCACCGACTGCCGCATCCTCTGCCCAGGCACCAGTAGCAAACAATAGCAATAGAATTGTTAATATATTTCGCATGTTCCCGACCTATTCAAAACGTCAAATACTTTTCCGACCCAAGTACTCCCTGGCCATATTGCTGTAATGTGTTCATTTTTCGATGCGATTGAACACGCCATCCCATTCTCCGACAGGCGGGTGGTGAATGAAATATTCGCACCGCTCAATGTATATTTTACTCGGTTTGTCGTCAGGTGCGACATCCAGCACCCTTTGAAAAGCATCTCGCGCCCTTTCCCAATCCCTTGCTCGGTACATGGCCAGTGCAGCTTCAAAAGTTTCTGCAGTCGCATTATCCAGCAAAGACAACCCTTCCAGCGGCTCATAGATAGTAACCGGTAGATATTTTCCGACTACGCGTATTTTGTCCAGTTCCCTGTATCTGTAAAGTTCGCGAGTTCTTTGATAGGTATCTTCACCTACCAGGTAATTCACACCATAATATTTTGCCGTCCCCTCAAGGCGCGCCGCCTGATTAACCGTATCACCGATAACGGTATATTCCATTTTTTTGCCTGCAAGGCCAACATTCCCAGCTACCACCTCACCCGACTGGACACCCACCCTTATGCTGAATTCCTCCAAGCCTTCCTTTTTCCACCGTGCGCGTAATGTCTTCATCCGTTCATTGATGCCTTTGACGCATTCAATCGCGAGCCTGGCGTGATCGGGTTGCGCCAGCGGAGCGCCCCAATAAGCCATGACTCCATCGCCAATAAACTTATCGATAGTGCCGTCATGTTGTTCAATCACCTGCACCATTGCCCCCAAATACTGGTTAAGGCGTGACACCACCACCTGCGGCGGATGAGTTTCACTGAACGAGGTAAATCCTTTGATATCAGTAAACAGCACGGTCACTTCTTTGGTATCGCCTCCAATTCTGGCTGCTTCCGGATCCTTTTCCAGACGTGACACCAGTTTTGGCGACAGATAGCTGGAAAACATTGTGCGCATCTCACGCGCACTGCGCTCCAGCACCAGATAGCGGAAACTACTGCCGACCAGCACGGCAATCATGACCGACAAAACCGGATAGATCATGCTAATCCAGTGCCCGTGGTTAAACATGTAGATAGCAAACCAGATGTAGCCGAATAGCAATGCCATTGTCGCCGGAATCGCACGGGACTGATGCAAATGTGCCGTCAGAAAGTACGTGACCGCGCCCAACATAACAATGAAAGCCATATCAATCAGCGCCTCAATACCGCTTTGGCGTATGTAACGCCCGCTGATAATGTTGTCTGCGACCGTGGCGTGCAGTTCTACTCCAGGCACATTCTTGTCAAATGGCGTGACTCGCAAATCATAAATGCCCAGCGCCGTCGCCCCGAGGAACAGCAGCTTGCCTTTCAGCTTTTCAACGGAAACACGGCCGTTCAGCACATCGGTAAACGAGTAGCGCGGATACATGCCCGGCCCACCCACATAATTGATCCACATCTTGTAATCGCCATCTACCGGAATGCGGCGATCTCCCAATTCGACGTCAAAATCCTTCAGGGTGAATTTTTTTTCTCCCAGCGCCAGCATTGCGCCCACCAGACCAAGTGAGGGCATCTGTTTGCCATCCTTCTCCAGCAATAGTGGAATACGGCGTACTACGCCATCATCATCCGGTATCTGATTGATGAGTCCGATACCGGCAGTTCCTTTCTCAATCTCCCGCAGGCTGCGAGTAATTGATGTCACATGGCCTTCTTTATCGAAGTGAAAAGCCGCAGCCAGCACCACATTACCTGCCCGCTTGATCGCAGCCGCAAAAAGGCGATCGTTTTTCATATTTCCCCGCTCGGGGAAAAACGCATCGAAAACTATGGCCTTTGCTCTTGCTGCAGCCAATCTGTCAATCAGGCGTGCATATCGGTCACGAGTCCACGGGTATCGTCCCAACTCGGCGACACTCTTGTCATCAATGGCGATGATGGCGATATCAGGATTGGGCTGGATTGGTCCGCGCAAGTCCTTGAACCGAAGGTCGTAGGTCTTGGCCTCAAAAGCCTCGAGGAAGGAATTCTGCGAGTAATAAAGGAACAACACGCTGAAAACACAAAGCAAAGCCAGAATAAAGGAAAAGACATTCGCATTCCCTCTTGCCAGCAACTTTTTCCAGAACGGCATTGTGGTCATGTCCGATTCCTCTCGACTACGCACTGAGATCGCCCTCTTGCGTCGCAGTTTCGCAATAATGCCATAGGTAGACTGAACTTAGGACCGCAATAACGAAAGAAGCCCCGGCTGTTATAGTCGGGGCCTCTCTAATATTCTGGTGGCCCGGGGCGGAATCGAACCACCGACACAAGGATTTTCAGTCCTCTGCTCTACCAACTGAGCTACCAGGCCAATTTTCGTTTCTGCTTCGCAACCCGACACAAGGATTTTGGTTTCGGCCGCATGGCTTTCGCCAAGCTTAACTTGCCTTGCAAGTTAGCCTACACCGCAACACTGCTTGGTTGTGGCTACGACATAACCTGCGGTTAGTCTGCGCCGCAACAAGCCCCGCAAGCGGGCCGTGTTGTCAGTCCTCTGCTCTACCAACTGAGCTACCAGGCCATTAATGCGCCCATCCCATACGGGGTGAGTAAAACGAAGGCGCGCATTGTAGCGGCAAGCAGCACTGCGGGCAATATAAAAACAAACCCTTCAGGGCGAGGCCGTTGCTGAAACGCACGATTTTCCCGATAAATCCCCGGTAACGGAGACATAAGCATTGCTCGTACTCGCACCCTCTCAAGCATCCGGCAACAAACAGAGCATAGTAGCCCGTGATGGCTATTGAAATAACGTTGAGAAGGGCAATGACACACACTCAGCGAAAAAGAAAACTACCTGGCGCTTTGTATCGAAGTGCTGGAATTTCATGGAGGGACTATTCGTTTTGCTTATGCAGCGATGCTTTCGAAATGGTATGGCAGCGTCGACAATTTTCATATTCGCTCGGGGGGAATGACACTTTTCCGTGGCATTTGCCGCACCATTTGCCATGCAGAAAGTCCTTCATCGTTATTTTGCTGCTACCCACTTTCTTCTGGAATGGCTCGGGATGACAACTGTCGCAGCTTAACCAATAAGTATGCATGCCATGTGGAAAAACCACATCTGCCATGAAATGCGCTTTCACTTGCATTAAAATCAGATTATCGAAAAATCCTTCGTATTCCTGTTCTTTCTGCGCATCACTGATAGTCCCACGGGGCTTGATAACGCCTTCGGTAACCGCCGTAATCCAGTTTGGCATACCAAAGTGATCCTTTGGCAACACCTCTAACGCAGGCATGGCTCCAGTATATTTAATCGTTTTTATTTCCGCGCTATAGATTTGAAGATCTTGCAGGAATTCACGCAACATCTGTTCCTGGGTTGCATCGCAGTGGGACATCAGGACCTTTTCGCATACATTCTTCGGCAGTTTCTTACTCTGGGCGTACAAATCCTGAACCGGCACCACAACAGCAGTCAGCAGCAAAATCGTAAATACAGCACCGCTTGGCAGCACTCTCTTCGCCCATTTAGTTTTCATATCCATCTGAATTATCCCAAACTGCTATTTCTTGGCACCGGTTAGTGCCTTTGCCTGCGAATGGCATCGCTTGCAGTCAGCTAGCGGGAACGATACACGCCCATGACATTGACCACACCACTTGCCTTGGCTAATGCCCTGCATTGTGATGTTGTTCTCGCCCTTGGCCATAACAAAGATATTGGTATGGCAAGCCTCACAACTCAACCAGTAAGTATGTGATGAATGGCGGAAAAGTACGTCATCGACGAAATTGCTCTTGGTTTGTATCAATACGTCCATATCCAATGCCGGCATTTCCTCTTCACCAGGGGTGAGTGTGCCGCTCGGCTTGATCAAGCCCTTATCCACCATCGCCAGCCAATCTATCAAGCCGAACTTGTCTTTGGGCATGTTTGGCGCTGTCAAGGCAGGAGCTGTTGCGCCCTGCCCTAACCTGTATGCATCGCTGACTGCACTATTCGGATCGCCAACGCCTGCCAATTTGCCATCGCTTCCAAGATAGATGACGCTGCGCGGATCATTCGGATTAATGGTTTTTTTTGGTTTATCGACCGGGGGAACATATTTTGGAGTAATAACGGTCGCTGTTGCAGATTGCCCGTTTGCAGCAGGCGTCGACCCAGCAGCTGATTGTTCATTCGCCGCTGGCGCCGATACAGTCGATGCATCCACAACTTGCGGCTCTCCGCCCGTGTCCGTCGTCTTGCAACTCACCAGGGCAAGCAAAAGCAGGGCAAGAAAACCAGGAGAACAAGCCTGAATGGAAAACAATGTCCTGTTCATATCCGCGCCCCCCTACTTTTTTGCAGTCTTTTTCGGCGCGAAGTCAACAAGGTGACAACGTTCGCAAAACATGGATTCCCATGCAATTTGCCCGTTATGGCAAACACCACAGGTCTCTCCGTTCATGATGCGTCGCATAGAGACGCTGTTCGCGCCTTTTTTCATGACGAAAATCTCTTCATGGCAGACCTTGCACTTGTAGCGGATCCGATGAAACCAATGGGGAAACACCACTGCTTTCACTTTTGCTTTTTCCATGCTTGCCCGAGTTGTATCCATCACGATATCGCCATACTCAAGCGCGAAGGCAGACTGGCTTCCCCAAGCCAGCACCATCAGTAATGCAACAAAAGAAAATCCTCTGACATGAATATGCCTGTTGAATACCATTGCACCCTCCCCCGATTTGTCACAAACTCTACTTGGCGCTCCCGCCATACCCTGATCTGTGTCAAGGCGCGCAATAATAACGTACATTTTTACTCGGTCTATGCAAAAATTTATATCTTTGATATTTATTGCTTTTTTTCGCATATTTATATTTCCCTGCCTGAGTGAAAAATGCACTTTTGGCCGACATGAGTCTTTTCGGCACTGGAATATCCTCTCCTCCACATTTCTTGCCGTGATCGGTTTTTGTATTTGCCTGAACGCAAATGCCATGGAATCCACCGCATTTGTCACGGAATTTGTCACAAATTACGATAATCAGGCCTTCGATGCCCAAGTCACTCTGGTGAAAAGCCATAGGGACTCAATCCCCTCAGCAGTTGACATGCTTATCGCAGATGCGCACAAAGAAGGAATCTCATTCGAGGAGAAGATGCGGTTCCTGAACATTGCCAGCGCACTCGCCTATATGAGCAATTACTGGCACGGTGACGAGATGTCTTTGAAGAAAGTCGAGCCGATCATCGATGAAGAGCTGAAAAAGGAACAAATTCGTCTGGCCGTCCTGATGAAATGGAAGAAGGAAGAGCGTTTTATCGGTAATTTCGTCATGAAAAAACACCGTATTGAAATGGAGGCTCAGAATCTGCCGATGGTCCTGTACCCGCACTGGCTCCACCGCATCATGTTCGAATGCAAGGTTTGCCACGGGGCCATCTTCAGAATGAAGCGATGGGACAATCATCTATCGCAAGAAGAAATCGAAAAAGGAAAACAATGCGGCGTGTGCCACGATGGCACCTTCGCATTCAGCGCAAAAGACGACAAGAGCTGTAAACGTTGCCACATTGTAGGCCTGCCGGAAGCAAGGCACCTGCACGACCCCGGCATGGTCAAGCAGGAGAAATTGAAACAGGCAGCACAAAGTGTTGGTGCTGTGTGGCGGCCGGAAAACCTCCCGGATGGCAAATTACCACTGGATAAATTCCGGTTCATCGATTGGCTGACTTTGAAAGAGAAAAAAGTCTTTTCGCCGGTAGTTTCCCTGAACAAGGACTACAAAGATCAGTCCCGCAATAATTTGATCTTTTTCGAATCCAGGAGCGACTTTGTAAATGACGTCATCTTCGATCACAAAGTTCATTCTGACTGGATAGACTGCACATCATGCCATCCGGCAATTTTCCTGGACAAGCTTGGCGGCAACCAAATGAAAATGCTTGACCTTTCGCGGGGAAAATACTGCGGTCATTGCCACGGTAAAGTTTCTTTCCCCCTGGCTGACTGCCTTCGTTGCCACAAAAAATCGGTTGGCAAAGGCAGCGTTTTGGGTTCGAAATATGAACATGTGTTACGAAGAACGAAAGATGCCGGCATAAAATAACGAACCCCGCCTTTGTGCGGGGTTCGTCAGGTGTTACCAGGTATCTCAGGGGTTGTTACATCATGCCGCCCATACCTCCCATGCCACCCATGCCGCCCATATCACCCCCCATGCCTGCCACCGGTTTATCTTCCGGCATTTCGGCCACCATGCAGGCGGTGGTCAACATCAGGCCGGCGATGGAAGCTGCATTTTGCAGCGCAACGCGCGTTACCTTGGTCGGATCAACTACGCCCATGTCCAGCATATCGCCATATTCACCGCTCGCGGCGTTGTAGCCAAAGCTGGCTTTGCCTTCCAGCACCTTGTTGACAATAACGGAGGGTTCGTCGCCAGCATTCATGGTAATGGCACGCATCGGAGCCTCCATCGCACGCAGTACGATGGTGATACCGGCGTCCTGATCGTGGTTGTCGCCCTTGAGGCCTGCCACAGCTGCCTTGGCACGCAACAATGCGACCCCGCCGCCGGGAACGATGCCTTCTTCAACGGCAGCACGGGTTGCATGCAATGCATCTTCCACGCGCGCTTTCTTTTCCTTCATTTCGACTTCGGTCGCAGCACCCACCTTGATCACCGCCACACCGCCGGCCAGCTTGGCTTTGCGTTCCTGCAGTTTTTCCTTGTCGTAATCGCTGGTGGATTCTTCTACCTGTTTGTTGATCTGGGCAATGCGCGACTTGATCGCATCTTCCTTGCCTGCGCCGTCGATGATGGTGGTGTTTTCCTTGCCCACTTCGATGCGTTTGGCCTGGCCCATTTCAGCCAAGGTTACTTTCTCCAGCGTCAGGCCGACTTCTTCGGCAATCACGGTACCGCCGGTCAGGATTGCAATGTCTTCCAGCATGGCTTTGCGTCGATCGCCGAAACCTGGCGCCTTGACGGCAACGGTTTTCAGGATGCCGCGAATGTTGTTCACCACCAGCGTCGCCAGTGCTTCGCCGTCCACATCTTCGGCGATGATCAGCAACGGCTTGCCGGTCTTGGCCACTTGTTCCAGCACGGGCAACAGGTCACGGATGTTGGAGATCTTCTTGTCGTGCAGCAGGATATAAGGGTTCTCCATCACAGCAATCTGCTTGTCTGCATTGTTGATAAAGTACGGAGACAAGTAACCGCGGTCGAATTGCATACCTTCAACGATATCCAGTTCATCTTCCAGACCGCTGCCATCTTCAACCGTAATAACGCCTTCCTTGCCGACCTTATCCATCGCGGCAGCAATCTTCTCGCCAACCACGGTGTCGGAGTTGGCGGAGATCGATCCCACCTGGGCAATTTCCTTGCTGGTGGCGCATGGTTTGGAAATCTTCTTCAACTGCGCTACAGCTTCGGTAACTGCACGGTCGATACCACGTTTCAAATCCATCGGATTCATGCCGGCGGCCACAAACTTCATGCCTTCCTGCACGATGGATTGCGCCAGTATAGTTGCAGTCGTGGTGCCGTCACCGGCCACATCGGAAGTCTTGGATGCGACTTCCTTGACCATTTGCGCGCCCATATTCTCGAACTTGTCCTTCAGCTCGATTTCCTTGGCAACAGACACGCCGTCCTTGGTAATGGTGGGGGAGCCGTAGGAACGGTCCAACACGACATTGCGACCTTTGGGACCGAGCGTTACCTTGACTGCATCGGCCAGAACGTTGACGCCCGCAACCATTTTGGCTCGCGCTGCATCGTGGAATTTCACATCTTTAGCTGCCATGTTTGTTTCTCCTGAAATTCGTTAATTACTCAAGCTTCAACAATGCCGATGATGTCGTCTTCGCGCATCGTCAGCAGTTCCTGACCATCGACCTTGAAGGCCTGACCGGAATACTTGCCGAATAAAACGCGATCACCAACCTTGACGTTCATAGGCTGCAGCTTGCCGTCGTCACCCATCTTGCCGTTGCCCACAGCGACGATTTCGCCCTGGTCAGGCTTCTCGGTGGCTGCATCGGGAATCAGTATCCCGGACGCAGTCTTGCGCTCTTCTTCCATGCGCTTGACGATTACACGATCGTGCAAAGGACGAATCTTCATGCTTTATCTCCTGAAAACAGTAAGTTGATTAAATATGTGAGCGGGTTGTTTTTGCCAATCACCAAGTACAAGCTCGCTAAATTACTTTAGCACTCCCCGCCAGCGACTGCTAATAATAGGGATTCGTGCACTCTATTTCAAGAGTACTGCTGAAATTTATTCGAGATAACCGGGCATTAATTGTTCAGAACCGCTTTCAATGCACCATCCAGATCAGGAAATTTGAAGCGGAAACCAGACGCTGTCAGTTTGGCCGGTAACACACGCTGCCCTTCCAGCAGCAAGGCAGCGCGTTCACCCATGGCCAACTTCAAGACCTGGCCCGGCGCAACGAAAAACGCGGGTCGGTGCAATGCATGAGCCAATGTCCGGGTAAATTCGGCATTCGTTACCGGATTGGGCGCAGTCATATTAAACGGGCCGCTCATCTGCTCATCCTCCAGCAGACGCAACACCATCATCACGTAATCTTCGATGTGCACCCAGCTCATCCATTGCCTGCCGCTGCCCAAACGCGCCCCCATGCCAAGCCTGAAGGGCAACAGCATCCGTCCCAGCAATCCGCCGTTGCCGCTCAACACCAACCCGGTACGTAATAAACAGACCCGCAAACCATAATTCTCGGCAGCGATGGCTGCCGCCTCCCAGTCCCTGCACAGCTCGGCGGCAAAGTCGCTGCCCGCACCAGCATCCTCTTGCAGTTCCGTATCGCCGCCATTGCCGTAATAACCGATGGCCGAGCCGCTCAGCAGCACCGCGGGCTTCTGTTTGGCCGTAGCCATGCATTGCACCAGTTTCCCGGTCAGAGCAATGCGACTATCGCGCAGCGCCTGCTTGCGCTTCGCTGTCCATGCCTTGTCCACAATGGGCTCGCCCGCCAGGTTAATGACCGCATCGAATGCCAATTCCGGCTGCCACTCATCCAAAGATTCCATCGCGCGCACCACTGAGCCACATTTGGCACCAACCGTCTCTGGACGGCGGCTCAGTACGGTCAAATGGTGCCCCTCCGCCAGCAGTGCCTTGCACAGATGCCGTCCGATCAAACCCGTCCCGCCCGTAATCAGAATTTGCATGGCCGTCTCCCCAAACGATTTGGACACCTGTATCTTACGCCAGATGCAAACTCAGATATGATTCTGCATATGTCCGACCACGCCAATTCCGACCTCCTCACACGCAGCCTTTCTGCCGTGTGGCACCCCTGCACGCAGATGAAACGGCACGAAACGTTGCCGCTGGTCCCCATATCGCGTGGCGAAGGGGCATGGCTGTACGATTTCGACGGCAGGCGTTATCTGGACACGGTGAGCTCCTGGTGGGTGAACCTGTTCGGCCACTGCAACCCGCGGATCAACGCCGCCATTACCGGTCAACTCGGCAAGCTGGAACATGTGATGCTGGCGGGCTTTACGCACGAACCTGTGGTACAACTCTCCGAGCGTCTGCGCGAACTTGCCCCGGACGGGTTGGGACATTGTTTCTACGGCTCGGACGGCGCATCGGCCACCGAGATCGCATTGAAGATGAGCGCACATTTCTGGCGTAACAACAGCCAGTCGAAAAAGACCCAATTCCTCAGCCTGCAGCACAGTTATCACGGCGAAACGCTGGGAGCGCTGTCGGTAACCGATGTCGCACTGTTTCGCAATGCCTACGGCGCGCTGATCAAACAGAATGCTACGGTACCCAGTCCGGATTGGCGTTCTGCAGACACGGGGGAAAGCGCGGAAAGTTTTGCCCTGCGTTGCGCAAGCAAACTTGAAATGCATCTGCAAAAACACCATGCGGACATTGCTGCCTTTATTGTCGAACCGCTGGTACAGGGTGCAACCGGCATGGCGATGTATCACCCGGTTTACCTGGAGCGCGCACGCGAATTGTGTTCGCAGTATGGTGTGCATCTGATCGCGGACGAAATTGCCGTAGGCATGGGCAGGACAGGAACAATGTTCACTTGCGAACAGGCGGACATCCAACCCGATTTCCTGCTGCTCTCAAAAGGCATTACCGGCGGTTACTTGCCGCTTTCCATCGTCATGACGACCGATGACATCTATCAGGCCTTCTATGCCGACGAAACCGCGCGCGGTTTTCTGCATTCACACTCCTACACCGGCAATCCGCTGGCCTGCAGCGCCGCGCTGGCCACGCTGGATATTTTTGCGCAGGACGATGTCGTGCGCGTCAACCTCGGCAAGGCCGCATTCTTTAACGATATTGCCCGTCCCCTGCGTGAACACCCCAAAGTAAAAAACTTCCGCAATACCGGCATGATCTGGGCATTCGAAGTTGAGACACCACATACCGATTTCGCCCGGCGCTGCTTCAGCCTTGGCCTGCAACACGAACTGCTGCTGCGCCCCATAGGCAACACGGTATATTTCATGCCGCCCTACATAATCGGCAAGGATGAAATGCAGTTGCTTGTCACCCGCACATTGAACATCATCGATGCACTGACATGAATACCGTTTTCGCCTCGCTGCTTGTGCTCTGCTTCATCTCCAACGTGCAGGCTGCTTCATTGCCCGCCTCGGTTCGCCACGAACTGAAAAAAGCACGCATCCCGCAATCCGCCGTCTCGGTCAAAGTAATCGAAGTCGGAAAAAACACGCCATTGATCAGCTACAGGGCAAAACGGCCCATGAATCCTGCTTCCACCATGAAGCTGCTCACCACGTATGCTGCACTCGATCTGCTCGGCCCTGCCTATACCTGGAAAACCGAAGCATGGATCGACGGAAAACTGGAGGATGGTGTGCTGGACGGCAACCTGATTCTCAAAGGCTACGGCGACCCGAAATTCACCATCGAACAATTCTGGTTGTGGTTGCGCGATTTGCGCGTTCGTGGACTGCGCGAGATTCGCGGCAACCTCGTTCTGGACCGCAGCTACTTCGACCTGCCCGAGTACGACCCTGCACAGTTCGACGATGACCCGGTACGTGCCTACAACGTCGGCCCCGACGCACTGCTGCTCAACTTCAACACACTGCGCCTTCGCTACATGCCGGACGGCCTCGACCTGAAAGTCGTCAGCGAACCCCCGCTGGACAGCGCAACGCTGGACAACCAATTGACACCCGACGACAGCGAAATGAATTGCAACTATTGGGATGACCAGTTTTCCGTGCAACCCAGCGGCGATAGTGTTGTGTTGCAGGGCAACTATCCGGTCGAGTGCGGCGAACGCGAACAACGCCTCAGCGTAATGCCACATACCCGTTACGTGGAAACGCTGTTTCGCGCCATTTGGCAAGAACTTGGCGGAACACTCCGCGGTAAACAACGCGAAGGCACAGTCAGCGATACTGCAGAACTGTTTTCCACACATCACTCTGACCCGCTTGGCAACATCATTCGCGACATCAATAAATTCAGCAATAACGTCATGGCACGCCAGCTGTTCCTGACGCTGGGCGAATCCCTGCCAGTCGCATTGGACGACGATCCCTCTCCTGAGGAAATGCAACCTCAAAGTGCCGTATCTGCCGCACCGGCCTTTCCTGCCAGTTCGGAGCGCATGGGCCGTATGAGCATAGAGCGCAGCATCCTGTCCATACAAATATGGCTGGCACGCAACCATCTGCGTTTCCCGGAACTGGTTCTGGAGAATGGTGCCGGACTTTCACGCAAGGAACGCATCAGTACCGCCCACATGGCGCAACTATTACAAAGTGCGTCCAATCATCCGCTGAGCGCCGAACTGCAAGCCTCATTGCCCATCCTTGGCGTAGACGGTTCTGTATGGAAACGCCTCAGGGACAGTCCGGCCGCCGGCCATGCGCACCTAAAAACCGGAACACTAGAAGGGGTAAAAACCATGGCAGGTTATGTGAAATCAAAGAACGGGCGCGAATGGATCGTGGTGTTCTTCATCAACCATCCCTACGCCAGGCGTGGACAGGATGCACAGGACGCGCTGGTCGAGTGGGTAGCACGCAAATAACTTGTCTCAATAACACAACTGATACCAATTAACCTTTACTTCAATCAGAAAAAGAAAAGAAAATGTGCAGGCAGTTCAGCCAATAAATAACATTGATTAATTTCAGGGAGAGACATATGAAGAAAATCGTTACTGTTCTGATACTTTCCGCAGCCATTTCCACACCTGCTTTTGCAGCCAACTCAGGAGGTTACGTTACAGCGGATTATGGCACGCTTTCCATGTCCGATGCTGGCCTGCTCCCCAACCCTGGCGCAGTACGCGTTACAGGTGGTTATCGTTTCAACCCTAATTTCGCGATTGAAGCAGGCTATATGGCAATAGGCGATTCAACTGTTTCAACCTCATTCGGCGACCTCACCTATCAACAAGGCTCTTTGCAGGCATTCGGCGTAATATTCCTGCCGCTTGGCAGCTCATTTGATTTGTTTGGCAAGATTGGTGTTGCTTCCAACTATGGAAAACTAACAGGTACTGGCATCTATTCAGTATTAAACTCAGACGCAGTTACCACCAACGCAACCTATGGTATCGGCGGACAATTCAAATTTAATCATCTGGTTAGCATGCGTGTGCAATATGAAAATTTTGGCAAATCCAAAGCAGATTCTGCTGCTTCCGGCGCTGGTTTATCGCGTTTATCTGCAGGTCTAGTCTTCACTTTCTAAGTCGAAAACGCCAACACCAAAAGAAGCCGGGTTACCCGGCTTCTTTTGCCCGCTATTCTTACAGCCCCAATTCGCTCCACATCGCATCTACCTTTGCTTTCACCGCAGCATCCATCACGATGGGCGTGCCCCATTCGCGCTGCGTTTCGCCCGACCATTTATTAGTCGCATCCAGTCCCATCTTGCCTCCGACACCTGAAACCGGACTCGCAAAATCGAGATAGTCGATAGGTGTATTTTCCACCAGCAACGTGTCTCGCACCGGATCCATGCGCGTGGTAATCGCCCATATAACTTCTTTCCAGTCGCGCACGTCGATATCGTCGTCCACCACCACGATGAATTTTGTATACATGAACTGGCGCAGAAAACTCCATACGCCGAACATCACACGCTTGGCATGACCGGCGTATTGTTTCTTGATGCTCACCACTGCCATGCGATACGAACAACCTTCCGGCGGCAGATAGAAATCGACAATCTCGGGAAATTGTTTTTGCAGCAGTGGCACGAACACTTCGTTCAGCGCCACGCCCAGCATGGCCGGTTCGTCGGGCGGTTTGCCGGTGTAAGTGGAGTGATAGATCGGATCGCGTCGCATGGTAATGCGCTCGATGGTGAACACGGGAAATTCGTCCTGCTCGTTGTAGTAGCCGGTATGGTCGCCATACGGGCCTTCCAGTGCCATCTCGCCCGGATGGATCACGCCTTCCAGCACAATTTCGGCAGAAGCAGGCACTTGCAGAGTGCTGCCCATACACTTTACCAGTTCAGTCCTGCTGCCGCGCAGCAGCCCGGCAAACTGGTATTCGGACAACGAATCCGGTACCGGAGTAACTGCGCCGAGGATGGTCGCCGGATCGGCACCGATCACCACTGCCACCGGATACGGCTGTCCCGGATTTTTTTCGCAGTGGTCGCGAAAATCCAGTGCGCCGCCGCGATGCGCCAGCCAGCGCATAATGACTTTGTTCGGCGCGATGACTTGCTGGCGATAGATACCCAGATTCTGGCGCGCCTTATTCGGCCCGCGCGTGACGACAAGTCCCCAGGTAATCAGCGGCGCCACATCACCCGGCCAGCAATGCTGGATCGGCAGTTTTGAAAGATCTACATCCTTGCCTTCCCACACGACTTCCTGGCAGGGCGCAGATGACAACACTTTGGGTGACATGGTGAGCACCTGTTTCAGGATCGGCCATTTCTCCAACGCATTCTTCAGAGTCTTGGGCGGTTCGGGCTCTTTCAGGTAGGCGAGCAGCTTGCCCACCTCGCGCAATGCGCCTATATCTTCCTGACCCATACCCAAGGCCACACGACGCGGCGTGCCGAACAAGTTCGCCAGCACCTGCACGCTATGTCCAACCACGTTCTCGAACAACAGCGCCGGACCCTGTGCATGCAGCACACGGTCGCAAATTTCGGTCAGTTCCAGATGGGTGGAGACAGGCGCAGGCACGCGTTTGAGTTCGCCGAGTTTTTCCAGCTGCAAGATAAAGTCGCGCAGATCGTGGTATTTCATTTGTAGAACGCCTCCCTTTCCTCACCCTCGGGGCGAGTCTTGAACCGCTTGTGCAACCAGAAATATTGTTCCGGCATTTCGCGAATACGGTCTTCGATAAATGCATTCATGCGCCTTGTATCGGCGATGTCATCACCGCTGGGATAATTCTCCCACGCCGGATAAAACGTCAGCACATAGCCTCCGCCGCCGGGCAACATCCGCGTAATACTGGGCACAACTTTCGCGCCGGTCAATTGCGCAATGCGTGGCAGCGAAGTCATGGTCGCGGCCGGCACGCCAAAAAAGGAAATAAACGCGCCGTCCCTGATTCCCTGGTCCTGATCCGGCGGGTAGATAAACGGCAGGTTTTCACGCATCCGCTTGAGGATGGGACGCAATCCTTCCTGGCGCGAATACAGGCGCTGGTTGCGAAAACGGCCGCGCTTCTGCAAAAGCAGTTCTGTCATATAGGGATTTTTCTGGTTCGCATACATGCACACGGTATCCACCTGCTGCGCAATCCACTGCCCACCGGTATCCATGCCGACGAAATGCGGTGTAAGCAGGATCATCGGCTGACCCTTCACCGCCTCGAAATGTTCGACACCTTCCACTCGAATCAGCGAATTGATACGTTCTGCACCCGACCACCATACGATACTGCGTTCGACAAGGCCACGCATGAACATCCTGAAATGATCGCGCAATAATTTCTTGCGCGCCTTTTCGTCCATTTCAGGGAAACACAGCTTGAGGTTGACACCGCCCACCAGACGGCGTTCGGCGGCAAACGGGTAGGCCAGTGTGCCAAGCAAATTACCAATGGCCACAATGACACGAAACGGCAAAAAATGGACCAGCCAAAAGAAAAAAACGCCGAGACGGGCCAACATCAGCGTTCCTCCCAGACATCCGGCGGCAACGCACCGCGAGGCACCTTGTAACGATTGTAGCTCCACAAATATTGTTCGGGACACTGGCGTATCGCCACTTCCAGTGCAGCATTGACCTGCGCAGGAATGGAAGCGTCCATATCAAAAGACAGTGGCGTGAAATGCAGGGCGTATCCTTCACCTCGCGGCAAGCGCTCGCTACGGCACATTACCACTTGCGCCCCGCTCGCCTCGACCAGTCTTCCAATCAAAGTCATGGTATAGGCCGGCCGCTTGAAAAACGGCGCCCATTCGCCCTCACCATTACCCGGCACCTGATCCGGCAACACACCGACGACATGTCCGCGCTTGAGCGTTTTGAGCAACTGGCGCACCCCCCCCAGGTCGGTTGGCACCAGTTTCATCTGGCCGCGCTGGCGCGCCTCAAGCATCAGCTTATCCAGAAATTTCTGGCGCGGAGGACGATACATGCAGGTCATGGGCACATGTGCGGCGATAAACACACTGATAACCTCGAAACAACCCATGTGCGGCGTCAGGACGATCACCCCCTTATTCTGCGCCAGCGCCGTTTCAAAATACTCCCAGCCATGGCAGTGCTTGATGCTGGCATACACTTCATCCAGCGCCCGACGCCATACCCAGGGCAATTCCATCACCCCCTTGCCTGCTTCACTTATATTCGCCCGCAACAATTTACGGAACCTGGCCAGGGAAAAAACCAGATCGACACTTTGCAGATTTTCCTGCAGCCGCCTGGCATAGCGCCCCGAAGAAAGATAGACCGCCCAGCCCAACAATACCCCAAGCAGGTGAAGAATCCGCAGGGGCAGTCGCGCTAGTATTTCAAACAGAATGACCATTCAAAAAACCCATTAAATCAAAAAGGCGGGGATTTGGTATACTGCGCACCCCTTTAACCCTGAAGAAGCAACCGGAGAGCCATGAGCGAGTATTTTTTTACATCCGAATCCGTGTCCGAGGGCCATCCGGACAAGGTCTCAGACCAAATCTCTGACGCTATCGTTGACGCGATTCTAGCGCAGGACCAACATTCACGCATTGCCGCAGAAACACTGGTCAGCACAGGACTGGTGGTACTGGCAGGTGAGATCACGACCAATGCCCAGGTAAATTTCGCCAAAGTAGCGCGCGAAACCATCCGCCATATCGGTTATGACGATCCAACTTTACGTTTCGATGCCGACGGTTGCTCGGTTCAGGTCTGCTACGGTACGCAAAGCCCGGACATTGCGCAGGGCGTAGACAAAGCCTACGACGACAACCTCGACCAGGGTGCGGGTGACCAGGGATTGATGTTCGGTTACGCCTGCCGCGAAACCGATGTACTGATGCCGCTGCCGATTCATTTATCACACCGTCTGGTTGAACGCCAGGCGCAACTGCGCCGCGATGGCCGCCTGGCATGGCTGCGTCCGGATGCGAAATCGCAAGTCACCATTAAGTACGTCGACGGCAAACCATACAGCATCGACACTGTAGTACTTTCCACCCAGCACTCTCCGGAAATGACACTGGAACAAATCCGTGAGGCAGTCATTGAAGAAGTCATCAAGCCCATATTGCCGAAAGAACTCATCAAGGGCGATATCAAATATCTGGTCAATCCAACCGGACGCTTCGTCATCGGCGGCCCGCACGGTGATGCCGGTTTGACCGGCCGCAAGATCATCGTCGACACCTATGGCGGCGCAGCCCCGCATGGTGGTGGCGCTTTCTCCGGCAAGGATCCGTCCAAGGTCGACCGCTCGGCAGCTTATGCAGGACGCTATGTAGCGAAAAATATCGTCGCCGCCGGTCTGGCCGACAAGTGCCAGATCCAGATATCCTATGCCATCGGTGTAGCACAGCCGACCAGCGTGATGGTCACGACCTATGGCACAGGCAAGATATCCGACGACAAGATTGCCGAACTGGTGAAAAAACACTTCGACCTGCGTCCGAAGGGCATCGTGCAAACGCTTGACCTGCTGCGTCCGATCTACCAGAAGACAGCAGCTTATGGGCACTTCGGTCGCGAGGAGCCGGAATTCAAGTGGGAAAACACTGATAAGGCAGCGGCGCTTCGCGCCGATGCCGGCCTGTAAGGCCGCATCGAAGATGCTTAACAGTGTTTCGGCGCAGGCTAACTTGCGCAGCAAGTTAAACCGCGGAGCGGTGGCCGAAGCCATCGCGACAGATAAAGCTGCCGCACTGAAAGCAGACGCAGGACTATAATTCGAAACACCCATCCCGCCGAGGGGCGCTGCAGCAGTTACCGCAAGGTGGACCTGTCAGGCTCGGAGGGATGGCTCAACATGCAGCAACGGCGCCCATTCATTATTTTTTGTGAATGGAGAGCGTTATGACCAAAGACTACGTCGTTGCCGACATCAACCTGGCCGCCTGGGGCCGCAAAGAAATCGCCATCGCCGAACATGAAATGCCCGGCCTGATGGCCATCCGCGAGGAATTCGCCAAGACCCAACCGCTGAAGGGCGCGCGCATCACGGGTTCGCTGCACATGACCATCCAGACTGCCGTGCTGATCGAAACGCTGACAGCGCTCGGTGCGGAAGTTCGATGGGCATCGTGCAACATTTTCTCCACACAGGACCACGCCGCAGCCGCTATTGCCGCCGACGGCGTATCCGTGTTCGCAGTAAAGGGCGAAACGCTGACCGAATACTGGGACTACACCCATCGCATTTTCGAATGGCCGGATGGTGGCTATTCCAACATGATCCTGGACGACGGCGGTGACGCCACCTTGTTGCTGCATCTGGGTGCACGCGCCGAACAGGACGCATCAGTCATTGCCAAGCCAAGCTCGGAAGAAGAAACCTGCCTGTTCGCCGCTATCAAGGCCAAGCTCGCAACCGATCCCAAGTGGTATTCCACACGCCTCGCACAGGTCAAGGGCGTGACCGAGGAAACCACCACCGGCGTGCATCGCCTGTACCAGATGCACCAGCGTGGCGAACTGAAATTCCCGGCGATTAACGTCAACGACTCCGTCACCAAGTCCAAGTTTGACAACCTGTATGGTTGCCGCGAATCGCTGGTGGACGGCATCAAGCGCGCCACTGACGTGATGATCGCCGGCAAGATCGCTGTCATTATCGGCTACGGAGACGTAGGCAAAGGGTGCGCGCAAGCGATGCGTGCATTGTCGGCGCAGGTCTGGGTCACCGAGATCGACCCGATCTGCGCACTGCAGGCAGCGATGGAAGGTTTCCGCGTCGTGACCATGGAATATGCCGCTGATAAGGCCGACATCTTCGTCACCACTACCGGCAACTTCCATGTCATCGAACATGATCACATGGCTGCGATGAAAAACAACGCCATCGTCTGCAACATCGGCCACTTCGACAACGAGATCAACGTCGCTTCGCTGGAAAAATACCAGTGGGAAGAGATCAAGCCGCAGGTCGACCACGTCATCTTCCCGGATGGTCATCGCATCATCCTGCTGGCCAAGGGCCGCCTGGTGAACCTGGGCTGTGCCACGGGCCATCCGTCGTACGTGATGTCCTCGTCCTTCGCCAACCAGACCATCGCGCAGATCGAGCTGTGGACCGAAGCACAGAAAGGCAGCAACAAGTACCCGGTAGGCGTCTACACCTTGCCCAAGCACCTCGACGAAAAGGTCGCGCGCCTGCAACTGAAGACGCTGAACGCGCAACTGACGGAACTGACCGACGAGCAGGCTGCCTACATCAACGTGCCGAAGGAAGGGCCGTACAAGCCCGAGCATTACCGTTATTAAAACGATAATGCAGGTATGATGGCGGGGCGGGTTTCCCGCCCCTTCACTTATTTATCGAGAACTGATGCTGCCACGACTTTTGCTTATCTGGACGCTGAACGCTCTCGCCCTGGTGGCGGTGGCAAGCTTTGTGCCGGGCATCCGTGTGGATGGATTCCTGGCGGCCTTCGTAGCGGCCTTCATTCTCGGCCTTGTCAACACGCTCATTCGCCCGATTTTCGTAGTGCTGACGTTACCCGTCACTGTAATCACTCTGGGACTTTTCATCCTCGTCATCAACGGGCT
>JBNLBY010000012.1:0-44342 GCA_050303535.1 Sideroxydans sp. | reverse complement strand
CGTGCCGGATTTTCCGCTCATCAATAAATCGTTCAACCTGAGTTATTCCGGGCAAGACCTTTGAGATAGATGAAAACATCAGTCCACGAAATACACGAAACTCACGAACAAAGTCATACAGCGGTATGGCATTCAGGTGTTGCTGTCCGGCGCCTGTTCCCAAGACATTGTGCTGCGAACGGTTTTTCGTGCTTTTCGTGTCTTTCGTGGACAATTGCCTTTTCTGAATTTGATGGATAGCGATGTACCAGATACTCAAACAAATCTATAAGACCGGCATCAAGACCGAAACGCCGCCGCAGGCGGACGAATCCATGCGCCTGATCGAGCAGCGTCTGCAACGGAAAATACTGGATGTGTTCGGCGGTGCACTGGCGATCCGCCAGGTGGATGCAGGTTCATGCAACGGATGCGAACTGGAAATTCATGCGGTCAACAACGCCTACTACAACATCGAAGGAATGGGTATCAAATTCGTTGCCAGTCCGCGTCATGCCGACTTGTTGCTGGTCACCGGACCGGTGTCGCGGCACATGGAAGTTGCGCTCAAACGCACTTACGAAGCGACTCCCGATCCAAAACTGGTGGTTGCTGTTGGTGATTGCGGATGCGACGGCGGCATCTTCGGAGAGAGTTACGCAAGCTGCGGCAAGGTCGCCAACGTTATTCCCGTGGATGTGGTCGTGAGCGGCTGCCCGCCAACACCCACTGCCATTCTGCAGGGCATTCTAACCGCCATCAGCGTCAGGAAATAACACAAAAAGTAGTCTTCTTTGCAGTGACAACATCGTTGTTGCCCTACATCTTTTTCTGTTCCAGCTGGTGTGTGCAATCCACCGCTGCGAGCTTGTAGCACTCGGCCAGCGTCGGGTAGTTGAACACGTTGCTGACCAGGTCGCGCACGGTGCCGTTCAGGTTCATCACCAGTTGCCCTATGTGCACGAGCTCGCTGGCCTGCTCGCCGACGATGTGCACGCCCAGCAGTTTCTCATTGCGCGTATCCACGATCAGTTTCAGCATGCCCTGCGCGTCGCCGATGATCTGGCCGCGCGCACTGTGTTTGAACCAGGCGCGCCCGATGATGTAGGGGATGTTTTCTTTCTGCACTTCCTTTTCGGTCTTGCCCACGTAGGAAATCTCCGGGATGGTGTAGACCGCCATCGGCAGGTTTTCCGCCATTTCCTGTTCTCCGCCGCCAAAGGCATACAGCACTGCCGCGCGTCCCTGTTCCATGCCGGTGGAGGCGAGTGCCGGGCGGCCGATCAGATCGCCCACGGCGAAGATGTGCGGCACACTGGTCTGGAAATGCTGGTCGACGGTGATCCAGTTGCCATCCATCGCGATGCCGGCGTTGGTGACATTCAGGCCTTCGCTGTTCGGTTCGCGTCCTTGTGCGAACAGCACGACGTCGGTGCGAATTTCCTTGCCGCTTTCGAGCACGGTGACGATGCCGGTTTCTTCACGGCGGATTTCCTTGACGCGTTCCTTCATGTGGAACGCGACGCCCATGCTGAGGAAACTGTCGGCCAGCACTTCCACCACGTCCTCGCTCAGGTATTCCAGTAGTTGTGCGTGACTGTCCACCACACACACTTGCGTACCGAGTGCGGCAAAGATGGAAACGAATTCGCAGGCGATCACGCCGCCGCCCACCACCAGCAGGCTGTTGGGCATCTGGCGCAGGTTCAGGATGGAGGTGGAATCCAGCACCGTCTTCTTGTCGAACGGGATGTTGGCCGGGCGGCGTGGGCGCGAGCCGCTGGCGAGGATGATGACTTCGGCCGAGATGTTGCGTGTCTTGCCGTTCGCGTCGATGACCTGCATGGTGTGCGCATCCACGAACGAAGCCTCGCCCGGGATCAGCGCCACGCCATGGCGCAGGCTGCGTTGCAGGATTACCGACTCCTGCTGCGCGATCACGCCTTCCTTGCGCCGCACCGCATCCGCCAACAGGCCGTAACGGATGCGCTGGTCGGGAGAAAATGCGTGGCGCATGCCGCCGGAACGCGAGAGCTGGTAGGCCACTTCGCGCATGGCCTTGCTGGGGATGGTGCCGGTCTGTAGCCCTGCGCCGCCGATCCTGGGCTTGCGTTCGATGATCGCTGCGCGTTTGCCCATGCGTGCCGCTTGCCATGCCGCGTGTTGTCCGGCGGGGCCGGAACCGATGATGAGAACGTCGTAATCCATATGAACGCTCCGGTGAGTGAAAGTCGGTGTATTCCGACCTCTAGAGTAGATGAGCTACTCCCTTCTCCCGCAGGCGGGAGAAGGGCCGGGGATGAGGGTTTGTGCGTTCAAGCAAATTTTGTTTTGCCCCAACGTCCCTCACCCCAACCCCTCTCCCGCCTGCGGGCGAGGGGCTTTAAAAGTGCTTATTTGATACGCATGCCCGGCTGCGCCCCGTCGTCTGGAGACAGGATGTAAAGTCCCGGCCCTTTGCCCGAAGCGGCCAGCACCATGCCTTCTGACAGGCCGAATTTCATTTTGCGTGGTGCGAGGTTGGCGACCATCACCGTCATGCGGCCTTTGAGTTTTTCGGGGTCGTAAGCCGACTTGATGCCGGCGAACACCGTGCGCGGCTGCGCCTCGCCGATGTCCAGCGTCAGCTTCAGCAGTTTCTCCGCGCCTTCCACATGCTCGGCATTCACGATGTGCGCCACGCGCAGGTCGACTTTCATGAAGTCGTCGATGGAGATATATGTGTTGTTTTCAGTTTCGGTCATAGCTTTCTTTGCCTCCTGTTGCTGATGTGCAGCATGACGTTGTTCGGAATGACTTTGCTCCCCTCGCCCGCTTGCGGGAGAGGGGCTGGGGGAGAGGGAGTCTTTGTTGGCGGCGACCATGGCTTCGATGAGTTTGGGGTCGAGGCGGGTCATTAAGTGAGAGTAATTATTGATTTTGCCCTCCAGGAAATCTTCAACATCAGACCATGTCAGCGGTTCGATATTTAAGAATGATTCAACCTGTTCGGCCAATTTGGGCAATATCGGCTTCAAATAGAGAGTGAGTAGACGAAATAGATTCAGGCTTATGGTACATACCTCTTGTAACTTCTCGTCTTGCCCTTCTTGCTTTGCTATTACCCAAGGTGCCTGTCCATTTACATATTCGTTGGCTAGGTCAGCAAGGCGCATGATTTCACGTATTGCTTTGCCGAAGTCTCGGTTCTCGTAGGCATCGGAAATTCGGCCTTCTGCGTCAACAAACTTTCCCCATAATTCAAGGCCTATGCTTGCGCGAATATGGTCGCTCTTGGTATCAGTGAAGTTGAAATTAGCGATTGAGCCACCAAACTTCTTGCTGATAAATCCTGCGGTTCGGCTCGCAATATTGATGTACTTCCCGATCAAGTCGCTGTTCACCTTCGCAACGAAATCTTCCAGATTCAGGTCGATGTCTTCCATGGTGCCGTTCAGCTTGGCCGCATAGTAGTAGCGCAGGTATTCGGTGTTCTTCACGTGGTCGAGATAGCTGCGCGCGGTAATGAAAGTGCCGCGCGATTTGCTCATCTTCTCGCCGTTGACGGTGAGGAAGCCGTGCGCGAACAATTTGGTCGGGGTGCGGAAACCGGCGTGTTGCAGCATGGCGGGCCAGAACAGTGCATGGAAGTACAGGATATCCTTGCCGATGAAGTGGTACAGCTCAGTCGCAGCCACACTCGGGGCGTCTGCGTTGTTGGCTGCGTCGGCAGCTCCTGGCCTACCTTCAGGTATGTCTGCGTCGCCGCCTCCTTGCCGCCTAGCATCCATCCCCGATTCTGGCTGCGCCTGTGGTAGCCAGTATTCATTGAAGTCGATTCCTGTCTTGCTGCATAGTTGCCTGAAGCTGCCCATGTATCCCACGGGCGCATCCAGCCACACGTAGAAATACTTGCCCGGCGCATCGGGTATTTCGAAGCCGAAGTAGGGCGCGTCGCGCGAAATGTCCCAGTCGGTGAGTTTGTTTTCGCCTTCGGCCCCAAGCCATTCCTGCATTTTGTTGGCGGCTTCGGGTTGCAGCGCGCCGCTACGCGTCCATTTGCGCAGGAACTGCTGGCAGGTGTCGGCCGAGAGTTTGAAGAAATAGTGGTCGGAATTGCGCAGCTCGGGCTTGGCGCCGGACACGGCGGAATAGGGTTCGATCAGGTCGGTGGGCGCATAGGCCGCGCCGCACACTTCGCAGTTGTCGCCATACTGGTCCTTGGCGTGGCACTTGGGGCATTCGCCCTTGATGAAGCGGTCCGGCAGGAACATGTTCTTAACAGGGTCGTAATACTGTTCGATGGAGCGTTTTTCAATCAGAGAGTCTTTAGGATCGCCACGATCTCTTAGTTTGAGGTAGATGTCTTCTGCACACGCCTTATTTTCGGGGGAGTTGGTCGAGCCGTAGTTGTCGAAATTGACATGGAATGCCGCAAAATCGTCGAAATGCTCCTGCCACACGCGCGCGATCAGTTTTTCCGGCGTGATGCCTTCCTTTTCTGCGCGCAGCATGATGGGCGTGCCGTGGGTGTCGTCGGCGCATACATAGTGGCACTGGTTGCCGCGCATTTTCTGGAAGCGCACCCAGATGTCAGTCTGGATGTATTCGACGAGGTGGCCCAGGTGGATGCTGCCGTTAGCATATGGTAGGGCGGAGGTGACTAAGATTTTACGGGGCATGCTGATTCCTTGAACAACGGGCATGGTTATCGTAAGCCCTGATAATTAAACTCGCGACGCCCGTTTCCCTCTCCTCAATCCTCTCCCGCAAGCGGGCGAGGAGGCAATCGATCGCTACGCGAATTTCTGGCTAGCACGCGATTGTAGCAAAACCCACGCACCGCCGCGTATTCTTGGGTAAAATCGCGCCCTTGAAACAGGGTAAGGAAGTCAGATGAGCATCAAGTCAGACAAGTGGATACGCCGCATGGCGGAACAGACCGGCATGATAGAGCCGTTCGAACCAGGGCAGGTGAAGGAAGTGAACGGCCAGAAGATCGTGTCCTACGGCACTTCATCCTATGGTTACGACATCCGCTGCTCGCGTGAATTCAAGCTGTTCACCAACATCAACAGCACCATCGTCGATCCCAAGAACTTCGACCCCAATTCCTTCGTGAGCGTCGAGGCTGATTATTGCGTCATCCCGCCCAACTCCTTCGCGCTGGCGCGCACCGTGGAATATTTCCGTATCCCGCGCAATGTGCTGACCGTGTGCCTGGGCAAATCCACCTATGCCCGCTGCGGGATTATTGTGAATGTGACCCCTTTTGAGCCAGAGTGGGAAGGCTACGTGACGCTGGAGTTCTCCAACACCACGCCGCTGCCCGCCAAGATCTACGCCAACGAAGGCGTGGCGCAGGTGCTGTTCTTCGAGAGCGACGAAGTGTGCGAGACATCCTATAAAGACCGTGGCGGCAAGTATCAGGGCCAGGTCGGCGTCACCCTGCCCAAGACCTGATGGACAAGATCAGGCACATCGTCTGGCACACACCCGAAGGCGAGGTGGTGGCCTGCTACGAGAAGAACAAGGTGATGCAGGAGAACCTGGCCGAGATACGCCAGGTCTGCCGCGACGCACTCGAAGATGCCATTCTGATGGGTTGCGACGAGCAGCAGTTCCGCCAGGTGCTGGCCGGGCTGGTCGCCCGGCTTGGAACCTCCTTTACGCCGCGCGAATAACACCTTGCGTATTTCCCCCGTTGCCGGAAAAACCTGCGACAATTTGCGCCACTTTCATCTGTCACCCCCTGCAGGGAGTTAATCATGAAATTCCAGTTTCCCATCATCATCATTGACGAGGATTTCCGTTCGGAAAATGCCAGCGGGCACGGTATCCGCGCGCTGGCAGAAGCCATCGAGAAGGAAGGTGTAGAAGTCGTCGGCATGACCAGTTACGGCGACCTTGCCTCGTTTGCCCAACAGCAGAGCCGTGCCTCGGCCTTTGTACTGTCCATCGACGATGAGGAATTCGGCGGCGGCAGCGAGGAAGAAACCGAAGTCGCGCTGCGTACCCTGCGCGCATTCGTGCAGGAGATTCGCTTCAAGAATGCCGACATTCCTATTTATCTCTACGGCGAGACGCGCACTTCACGCCACATTCCCAACGACATCCTGCGCGAATTGCATGGCTTCATCCATATGCACGAAGACACACCGGAATTCGTGGCGCGCCATATCATCCGCGAGGCCAAGTCGTACCTGGATTCGCTGGCGCCGCCGTTCTTCCGCGCGCTGGTGGATTACGCGAAGGACGGTTCATATTCCTGGCATTGTCCCGGTCATTCCGGCGGTGTGGCATTTTTGAAGTCGCCGGTAGGACGCATGTTCCACCAGTTCTTCGGAGAGAACATGCTGCGCGCCGATGTATGCAACGCGGTGGACGAACTGGGGCAGTTGCTCGACCATACCGGTCCGGTGGCGGCTTCCGAACACAATGCAGCACGCATCTTCAATGCTGACCATCTGTTCTTCGTCACCAACGGTACCTCGACTTCCAACAAGATCGTATGGCACTCGATGGTGGCCCCGGACGATATCGTGGTGGTGGACCGCAACTGCCACAAATCCATCCTGCATGCGATCATGATGACCGGTGCCGTACCGGTGTTTCTGACGCCGACGCGTAACAATTTCGGGATCATCGGGCCGATCCCGAAATCCGAGTTCGAGCCGGAAAATATCCAGAAAAAGATCGATGCCAATCCGTTTATCAAGAACAAGAAGCGCAAACCGCGCATTCTCACCATCACGCAGAGCACATACGATGGTGTGCTGTACAACGTGGAAACCATAAAAGACATGCTGGACGGCAAGATCGATGCGCTGCTTTTCGACGAAGCCTGGTTGCCGCATGCCGCTTTCCATGATTTTTACAAGAACATGCACGCCATCGGAACCAACCGGCCACGTGCAAAAGAGTCTTTGATGTTTTCCACTCAATCCACGCACAAGCTGCTGGCGGGTTTGAGCCAGGCATCGCAAATCCTGATCCGTGACAGCGAGATGCGCAAACTGGATCGCGACTGTTTCAACGAGGCCTATCTGATGCATACCTCAACCTCGCCGCAATACGCCATCATCGCCTCGTGCGACGTGGCGGCGGCGATGATGGAACCCCCCGGCGGTACTGCGCTGGTGGAAGAAAGTATTGCCGAGGCGCTCGACTTCCGCCGTGCCATGCGCAAGGTCGAAGCCGAGTTCGGCACCGATTGGTGGTTCAAGGTATGGGGGCCGGATTATCTGTCCGAGGAAGGCATGGCCGACCGCGCGGACTGGATGTTGCGCGCCGATGACCGCTGGCATGGTTTCGGCAAGCTCGCCGAAGGTTTCAATATGCTCGATCCGATCAAGGCCACTGTCGTTACGCCGGGACTGGATGTGGACGGCGACTTTGCCGACAGCGGCATACCCGCCAGTATCGTTACACGCTACCTCGCCGAGCACGGCGTGGTGGTGGAAAAGTGCGGCCTGTATTCCTTTTTCATCATGTTCACCATCGGCATTACCAAGGGCCGCTGGAACAGCATGGTGACGGAGTTACAGCAGTTCAAGGATGACTACGACAAGAACCAGCCGCTGTGGCGCGTGCTGCCGGAATTCGTCGCCAGGAACCCGCATTTCGAGAAGATCGGTTTGCGCGACCTGTGCGAACAGATTCACGGCATCTACAAAGCCAGGGATGTGGCGCGCCTTACCACCGAAATGTACCTGTCCAGCATGGAGCCCGCGATGAAACCGTCGGATGCATTTGCCAAGATGGCGCACGGCGAAATCGAGCGCGTACATATTGACGATCTGGAGGGTCGCATCACCGCCGTGTTGCTTACGCCGTATCCGCCGGGCATTCCGCTGCTGATTCCGGGCGAGCGCTTCAACAAGACTATTGTCGAATACCTTAAGTTCGCGCGCGAATTCAATCGCAGATTTCCGGGCTTTGAAACTGATATTCACGGACTCGTATCCGAGAAGATCAACGGTGAACGCGTGTATCACGTAGACTGTGTGAAGTAATCATTTGGTCAATTTGAGGAGGCTGATATGAGTCTGTCACTTGTCGTATTGATGGTGCTGTCGCTTTTACTGTTCTGGTTGACCGACAATCTGTGGTGGTTGATCGGCGCGCTCACATTGTTGTGGCTGTGGCGTTTCTTCTTCGGCACCTACATGCTGCGCGAAAAGGAGATGCCGCCACCCGTGATGCTGTCTCCGCTGGGCATGCCGCCGGCGAGCGATGACAGACCACAATTCCGTAATGTGCTGAGTGCAGTGGTGGCGCAGCGTCAGGGTCAGTATCCCGATGAGCGTCAGGTTGACGGCATCCTGCACGATCTCGGCGAAGCACCGCCTGCGCCAACGCCAGTACCGCTTCCCGATACACCCTCCGATCTTGTCGTGATCATCGTTTCAGGCGTGCTATGGGAATGCGTCTCAGATGTTGCCTTGCCGTTCGGCCGCGGTAAATCGGTGGATGTTGCCACCGAATATGATTACCTGCTGCCGCGCTACTCTGCTATCGATGTGGTGCATGTACGCGGCATTGCCACATCGGAACACAATGCCAAAATTGTCGAGGAAGCAATACGCAACCACAGCAGTGCTGCCAATGTGATTGTGGTCGCCTATTCCAAAGGTTTGCCCGATACGCTGGAAGCCTTGCGCCGCATGGGCAATACCACGCCATCCAACCTGCGTGCAGTGGTCAGCGTTGCAGGGGTGGCCAGTGGCAGTCCGCTGGCCGACTGGCTCAATCGCTACAAGGCGATATTGGCGTTGCTGCCGACGCCGGGCGCCTGCTCCCATATCAACGAGAATTTCCTGAAAAGCATTTCGCGCGACCGCTGCCTGCACTGGCTGGCAGATCACTGGAGCAGCATGCCGCAGGGCATACGTTATTACTCGCTGGTAACTTTCGTCCAGCCGAAAAAAATGCACTGGTTCCTGCGCATGCTTTACGCCAAGCTGGCCGAAGTGGAACCGCGCAACGACAGTCACATGCTCATCCACGACCAGGTGCTGCCGGGTGCAAAACTGATCGGCTACCTGAAGGCGGATCACTGGGCCGTGGCATTACCGTTCAATCGTTCCTGGCATTCATTCTGGAACTGGCTGTTGCGCAACCACAATGCCTTTCCGCGCGAAGTGCTGTTCGAAGCCATACTGCGTTATGTGGAGGATGATCTACAACATTGAACAGATGTCCACGAAAGACACGAAATACACGAAAGTGGTGCAGTCAGGTTTTACGCCGTAAGGCGAAAGCCCGTAAAGACGGGAAGCACAGTAATAATGTATTGGTTCGGTAATTCGCACGTCAGGTAGCTATTTCTTGATATCGGGTCTTTTGATTTTTTTCGTGCTGTTCGTGCCTTTCGTGGACAATTGTTTTTCCGTGCTAAATTTAACACGACGTATGAACGAAGACAGCGGCAAACTTCGCATCGACAAATGGCTGTGGGCTGCACGTTTTTACAAGACGCGCCGTCTGGCGGTCGAAGCCGTGGAAAGCGGCAAGGTGACGATGAACGATGTGCGCATCAAACCTGCCAGGACTGTTGGCGTGGGTGATCGCATGGTTATCCGCTTCGGCCAGTATCAATTCGAGATCGAAGTACTCGGAGTTTCCGGACGTCGCGGTCCCGCACCCGAGGCGCAGAAACTTTACCGCGAAAGCGACGAAAGCAAGGCGCGCCGGGCCGAGATCGCGGCCAATCTGAAAGCGTTGCCACAACCCGCTTTTAAAGGCAGGCCGACCAAGCGCCATCGGCGCGACATCGAACGTTTCGAATCCGGAGTCAGAACCGGACGCAGGAGTGTTTGGGGTGACCCGGAATGATCTGCTTCTTCGCTGAAGCTTTGGTTGGCAGATAGGCGAGGCAATGCATTGCGCTCATGCCATGCAGAACCGGAATTTATTGGTTATGACAGCAGAACACGTCCGGTAGTCGCATCAATCAGCACTTGTGCGAATATTTCACCATGTCTGACTTCCACCAGATAGGCGATATTGTCAGATCGATTGTCCGGACTGCCATCCGATGCTGCTTTCTGCGATATGGTATTGACTAGGGTAATGTTGCTTCTTGAGTAGCTATCGGTTTCGATTTCGTAACGTCCATCAACGAAACCCAATGTGGCTGTCAGTGCGATAATGCCTGCCGCGCCAGGTAATATTCTGTATTTTTTCATATTTATTCCAATCTGTTGCCAGACAAGGGAAACGGTCTGATTGCGGAGACCGGAAAAAGTTCATGCCTGTTTATCTAATGCAGAGTGAAAGCGGACAGATTGAATTGATGTGCTGAAGAGGGGGCTCAGTTTGTGCCAAACGGTGTTTTGCCAGCAAAGCCGTTGCCGGAAGATTGATCGCCAGCCTTGAATGCTACTCACCAGCACATTTTGCAATTTCGATATTGTTTTCCAAATCAAGGCAATGCCGCAGATCGAGGTTTTTGGGGCGGCGCGTTGTCTTTTGTTTGTAATAGCCATCGATTTTAAGAAGATCTCTGGCAGGCTCAGCTACCTTGTCAGGGGCTGGCGGGGCCGGTTCGGTCATTATCGGCTCGGCAGAGGCCGGTTCTTCCATTATTGGCTCGGCAGAGACGGCTGCATCTGTCTCTGTTTCGGCAGGCTGGGTCATATTTCCCGTTTCCTCTGCCATATTTTCTGTTTCATCTGCAGCGAGCGCAGCACTGCTGAATAGAACTGCCGCCACAACAATCAGACTCATGGTGGTGTTTTTCATGCCTCGCTCCTTGAAGGTTTGATTGCTAAATGTACCGGAATCTGGCGGCTTTGACCATCTGCTCCTGCAATACCGGCAGATGCCGATGCTTGAAATACTGGCTTGCTTTGCATTTTTTTACATTATATGTCGGCGGGGGAGTGAAGTTTCCTGCGCGCCGCAGAGATGATTCGTAAAGCTGACCTGAGCAGGAACAGCACCAGTAACGTGGCAATCAGCACATCCGGCCAGCCGGACTGGGTGAGCCAGACGCCTGCCGCTGCGACAAGAACAGACAAGTTCGAAGCAATATCGTTGCGCGAACATTCCCACACCGAACTCATGTTGATGTCTTCCGCACGGTGTCGCCAGAGCAAATAGAGACAGATGCCGTTTGCTGCCAGTCCGAGCAGACTGAATATGCTCATTGCTTCAAAGACAGGCACCATCGGGTAGAAGAGCTTATAGATGATCTGTGACGCGACTGCGAGTGCGGCAACCAGGATGAGTACGCCTTTGAACAATGCCACGCGCGCCTTGACCTGCTCTCCTTTCGATACTGCATAGATACTCAGGCCGTAAGTAATGGCGTCGCCGAGATTATCCAGGCTATCGGACAGCAGCGCGACCGAGCCGGCATAGAACGCCGCCGCCACCACGACAAAAAACATCACGGCATTGATGCCCAGCACGAGCTTCAGGGTCGTTCTTTGCCGCCCGTGCAAAGCATTCAGTTCACAATTACCTTCGCAACAGCTGCCCATTCTGATCTTTCTTTCGTTTTCTGAATCAGGCGGTGAAAACACGCCTAGCGTTTATGCGGGCATTTCACTTTGACGCAATCCGCGTAAATGGACAGCGAATGCTCGTGTATTTCAAAGCCGAGTTCGCCGGCCACTTTTTTCTGGCGCGCCTCGATGGAGGCGTCATAGAACTCTTCGACATGTCCGCATTGCAGACACACGATGTGGTCGTGATGCTTGCCCTGGTTGAGCTCGAATACCGATTTGCCGCCCTCGAAATTATGGCGCACCAGCAAGCCGGCCTGCACGAACTGGGTCAATACGCGGTAAACCGTGGCCAGCCCGACATCGTCACCGGTCGAAAGCAGCAGCTTGTAAATATCCTCCGCGCTCATGTGGCGCTCCTGCCCGGATTCGAACAAGCCCAGGATTTTGAGTCTGGGCAAGGTGGATTTCAAACCGGCGCTTTTCAGATTCTCTGGTTGCGACATGTCTATGAAGGTGCTCCCGAATGGTTATGCACATGATGCCAGAAAGTATTTGCAAATGCAAATGAGAACGATTATCATTTACGTAATTCAACGAAAGGCGCATCATGAAAAAAATCTGTATGTCAGTACTGCTAATACCGTTGGTAGCCATGGCTGCCGATGCCGACTACACATTGGTGATCAAGGATCATCGTTTTCAGCCGTCCGAACTGCATGTTCCGGCGGGCAGCAAGATCAAACTGCTGATTGAAAACAGGGACGACACACCTGAGGAATTCGAGAGCTATGCCCTGAACCGGGAAAAAGTGATCACCGGCAATGGCAAAGCAACGCTCTACATCGGCCCGCTGGAAGCCGGGCATTATCCGTTCTTTGGCGAATTCAATGAAGCGACCGCCCAGGGCGTGATCGTGGCGAAATAGGAGACGCGAGCCATGATAGCAACCGCCGTGATTGTTTTTCGGGAAGTGCTGGAAGCCGCGCTCATCATCGGAATTGTCGCTGCTGCGACGCACAGCGTGCCGGGCAGCAGACGCTGGCTGGCCGCCGGCCTGATTGCAGGTTTGTTTGGTTCGGCACTGGTTGCCGCATCGGCGGAAGCGATCGGCGCATTCGCCAGCGGCATGGGACAGGAAATATTCAATGCCGGTGTGCTCGCCATTGCAGTGCTGATGCTGGCCTGGCACAACATCTGGATGTCAACGCATGGTGCAGCGCTGGCAGCGAGTGCTCGCTCAGTCGGCAAGGATATCCGCGACGGGCGCAGCGAATGTTCGGTGCTGCTGATCATTGTGGGTCTGGCCGTACTCAGGGAAGGTTCGGAGACCGTGTTGTTCCTGTATGGCATCGCCGCATCGGAAAGCGGACGCTCCTCGATGCTGATCGGCGGATTGACCGGCATGGCGCTGGGTGTTGCGGCTGGCTACGCGATCTACGCCGGACTGCTGCGCGTGCCGCTGCGCTGGTTTTTCACGGCGACCAGCGTGCTGGTGTTACTGCTGGCGGCAGGCATGGCGTCGCAGGCTGCGCATTACCTCATCCAGGCCGATTTGATACCCAGCCTGGCAGCCCCCTTGTGGGATACCTCTGCGGTACTGCCGGAGAACGGAATCGTCGGCATGATGCTGCATAGTCTGGTCGGTTACGCCGCACGTCCGGCAGGCATGCAACTCGTCTTTTACATTTCGGTACTGGTGTCCATCGGTGCCGGCATGAAATGGGCCGGCAACAAACACCCAACTCGATCAAACACAGGAGTTGCTCAATGAAACAAAAATATCTATACCAGACACTGATCCTCTTTCTGGGGATACTGAATAACAGTATCACTGTTGCAGGGCCTGCCGACTATGTCTACACCCCCATCGTGGAAAGCGGCGAAACTGAGATCGACTTCAAACACGGAACTGCCAGGCAAAAAGACGGGACGCTCAAACAGGTAAGCAGTATTGGTGTCGGCTATGGCGTGTCGGATTCCTGGTTCACGGAATTCTATTTGAAGCGTGAAAGCGAAGGCAGTGCGCGCCTGACACTGGCCGAATGGGAAAACAAATTCCAGCTTACCGAGACCGGGAAATACGCGGTGGACGTCGGACTTATTGCAGAATTCGAGGCGCCGCTGAATAACGGGAACGAACCTTATGAATTCAAGTTCGGTCCGCTATTTCAGCATGAAACCGGCAGGTTGCAACTCAATGGAAATCTGCTGTGGGAACGCAAGTTCGGGAACCGGGATGATGGCGATGACCCGTACATGACAGAGTTTGGATATCAGTGGCAAATAAAATATCGCTGGCAACCCGTGATGGAGTTCGGGATGCAGGGGTTCGGCGAGCTGGGCGAATGGAACAACTGGAATAAATTGTCAGACCAGAACCACCGTTTGGGACCGGCTGTCTTTGGCAAATATGCACTGGGGAACAGGAAGGCAATCAGCTACAACGCCGCCTGGCTGTTCGGTGCAAGCAATGCCGCACCCGGTCACACGCTGAGAATGCAGATCGAATATGAGTTCTGAGGCTCATGGCGCTACCTTAACGAAATTTACGATGCATTTAAGCCTCTACCCCCTCCCTACCCCTCCCCCTGCAAGGGGGAGGGGATTAAGCTCCTTCCCCCTTGCAGGGGGAAGGGTGGGATGGGGGTAGAAACGTAGCATCTCGCATAGTCGTTCAGGTTGAGCCATTTGGTGATACGAAGCTAAAAGTAGTGCCATGAAGTTCTGAGGCCGGTCGAAAGTTTTACTTTGACCGGAAGATGATCTCTTTCATGCGTCCCAGTATCGGCGTGACCGCCGGAACCGTCAGCATGGTGCTGACGACAGCCATGAGCAACAGCGCGGTGAAGGTATTGCTGGTGATGATATGTTTGTCCAACAGCACGTTGGCGAAAATGATCATGATCAGCGCCTTGGTCTGAAGCAGCCAGCCGATGAGCGATGCCTCACCCGGTTGCCACTTGAGGATTTTTCCTGCGAGATGGGTGCCCAGCAATTTGCCTGCAACCGAAGCAAACAACAGCACACCGGCAACGATAAATACGGCTGCGCCGCCCATGGCCCAATTGGTGCGCAGCCCTGTACTCAGGAAGAACACCGGCATGATGACCAGCAGCACATGGTGGCGCAGGGTATCCATCTGTTTCTGGTTGAACCAGTGGCTGTCTGTAACTGCCCCGGCAAGGAAGGCGCCGACCATGAAATGCAATCCTGACCAGTTGGCGCCGAGTCCGCACAGCGCCAGCCAGACCATGCCGATATACCAGCGGTCGCGTTCTTTCAGCCACAACATGAGTTTGCGGAACAGGTAGCTGGCGATAGCGAAGGCGACCAGAAAACCGGCCTGCTTGCCGACGCGTTCCCAGTCCATCAGGACGATCGCGAGCACACCCCAGATGGCAATATCTTCCATGCTGGCATAACGCAGGATGCGCTGGCCGATAGGCTGGCGCAGGATTTCGAGTTTTTCCATGAACAGGATGAGGATGGGCAGGGCGGTGACGGAGCAGGCCAGGCCCACGCCCAGGACGAATTGCCATGGCATTGCTTCCCGTCCGATCCATCCGTCGTACATCAGCATGCCGGCCGCAGCAAGGCAGCCGAACACGAGCGGTGTAGCCAGGGCAAGGCCGGCTGTGAAGCCACTTTCGCGGCGATACTTCCATGTATGGTGCAAATCGAGTTCGATCCCGGCGATCCATACAAACACCATCACTGCCCACCAGGCGATACCGTTGAGCGACTGGATGACCTGTGGGGTAAAGACGAAATTGTAGTAATCCGGGAAAGCGGCGCCGAGGATGCCGGGGCCGAACAGGATGCCGGTGAGGATCTGCACAACCACCAGCGGCGCGAAATATTCCGTCCTGCCCACTCGCCAGATGAGATAAGGGATACTGAAAATAAACACCATCGCGAGCAGGAAAAGATCGGCGGTGCTCAATGTCGTGTGCATGACTGCATCATCTCCGGAGAATCAGGTACTGCATCAGATCAATCCCATCGCTACCAGTGCGACGAAGGCGGCGAACAGCGCAAAGTGGCTGATGCCCTCGATGGCGTTGGTCTCGCCATCGTGCATGTTATTCATCACGGCGAGGAAGGTCAGCAGCATCATGCCCGCCTGGATCGGGGTGAGCGCCATGATGATGCGTTCGCCATTGAGCAGGGCAATGGCCTCGATCACCGGCAGCGTAAGCAGCACCGTGGCCAATGATGCACCAAGCGCGATGTTGACGGTGGTCTGCATGCGATCCCGCTTTGCTGCCTTGAGCGCAGTGAGAATTTCCGGAGAGGACGAGATCAGCGCTACCAGCACGGCGGGAATGGCTTTGGGCAGGGAGCTTCCGGTGAGGCCGGCATCCAGCAACGCAGACAGGATCTCGGAGAGCAAACCGACCAGGACAATTGCGCCCACCACGATTGCGGCATGCAGCCAGTTCGGGCTGTGTGTTTTATCATGCGCCTCTTCATCGGTCTTGCCGGAGTATTCGAAAAAAGTACGATGCTCCACAGTCTGCAGGCGCAGGAAGGCGAGATACATGATCGCCATGGTGCCGATGGAAAAAACGGAATAGATTTTCCACTGCGCATCCGGCACGAAGTCGGGGATGAACATCCCGATACCGGTGGCAACCAGCAACATGGCGACGAAGGAATTGGCGGAATCCAGATTGTATTTCGGGCTGCCGTGTCTCAGACCGCCGATAATGGCAGCGAGGCCGAGGATGCCGTTGATATCGAACATCACGGCGGAAAACACCGTATCGCGCGCAAGTGTCGGATTGGGTGCGCCCTGCAGCAGCACGATCAGGATCACCACTTCCACCGATACGGCAGCAAGCGTCAGGATCAATGTGCCGTATGGCTCGCCCAGGCGGACAGCCAGCACTTCGGCATGATGGGCAATGCGGAATGCGACGCCGATGATGGCGACAAGAATCACCAGCAGCAAACCCCACAAGGCGATACCGCCCTGCGCGATGGCGCCGTGCTCAAGCGCGAAGCCCAGGCCGAGAATAAGCAGCGCGATGGCAACGGGATATTCTGATTTAAGGAATTTCATGAGCACATACTACGGGTGAGATGTGCCCGCACATGTGTAGTGCAGTTCATCGGGTTGGATAAGATAGTATCTGGACATCAGCACGGAATTATACCGGATGAGACAATGCATCCGGTCCGGTATGGTTGACTGAAAACGTAGACTTGGAAAACAAATGAAAATACCTATTACCTGCCTGATGCCATTTTGTGCGTTTTGCATACTGTTACTGCCGATGAGCGCAAACGGCGAAGGCTGGACGCTGGATTCAAACAGCTCGAGGTGGGGGCAGTTTACGCTGGGGGTTGCATCCGGCATCGTGGGGCATGAACTGGGCCACATTCTTGTCGCGACCGCCAAAGGCTACAAAGTCAGTCACGATGGCCTTTCTCTTACTTATCCAGATGCGAAGTATTCCCATGCCAGTCGTTTGCAACTGGCTTCCGCCGGGTTTCAGACGCAATGGCTGCTTTCCGAATATGTGTTGCGCGACAGCAAAGGCCGGGAGCACATAAAACCCCCCAGCGATTTTGGCGCCGGGGTGGTGTTCTCCTACGTGGGGGTTTCAATTGCCTACCTGACCTTCCTGAAAAACCAGAGACAGGGAGACGTATGGGGCATGTCCGAAGCAACAGGCATGTCGCGCGACAGGATCGCCTGGATGATGGCCATTCCGGCCGCACTGGATGCATGGCGCCTGTTCGGGGACGACGTACCGCAATGGGTGCCCACAGTTTCGGTGATGAGCAAGGGGATTGGTGCTGCCTGGATATGGACCTACTAGGGAAAGGCTATTTCCTGCGGTAGGTCACGAAATGGTATTCCAGCGGCTGCGGCGTTTCCTGCGAGCGTGCTTCGCGCGATGTTTCCTGCCATGCATTTGTATCGAATTCCGGGAAATGCGCATCGCCTTCCACATCCTGCTGTATTTCGGTGATGTAAAGCGTATCCACAAGCGATATGGCTTGCTGGTAGAGCTCGGCACCGCCTACAACAAAAATCTCGGGATCTTCTGTGCAAGCAGCAATCGCTTCCTGCAGCGAATGCACGACGATGCATCCCTCGACCTTCAGCTCGTTATTGCGTGAGACCACCACCGTGGTACGTCCCGGCAGCGGCTTGCCGATGGAATCGAAGGTCTTGCGCCCCATGATCATGTGGTGCCCCATGGTCAGCGTCTTGAAATGCTTCAGGTCTTCCGGGCAGCGCCAGGGCAGTGTATTGTTCACGCCGATGGTGCGATTTTTTGCCATAGCCACCAGGATTGAGATTTTAGGATTGAGGATTGAGGAGGTAGGCATTGTTATTCCGGTTAGGTGGATATGGATTTCTTCAATCCGCTGAGCATTTTCCCGATCTCATCTGTTCTGCCGAGTAACGCTGAAGCCTCTTCTTGCTGGATGAACTCAAGCCTTAAGGCAATTTGTATTTGAGTTTCCAGCTCCATCAACGAACCCAGAGCAATGGAGATATGGTTCATGTATGCGCCGGAAGCTTTTCTTCCATGACCTTCTGCGATGTTGGAAGGAATGGAGGTGGCAGCTCGCCTTGCTTGTGATGCCAAGCCAAACCGCTCTTCGGCAGGGAAGGTTGAGGTGAGTTTATATATATCCGTAACCAGGTCCATTGCCTTCTGCCAGACAAGTAGATCGCTATATTTCATCCGCTGTCCTTACTCAATCCTCAATCCTCAATCCTCAATCCTCAATCCTCAATCCTGTATCCCGAATCCTAGACCGCTACAGGCGCCTTGATCGCCGGGTGCGGGTCGTAACCTTCCAGCGTGAAATCCTCGAACTTGAATTTGAAGATGTCTTTTACGTCCGGGTTGATCTTCATCGTCGGCAGCGGGCGCGGTTCGCGCGATAGTTGCAGCGCCACCTGTTCCATGTGGTTGGAATACAGATGCGCATCGCCGAAGGTGTGCACGAAGTCGCCATATTTCAGGTTACACACCTGCGCCATCATCATCGTGAGCAAGGCATATGAAGCGATATTGAATGGCACGCCGAGGAAGATGTCGGCGCTGCGCTGGTAAAGCTGGCACGAGAGTTTGCCGTCCGCGACATAGAACTGGAAGAAGGCATGGCAGGGCGCGAGCGCCATCCTGTTCAGTTCGCCCACATTCCAGGCCGAGACGATGATGCGGCGCGAATCCGGGTTGTGCCTGATCTGTTCCACCGCATCCCATATCTGGTCGATCACGCGGCCATCCACCGTTTCCCATGAGCGCCACTGTTTGCCATACACCGGGCCGAGCTCGCCGTCCTCATTGGCCCACTCGTCCCAGATACTGACGCCATTGTCCTTCAGGTACTTGATGTTGGTGTTGCCCTGCAAAAACCACAGCAACTCATGGATGATGGATTTCAGGTGGCATTTCTTGGTGGTGACCAGCGGAAAGCCCTGCGAGAGGTCGAAACGCATCTGGTAACCGAAAACGCTGGTGGTGCCGGTGCCGGTGCGGTCGGATTTTTGGGTGCCGTGGTCCAGCACGTGTTGCATTAAATCAAGGTATTGGCGCATGGAATGACTCGTAGTGTTGCTACATCGGGCAGCATGTTCAGGGGTGTAATGCTAGCACAAGGGAGAAAAAAGGCTGTGAGCCATGACGTATCAAGTTTTTTTGTAAAGCCATTCGTGAGCTGTCCCGAGAATGCCCTCATAACATGCCATATACAATTTGTGCCAATCATTACTTATATTTGGTCGCCAATTATGAAATTTTTCTAAAATTGTAGGAAATAAAAGCATAAACAAGAACAGTTGAAGGCGAATGTGGCTCAACGTGCTGATGGATGCGGAAGATGGACTTCCAAGAATATTTGGACGCACTAATTTTGAATCATAGTCGAATGCCCAGGATCCAACTTGTACCGCTGCGCTTGCGCCATGTACTGCCATTGAATAGAAATATTCATTTTCTTGCCTATACCTGTTCTTGACTTCGGATGATTGCTTGCCTAGACAGATTGCCACTATTTCATCGTATCGCTTATAGAGCTTCTTTTTCTTAGCAAAAATATGATAATGAGCAAATTTACTTTCTTCGGGTGATTCGGCTTTGTGCCATTTTTCGTAGTCATCTTTGCTGGCAAACAGAATAGGTGTTTGTATTAATCTCTCATCGAGGGTTCGCACTAATACTCGTGCTTGCGTATCTAGTCCCTCCAGACATAACTTGTTGATTGCAACTGTTGTGTTTGAAATATTCAGTAGACAGTTCCCAAGATTTATATCCTTGGCTGGAAAATCAGACAGAAGAATTTTGTTCCGCTTTTCGCTTGTTTTTATAACTTCCATGCACGAGCTAGCTAAGCTGGTTAGGCAGATGATGAATAGATCAATGTCGCCGATAATTTCTTCAATGTATGGTTTTGACGTCCTTTTAGCATTCTGAGCGTTTTTTCCTATGAGCTTTTGAAACTCTATGAGTTGCGTACGCGTGATACGCGCTTGTCCATTTAGCTTGTGTTGATTTGAGAAGCTCTTGCAGATATTTGTCAATGATTTGCGCATAACAATTTGGAGATTTTTAAGAAAATTTATAATACAAATGCGGAGATATATATTCAAATTTCGATAGTGATTGCTAGAGCTATCTATACATGCAGCAAATTCGGAGATACTCAGTCATAGTGTAATACAACGTGTTGAAGAGGATTATCCGTATAATCAGTACATCATTGCCGGAGAATAGAATGCCTATCGCTCAACTTGCTTTTTCCAATACCCTTTCTGCTTCTCACCAGCTCATCCTTTTCCCCAAGGCCAAGACCTTGCCCAAGGATACACCGCACGCCGGTCTGCTTGCCGCAACGCTCAAACGGCGCAATATGAAAGTGGAGGAGTTGGCTAAGTCGCCCATCGCAGCGAATGCGGCGGATGGCACGCTGGTGGCGTGGGCGATGCTGGATGAGAAGAAGGATGTCTTCGCGCAGCAGGTGGTGGTGCGCAAGGCGCTGCAACTGTTGCTGGAGGAGCAGCCCAAGGTGCTGGGCATTGCGGTGTCGGGCGTAACGGCACAACTTGCTGCCGAACTTGCAGTATATGGCGCGTGGGTGAATGGCTCTTTACTGCCGGTGCATAAGAAGAAGGATGAGCGCAAGCCGCTGCAGAAGATTGAGCTGGTGAATTTGAATGTTTTTCTACCTTCTGCCAGTCGGCGTGGTGCGAAAGTTTCTACCCCCTCCCTAACCCTCCCCCTGCAAGGGGGAGGGGAGAGTTTGGGTGTCGCGCAAGGGGGAGGGAAGGGTTTGCGTGGTGCGAAAGGGTCTACCCTCTCCCCAGCCCTCTCCCTGCAAGGGAGAGGGAAGAGTGTGAGTACTGCGCAAGGGGGAGGAGAGGGTTCGGTGTTGGATAAGAAAGCTTTTGATGCCTTGCGTGCGCAGGCCGAGGGCAATCTGCTGTGCCGCGAGCTGACCATCCTGCCGCCGAACGAGTTGACGCCGGGCATGTATCGCCAGCGCGTGAAGAAGCTGGCGCAGGCGAATGGCTGGAAGCACGAGGAATTCACCATGCCGAAGTTGCGCAAGATGGGCGCGGGGGCATTCGTGGCGGTGGCGCAGGGCAGCGACCCGGAAGATGCGGCCATCGTGCATCTTTCGTACCGCCATCCGAAGGCGAAGCGCACCGTTTCGCTGGTGGGCAAGGGCATCTGCTTCGATACCGGCGGCGTCAACGTGAAGCCGGCGAAATTCATGAACGGCATGCACGAGGACATGCAGGGCAGCGCCGTGGCGCTCGGCACGCTGCTGGCACTGAGCCGCCAGCAGGTCGGCCATCCCGTCGACTGCTGGCTGGCGCTGGCGGAGAACCACATCAGTCCCAAGGCATACAAGCAGAATGACATCGTCAAATCGCTCAACAGCACCCACATCGAGGTGATACACACCGATGCCGAAGGACGCATGGTGCTGGCCGATACGCTTACGCTCGCTTCGCGTGCCAAACCGGATTTGATGATCGATTTCGCCACGCTCACCGGCAGCATGGCGACCGCGCTGGGTGCGCGCTATTCCGGCGTGTTCGCCACCAGTGACGAACTGGCACAGCTTGCGGTGAATGCGGGCAAGCTGAGCGGCGAACGCCTGTGCGCATTTCCACAGGATGAAGATTACGAGGCCGAGCTGGATTCAAAAGTGGCCGACATCAAACAGTGCACACTGGCGGGCGATGCCGACCATATTCTTGCCACGCGTTTCCTCAGGCGCTTTGTCGAACACGATACGCCATGGCTGCATGTGGACCTGTCGTCCAGCCGCTGCGACGGCGGGCTGGGTATCGTCGCGCATGAGGTGAACGGTTTCGGCGTGGCGTGGGGGTTGAGGATGCTGCAGGGTAAATAAGGCCGGCAGACTGCCAACCGTTTATTCCACGAATTCGAATTCTGCGATCAGGATGTGATGATCCGACGCTTTCGTGGGCTTGACGGTGTAGTTCACCGGACGCAGTTCCTTGCTGTGGAAGATATGGTCCAGCACGTAAGGACGGTGGCGCCAGGTGATTTCATTCATTTGCACAGTACGGAACCCGACTTCGGCAAACTGGCTGACCAGTGAATCGCGATTGCTGACGTTGAAGTCGCCGGAGATCAGCGCCGGGCATTTCGTGCGGATGCGTACCTGGTCGACGACCAGTTGCCGTTGTTCGGGAAAGAACTCGCTCGATGAGTTGAGCATGAAATACGCGAGCAGGTGGGTGTTGAAAAGTTGCAGGTCCTGACCTGATAGTGTGGTCTTTGCGCCGATGAGCAGGCGGTCGGTCGGTGTCTTTTTTTTACCTTCGAATTCGAATTCGATAGGGGGCGAGGGCAGGTCGTAGTGAAAGGTCTCGCGCAGCGGCGTCTTGGAAAAGATGGCCAGTCCGATGCCGAACGGCAATTCCCGCGAATCGGCTTTCGGATAGGAGAAATAACTGTCGTATTCCTTGAGTGCATCGCTCAGGCGGGTGTAATTGGGTGGTGGAGAGAGTTGCACACCACCTGGTTGCGCATGTTCCACTTCCTGCAGTATGACGATATCCGTGCCGTGCTTGCGTATCTCGGCAATGGTCAGGTCCAGATCAATGGGGGCGGGGCCGGTGTTGCCTTCTTCCCAGATCTGGCCGAACTGCATATTGAATTGCATGACTTTAAATGTGCTCATGGGTATCTATGATGCCATTGCTTACGTTTCATGCAAACCATCGTGTCAGTATTGTATTTGTTAATTCTTGCGTCGTGCCGTTTTTTCTGTTTTGACGCGACTTGCAGCAGGCGAACTTTTTTGCAGCATTTTTTCGAATTCTTCCGGCGGAACGGGCGGGCTGGTGAGATAGCCCTGGTACATATCACATCCCTTTTCTTGCAGGAAATTCAGTTGTTCCATCGTTTCCACGCCTTCCGCGAGGACCTTGAAGCCCAATGAGTGACCCATGGCAATGATACTGGCGGCGATTTCCATGTCGTCCTGATGGTAAGGCACATCGTCGACGAAACTCTTGTCGATCTTCAGTACATCGAGCGGAAAACGTTTGAGATAAGCGAGCGAAGAATAGCCGGTACCGAAGTCGTCGATTGCCAGGCGGATGCCCTCTGCGCGCAGCAGGTGCATCATCTTCACGGCATTTTCTGCTTGTTGCATCAGGGCGCTTTCGGTCAATTCCAGTTCCAGGTGGTCGGCGGGAAATCCGGTTTCTTCCAGCACCCTTGAGACCACGTCCACGATGTTGCCGCGCTGGAACTGGCGCGAAGACAGGTTGACCGACAGGGTCAGGAACGTAAGACCGGTTCCGATCCAGTGCCTGCTTTGCAGGCAGGCTTCTTTCAGTACCCATTCGCCAATGATGCCAATCAGTCCGGATTCCTCTGCCAGCGGGATGAAGTCGGCGGGCGGAATCAGTCCGCGTTCGGGATCCAGCCAGCGTACCAATGCTTCGGCCCCGATGATGCGGCCGGTTGCGATGTCTACCTGCGGCTGGAAGTAGACGCGCAACTGGTTTGCAGTAATTGCATGACGCAGCCGCGTTTCCATTTTGAGATGTTCGCCGGAAGCGCGCGTGAGCGATTCAGTGTAGAACTGGTAGTTGTTGCGCCCCTGTTGTTTGGCCTGATGCATGGCGGAATCGGCATACCGGATCAGTTGATCGGCACTGTTGCCGTCGTTGGGAAAGATACTGATGCCGATGCTGGCGCCGATGAATATTTCCTGGTTGCCGGACAGCACGAAGGGGTGGCTCAGTAATTCGAGCAGCGAACGCGCGACCATGGCGGCATCTTCCGGGGAATGAATGTTCTCCAGCACCAGCATGAATTCATCGCCCCCCAGGCGGGCCAGCATATTTTCGTCGCGCATATGCGTGGTCATTTGATTGGTCAGTGTGACCAGCAGTTCGTCGCCAACCGGATAGCCGAGACTTTCGTTGACGTTTTTGAAGTTATCCAGGTCAATGTACAGCACACCGAGCAGATTGTGATGCCGCTGTGCCTGTGACAGCGCGTGGGATAGATGAGAAAGCCCCAGCAGGCGGTTGGGCAGGTCGGTGAGCGGGTCGTAATGGGCCAGATGGTTTACACGTTCCTCGCTCTGCTTGATCTTGCTGAGGTCGGAAAACATGCCAACATACTGTGTGGTTTCCCCCTGGGCGTTACGCACGGCGCTGATGGTCAGCCATTCGGGATAAGTCTCGCCATCCTTGCGCCGGTTCCATATCTCGCCTTGCCAATATCCGGTCGCTTCGATGCTGGCCCACATATGCTGGTAAAAATCCCTGCCGTGGCGTCCCGAATGCAGTATGCGGGGATTTTTACCCAGCACTTCCGATTCATCGTAGCCGGTGATCTGCGAGAAAGCACGGTTTACGGCCATGATGTTTCCGGACAGGTCGGTGATGATCGCGCCATCGTGGCTGCTTTCGAAAACAGTGGCGGCCTGGCGCAGCGATTCCTCGGTTTGCTTGCGTCTGGAAATATCGCGGAAGGTCGCCATCATGCAGGACTTGCCATCAATGGTTATTGGCGTGGAATTGATGTCTGCGTAGAACACAGAACCGTCTTTGCGTTTCACCGGCAGATTGGGGGCGAGGGTGAATTCGCCGGCCTGTTGCCTGTTGAACGTATCCGCGATCTCCGGGAGGCTTTCCTCCGGATGGATATCCTGAATGCCGATATTGAGTATTTCTTCGTGGGTGTAGCCCAGCATGCGTTCCATCGCCGGGTTGCTCATGACGAATTTCCTCGTTTCGGTTTCTGCCAGCAATATCCCGTCCAGGGAATTGGCAAAAATACTGCGGAAACGATCTTCGCTTTCGTGTAACGCCTGTTCCGCGCGTTTGCGCTCGGTGATGTCTTCGATCATCGCCACGATACGGTCCACTTTACCGTCGGATCCGTGCGTACATTTGACGTCGAGATTGACGGTGAGCGGTGTACCGTCTTTGCGCATAAAACGATTTTCCAGCACGTAGCTGTTGAGTTCCCCCGCCTTCATGCGCTCAAATAGTGCAACACTCGGGGCAAGGTCGTCGGGATGAGTGATGTCTGCCCAGTTTGTTTGCCCCAGTTCCTTGCATGAATAACCTAGCATATTGCATAGATGATCGTTGACATATAGCCAGGTCTTGCTGTCCGGCGAACTGATGGCCATACCGATGAAGGGCAGGTCGTAGAACAGCTTGAGTTGCTTGTCTTTTTCGACGGTACTGGCAACCATCGTTTTCATCAGTTGATAAAGCAGCAAGCTGGTGACGAGAACGAAAGCGAAGCCTTTGAACAGGCTGATGTTCACAATTAACGACGGATCGCTGACGACGAATGCCAGCAGTTTGTCGGATGCGAATATCCACAGCCCGGCAAATGCGGCGTATAGCAGAGCGATTCTGGCAGGGGTCAGGCGCTTATACATGGGCGCGACTATTAATATTGGGCAGGCTTGAATGTAGTCTGTATGTCCTACGGCTGCAATAGGGAATTAATATGCGGCGGCGGCGATCACCCAGTAACGTGCGAATTTGCCCAATGCCATGAACAGTGCGGCCTGCCACCAGTTGAGACGCAGCCAGCCGCCGGCGAGGCATAGTGCATCGCCTATGAATGGAGCCCAGGCGAATAGCAGTGCGGGTGAGCCGTATTTCCTGACAGCCTCCACATGTTTTAGCTGTTGTGTCTGCGGAAGGACCCACCCCATACCGAAAGTGACCATCCCGCCCAGCGTATTGCCGAGTGTGCCGACCATCAGCGCGGGCCAGTAAAGTTCGGGATGCAGTTTCAATATACCGAACAGTACGGCTTCCGAGCCGCCCGGCAGCAGCGTGGCGGCCAGGAAACTGCTGATGAACAAGCCCCACAGGCTGAGGTCGCTGGTGAAAAGTGTCTGTAGTGTTTCCATGGGCAATGACTTTAAAACCTCAAACTGTCCACGAAATACACGAAAAGCACGAAAAATGACAGTGGGAAATTCTCCGCCGCCGGATTTCTCATCGGGTGAAACATCAGCGGAATATGATCCCTCCGCCCCTGTTCGTGTCCTTTCGTGTTTTTCGTGGACAATGGTTTTGCCTTAAGACGATCAGTACATGCGGTGCCGGAACAGCCAGTTGGCTATGCCAGGCAACTGGCCGCAAAATCGGTTACATTAACCATGGATTCTAAAGCCGTGTGCTACTGAAAACCGGGGAATGTTGAGCCTGACTCCTTGTAATTAACTTCTTTGAATTGTTCATTTGGGAGGTAACCATGAAAATAGTCAAACTTGGTCAACAAGGCCTGAAGGTTCCCGCCGTTGGACTTGGCTGCATGGGCATGTCGGATTTTTATGGCCAATCTGACGATAGCGAGAGTCTGAAACTGCTCGACGAAGCGCTTGAGCTTGGTTGTAATTTCTGGGATACCGCCGATATGTACGGCCCGTTTACCAACGAAGAGTTGCTTGGTAAAGCGCTGGCGAATCGCCGCAAGAAAATCATTCTGGCTACAAAGTTTGGCGTCAAGCGTACGCAGGACGGTGGCTGGCTTGGCATCAGCGGCTCACCGGAATACGTTAAAGCCTGCTGCGATGCTTCGCTGAAGCGCCTGAACACCGACTATATCGACCTTTACTACCAGCATCGCCCTGACCCGGAAGTTCCTATCGAGGAAACCATCGGCGCGATGGCCGAACTGGTCAAGGCAGGTAAGGTTCACTACATCGGCCTGTCGGAAGCCAGTGCCGAAGACCTGGAAAAAGCAAACAATGTCCACCCGGTTTCCGCGCTGCAAACCGAGCTTTCACTCTGGTCGCGTGACGTCGAAGAAAGTATTTTGCCAAAAGTGCGTGAGCTAGGAATTGGCTTTGTCGCCTACAGCCCGCTTGGCCGCGGATTTTTGACTGGCGCCATACAAAAACGCGAAGACCTCGATCCCAATGACTGGCGATTGACCCAGCCACGCTTTAGCGAAGAGGCGATTGCAAATAACCAGAAGCTGGTCGAGAAAGTCAAAGAAATCGCGGCTGCAAAAAACGTTACACCTTCACAAGTGGCATTGGCCTGGGTGCTTGCAAAAGGTGATGATGTCGCCGCGATACCGGGGACACGCCACTCGAAATATTTGAATTTGAACTGGGCGAGTCAGGAAATTATCCTGAGTGAAAAGGAGAAGGCAGAGCTGGATGCTTTTTCCCAGAGCTTTAAGGTCGTGGGTGAGCGCTACTGAAAATCTGAGTGACCAGCGGGGTCAGCTTAACCCGGCACCTTGAGTCATGTTGCCAGGCGTTACTGCTCGCGCAATGCCGAGAAAACCTTCCTTGCCAGATCGCCGACCGCTTGTAGGGGATGAGCGCGTATTTCTTTTTCCTGTTCAGCCATCATCAGGAACAACCCATCAAGCGCCTTGCGCGTGATGTAGTCGTCGAGGTGTGCATCCTCTTTGTTGACCAATCCCAGCTTCACGCCTTTGCCGGCAAAGCGGTCGTACGTCCGTGCGAGGCGGACTTTCTGCATGGCGTGTGAAACGATGGGTTTGAATTTTGTACCCAGTGCGGTTTCCGTGTTGCGGCGGAAATATTGCGTGGCGGCATCATTGTTGCCGAGCAGGATGTCTTTGGCATCGGTTACGGTCATGGCTTTTACCGCATTGACCAATAATGTCTTTGCTTCCGGCACGGCGGCTTCGGCGGCGCGGTTCATCGAGGTGATGAGATCGTCGGCATATTTTCCAAGGCCGAATTTACGCAGGGTGCGGTCGACCTTCTGCAGATTTTCCGGCAGCGGGATTTTTACTTTTGGGTTGCCGAGATAGCCGTTCTTTTTGGCGAGTTCGCGTACGGCAGTTTCTGCGCCTTGTGTGAGCGCCTGCTTCAAGCTATCGGTTTGTTCCTGTGCGGTGAATTGTGCCAGTCCGGTGGATTGGGATGCGGGTGCATTTGTGGCGGGTTGTTTCAGTTCGTCGAGCCTGGACTTGAGATCGTTCAGGTTGAATGCGGCGGCGGATGTGGAACAGGCCAGCAGAAGGGCAAGCAAAGTGGGGGTGGAAACGGCGAGTCTGAACGACTCTACCCCCATCCCAACCTTCCCCCTGCAAGGGGGAAGGCTTGTGTGCGGAGCTGACGGAACGTCACGCTTCATCTCTTCCTGGGCGGCATGATGTCGGTGATGGTGCCTTCTGCCATTTCGGCGGCGAAACATAATGTCTCCGACAGTGTCGGGTGCGGGTGAATGGTGAGACCCATGTCTTCCATGTCTGCACCCATTTCCAGCGCGAGTACGCCTTCGGCGATGAGTTCGCCCGCATTCACACCGACGATGCCCATGCCGAGAATGCGCCGCGATTTCGGATCGAGCAGTACTTTGGTTGCACCTTCTTCGCGCGCGATGGAAAGTGCACGGCCGGAGGCGGCCCACGGGAAGGATGCTTTTTCGTATTCGATGTTCTGCGCCTTGGCCTGGGTTTCGGTGAGGCCCATCCATGCCACTTCGGGATCGGTATAGGCGACGGAAGGAATGGTCAGCGGTTCGAAGAAGGCTTTGTGCCCGGCGATGTTTTCCGCGGCGACCTTGCCTTCATGCACGGCCTTGTGCGCCAGCATCGGGTCGCCCACGATGTCGCCGATGGCGTAGATGTGTGGCACGTTGGTGCGTTGCTGTTTGTCGACGGGAATGAAGCCGCGTTCGTTGACGGTGAGCCCCGCAGCTTCGGCGTTGATTTCGCGTCCGTTCGGGCGGCGGCCCACGGCCATCAGCACTTTGTCGTAGACCTGCGGTTCGGCGGGTGCCTGCTCGCCTTCGAAGGAGACTTTCAGGCCGCTTTTTTGTGCTTCGATCTTGGTGACCTTGGTCTTCAGCATGATGGCTTCGTAGCGTTTGGATATGCGCGTATGCAGCGGTTTGACCATGTCCTTGTCCGCGCCGGGCATGATCTGGTCCATCAGTTCGACTACGCTGATCTTGCTGCCGAGCGCGTTGTATACCGTCGCCATTTCCAGGCCGATGATGCCGCCGCCGATGACCAGCATATGTTTCGGCACATCTTTCAGCGCCAGCGCGCCAGTGGAGTCGATCATGCGCGGGTCGTCATAGGGGAAGCCGGGGATGCGCGCCACGCTGGAGCCGGCGGCCACGATGGCGTTGTCGAAGGTGATCACTTTCTCGCCTTCGTCGGTCTGCACGGCAAGGCTATTGGGTGAAGCAAATTTGGCGGTGCCGCGCACCACTTGTACTTTGCGTTGTTTCGCCAGTCCGGCGAGGCCACCGGTGAGCTTGCCGACTACGCTTTCCTTCCATTTCCGGATGGCGTCGATGTCGATCTTGGGTTTGCCGAAGGTCACGCCGTGATGCGACACTTCTTCGGCTTCGTTGATGACCTTGGCGACATGCAGCAGTGCCTTGGACGGGATGCAGCCGACGTTGAGGCAGACGCCGCCCAGCGCGGATTCCTTTTCGATCAGGATGACTTGTTTGCCGAGATCGGCGGCACGGAACGCGGCAGTGTATCCGCCGGGGCCGGCACCGAGCACGACGACTTCGGCGTGCAGATCGCCTTTGATGATATTAGCGCCGACCTTTGCGGCTGGCTGTGAAACGGGTTCTGCGGGTGGCGGCGTGGCGATGGCCGGCGCTGCTGCGTTGCTGGTTTCCAGCATCAGGATAACCGAGCCTTCGCTGACCTTGTCGCCGACTTTGACTTTGAGTTGCTTTACTACACCGGCTACAGGTGCGGGAACATCGACCGTCGCCTTGTCCGTTTCCAGGGAAATGAGCGATTGTTCCTTTTCAACCTTGTCGCCGGGTTTGACGGCGATTTCGATGACGGCCACACCTTTGAAGTCACCGATGTCAGGCACTTTTATTTCAATGGTTCGGCTCATGATGTTTCTCCTGATTGTTATCAGACCCTGATCTGCCCGTCGCCCAGAACGATGTATTTCTGCGATGTCAGTCCTTCCAGTCCTACCGGACCGCGTGCATGGATCTTGTCTGTGGAGATGCCGATCTCGGCACCCAGCCCGTATTCAAATCCGTCGGCGAAGCGTGTCGATGCGTTCACCATTACGCTACTCGAATCCACCTCGCGCAGGAAGCGCATCGCCTTGCTGTAGTTTTCGGTGACGATACTGTCAGTGTGCTGCGAACCGTATGTGCCGATGTGCGCGATGGCCGCATCCAGGTCGGCGACGACGCGGATGCTGAGGATGGGGGCAAGATATTCGGTGTACCAGTCTTCCTCGGTTGCCGCTTTCATTTTGGCGACGAGTTTGCACGCGGCTTCGTCGCCGCGCAGTTCCACGCCTTTGTCCAGATAGATCTTGCACAGGTCAGGCAGTACTTTTGCCGCGATGTTGGTATTTACCAGCAAAGTCTCCATTGCGTTGCACACACCATAACGGTGCGTCTTGGCGTTGTCCGCGATGCGGATGGCTTTTTGCATGTTGGCTTCGTCGTCGATGTAGACATGGCACACGCCATGCAGGTGCTTGATCACGGGAATGCGCGCTTCGCTGGAAATACGCTCGATCAGTTCCTTGCCGCCGCGTGGCACGATCACGTCGACATGATCTTTCATGGTGATGAGTTCACCCACCGCGGCGCGGTCGGTGGTGTTCACGACTTGCACTGCGGTTTCGGGCAATCCGGCTTCGCGCAGACCCTGATGCACGCAGGCTGCGATGGCCTGGTTGGAATGGATGGCCTCCGAGCCGCCGCGCAGGATGCAGGCGTTGCCGGATTTCAGGCACAGCCCGGCGGCATCCGCCGTTACATTTGGGCGCGATTCGTAGATGATGCCGATGACACCGAGCGGCACGCGCATCTTGCCGACCTGAATGCCGGTGGGGCGGTATTTCATGTCGCTGATCTCGCCGATGGGATCGGGCAAGGCCGCGATCTGGCGCAGGCCTTCTGCCATGGACTTGATGGTTTTGTCGGTCAGGGTGAGCCGGTCCACCGAAGCGGAGTCCAGCCCGTTGGCTTTGGCATGGGTGACATCCTTGGCGTTTTCGGCGATCAGCTTTGTACTGTTGAGCAGGATGGCAGTTGCGATGTTCTCCAGCGCGTGGTTTTTCGCATTGGTGCTGGCTTGTGCCATCAGGCGTGAAGCTGCCCGGGCCTGCTGCCCGACCTGTTGCATGTATTGTTTGATGTTTTCCATCGTTACTCCGTTATTTCTGTTTCGTCATTTCCGCCCCCGACTACCCAATTCGAGGGTAGGCTGCGGCGGGATATCAAGTATCCCGTCATTCCCGCGAAGGCGGGAATCCAGTGGTTTTATTAAACATGCTTTTGGGCGTGCTTAAATAATTTCATTCCACAAATCGCGCCATTCAGGATTCATTTCCTCGATCAACCGGATTTTCCAGGCGCGATTCCATTTTTTGATTTGCTTTTCGCGAGTGATAGCGGACAGTATGTCAGGATGAAGCTCAAAATAAACCAATAAGTGCACTATATAACGTTTGGAGAATCCCTCCACGGCATCATTTTTGTGTTCCCAGATTCGCTTGGGTAAGTCGCTGGTAACCCCAGTGTACAAAGTGCCATTGCGTTGACTGGCAAGAATGTAGACTGCGGGCTGCATATGGGCGAATTCTACTGTATTACCTCATGGCCGCAAGCTCGAAACTTTGCTTCGTTCGTTTTCGCGGGAATGACAGGGGGTGTAGAATCTGTCGCCTGTGTTGTCCCGCTACGCGGGGTTTTATTTATAACTGGATTCCCGCCTGCGCGGGAATGACGTGAATATGTCAGATATCCTCAACAAGATCCTCGCCGTAAAAAACCAGGAAGTGACGGCGGGATTGTCGGTAAAGCCGTTGCCTGCAATTCGTGCCGAAGCGGAGCAGGCAGTTCCTGTGCGCGATTTCGTCGGAGCGATCCAAAGCAAAATCGCGCAGGGACATTCTGCAGTGATTGCCGAAATAAAAAAAGCCAGTCCGAGCAAAGGGGTAATCCGCGCCGATTTTCATCCGGCGGAGATTGCGGGCAGTTATGCGCGCCATGGTGCGGCATGTCTGTCGGTGTTGACCGATGAACAATTTTTCCAGGGCAGTGCTGCGTATCTGCAGCAGGCGCGTGCGGGCTGCAGCTTGCCTGTATTGCGCAAGGATTTCATCGTGCATGAGTACCAGGTCTACCAGGCGCGCGCGATGGGTGCGGATGCCATCCTGCTGATCGCGGCGGCGCTGACGCTGAATCAGATGAAGGAACTGGAGGCATTGGCGCACAAGCTGGGCATGGCCGTGCTGGTGGAAGTACACGACGCAAATGAACTGGAAATTGCATTGCAGCTTGCGACACCGCTGATCGGCATCAACAACCGCAACCTGCGTACTTTCGAAGTCAACCTGCAGACCACGATCGATCTGCTGTCTGCCATCTCTGCTTCGGCAACGGGGTATGATCGTATCGTTGTCACCGAGAGCGGCATTTCCACTGCCGAGGATGTGAAGCTGATGCGGGAACACCAGGTGTATGCCTTCCTTGTCGGCGAGGCGTTCATGCGCGCGGACGATCCGGGTGTGGAGCTGGCGAAAGTATTCGGGATTTGATTTCTCCGCGAGGTAAATCATGAGCGCGATCCATCCTTCCGAACTGACCTTTATTTCACGACATGCACCTTTCGATCGTATGGAAGTTGTGCATGTGTTGTGGATGCTCGAGCGCATGCATCTCGGCTATTACGCCGAAGGCGAGGTGATCGTGTCGCCGGATCAGGGTGCGGTGGACCGGTTTCTGGTGATCAAGCAGGGTGCTGTGCATGGCGAACAGAATGTTGCGCACGCATCGGAAGCGGATACCTGGCTGGAACTGGCGGCAGGGGAATGTTTTCCGCTGGGTGCGCTGCTGGCGAACCGTCCTGTGGCCAGTGTTTACCGGGCCGGTAGCGATACGTTCTGCTATGAACTTTCAGCCAGGGATTTTCACGAGCTCATTACCATGAGTGCCGCGTTTCGCGATTTCTGCACGCGGCGTATTGCCAACCTGCTGGAACATTCCAAGCAGGTCATCCAGGCGCAATTCAGCCATTCCAGTGTCGAACAGCAATCTCTTGCGAGTCCGCTGTCGTCTATCGTTCGCCGCGATCCGGTAACCTGCGCGCCGGATACAACCATACGCCGGGTGCTGGAAATCATGCACGAGCAGCGTATCGGTTCCATGGTGGCGGTGGACGAAAACGAGCGGCCGATCGGGATCATGACTTTGCACGATGTGCTGGATCGCATTGCGCTTCCCCAGATCGATCTCGACCAGCCGGTCATGGATGTGATGAGCAAGCAATTGTCTATCCTGCCACCGCATGCGCCGGCACATGAAGCGGCGTTGCTGATGGCCAGGCAGGGCTTTCGTCATGTGCTGGTTGTCGAGAGCGGGAAACTGACGGGACTGGTATCGGAGAAGGATTTGTTTGCGCTGCAACGTGTCGGTTTGCGCCAGATCGGTTCGGCCATCCGCAATGCCGAAACTACCGAGGTGTTGCAGCAGGCCGCAGCGGATATCCGCAACATGGCCCATAACATGATGGCGCAGGGCGTGGCGCCCGAACAGTTGACCCAGTTCATTTCCACTTTCAACGACCTGCTTACGGCACGTGTGGTCGAACTGGAATTCAAGGCCAGTGACATGCTTGATACGCCATTGCATGACGGAATGTGCTGGATGGCGCTGGGTTCGGAAGGCCGCTTCGAACAGACGCTGAATACCGATCAGGACAACGCAATCATTTTTGCCGCACCGCAGGGTATGACGGTGGAACAGGCGCGCGAAAAACTGTTGCCGGTGGCAAAACGCATCAATGACACGCTGGCCTTGTGCGGATTTCCCCTGTGCAAGGGAGGGATCATGGCGAGCAATCCGAAATGGTGTCTGTCGCTGGAAGAATGGAAACGTGCTTTCTCCGCCTGGATCGATGGCGGTTCACCGGAGGCATTGTTGCGTTCGTCCATTTTTTTCGATTTTCGTGCGTTGTATGGCGCCGAGCATCTGGCGGAAGATCTGCGTCAATGGTTGTCGCAGTATGCGCGTAATAATTCGCGCTTCCTGCATCAGATGGCGGCTAATGCGCTGCGCAACCGGCCGCCGCTGGGCCTGGTGCGCGATTTCGTGCTGAACGAAGCGAACCGCCTCGATCTCAAGCTCAACGGGCTTGCGCCTTTCGTGGATGCAGCGCGCATTTTCAGTCTGGCAGCGGGCGTGCAGCATACCAGCACGCTGCAGCGCCTGCGGCTCAGCGCCGCCGCCTTGCATATTCCCGTTGCCGAAGTGGAAGCGTGGATCAATGCGCTGCTGTTTATCCAGTTGTTGCGGCTGCGCCATCATTACGAGGAAAGCGATCCGGCCGATGGTGAAGTGCGGTGCCTGGATAATCTGATCGACCCCGCCCGGTTGAACGAACTGGACCGGCGCATTCTCAAGGAAGCGTTTCGCCAGGCGCGCAAGGCGCAGGCCAAACTGGCACTGGATTACCAGCTTTGAAGAAACTGCTGCAACGCTGGTTTTCTCCAAGGGTGCATCTCCGGCCGCCTCAGGCGGCCCGGCTGGCTGCATGGCGGGCTATGCCCGAGACGCCGCAGCCGGCCAGTTTCGCGCATTCGCGTTTCGTTGTGGTGGATGTCGAGACGACCGGTTTGAACCTGATGACAGATACGCTGATCTCGATTGGCGCGGTGGCGGTGGTGAATGGCCGCATCGCGCTGGGCGACAGTTTTTACACCGTGTTGCAGCAACGCGAGATCAGTCACAAGGAAAATATCCTCGTGCACGGTATTTCCAGTTCCGAGCAACGCGAGGGTGAAGATCCTGCCGAGGCCTTGCTGGCGTTCCTCGAGTATCTGGGTAAATCCCCGCTGGTGGCTTTTCATGTAACCTTCGACGAGACCATGATACGGCGCGCCCTGCGTCAATATCTGGGCCTGACGTTCAAGCATCCCTGGCTGGATCTGGCGTATGTCATGCCTTCTCTGTATCCGGCCATGGCATACAGCCATCGTGCCCTGGACGACTGGATAGACCGTTTCGGCATACACATCGAAGTCCGGCACAACGCGCTGGCTGATGCATTGGCTACCGCGCAATTGCTGCAGGTTGTAATTGCCCGTGCACGCAGCAGGGATATTGCCGATTTCGCCGGTCTGCGCGATCTGGAACGGTTGCAACGCCAGGCGGCAGGCGTAAGCTGAATGTAAGCTTCCTGACGTAACCTCAATTCCGGTAACAAAGAGAGAGCCAGGTATTTTTCAGGCTCAATCGATTATCTTGAGGGGACGTATTTTCACCTTCTGCTTTTCGGTTACATGCCGGAGGTGCGGCTCCTCAAGCTAATCAAACCAAAACGATAACGATTAAAGAGGAGAACGCAATGGACAAAAGCAGCGAGGCCTATTGGAAGGCTACGTTGGGTTTGCTGACCAAGATCCTGGCAGTCTGGTTCCTGGTTTCCTTCGGGGCAGGTATCTTGTTCGCGCCCTTGCTCAACAACATTCATCTGGGCGGTTACCCGCTGGGCTTCTGGTTTGCCCAACAGGGTTCCATGTACATATTTGTGGCGTTGATCTTCATCTATGCAAAGAAGATGAATGAAATCGATCGCAAATTCGACGTGCACGAAGAATAAGGAGGCTACATGGAACTTCAAACAACAATTTATCTGGTGGTGGGGCTGACATTCGCGCTCTACATCGGCATCGCCGTGTGGGCTCGCGCCGGTAGTACCAGCGAGTTTTACGTGGCCGGTGGCGGGGTGAGTCCGCGCCTGAACGGTATGGCAACTGCGGCCGACTGGATGTCTGCCGCTTCATTCATTTCCATGGCGGGTCTGATCGGTTTCATGGGATACGGCGGCGCGCTGTTCCTGATGGGCTGGACTGGCGGCTATGTGTTGCTTGCCACGCTGCTCGCACCCTATCTGCGCAAGTTCGGCAAATTCACCGTACCGCAATTCATCGGTGACCGCTATTACTCGAAGTCGGCAGCCACCGTGGCAGTGGTGTGTTTGCTGGTGGCATCGCTGACTTATATTATCGGTCAGATGACCGGTGTCGGTGTTGCCTTCTCGCGCTTCCTTGGCGTATCCAAGGAAATGGGTGTTTATGTCGGTATGGGCGTCGTGTTCACCTATGCCGTGTTCGGCGGCATGAAGGGCATCACTTACACGCAGGTTGCGCAGTATGTCGTGCTGATCTTTGCCTACACCGTGCCGGCGATCTTCATTTCCATGCACCTGACCGGCAATCCGATCCCGCAACTGGGGCTGGGTTCCAATATGGCAGGCAGCGATGTGTCCCTGCTGCAAAAACTGGACAGCATCGTGGTCGATCTGGGTTTTGGAAAATACACCACCACAACTGCGGGTAGCACGCTCAACATGTTCGTCTACACCCTGTCGTTGATGATCGGTACTGCTGGTCTGCCGCACGTCATTATGCGATTCTTTACGGTGCCGTCCGTTGCTGCCGCACGTTCTTCGGCCGGCTGGGCATTGGTGTTCATTGCCATCCTGTATACCACCGCTCCGGCAGTGGCGGCCATGGCGCGCATGAATCTGCATACCACGATCAATTCTGCCGCAGCTACAGGTGGCGATCTGTTTGCACCGGAAGCCAGCATCAAGGCAACCGAGCAACCGGGCTGGATGGGACGCTGGGAAAAGACCGGCCTGTTGGCGTTCGAAGACAAGAACGGCGATGGCCGCATCCAGTACTACAACGACAAGTCTGCGGATAAGGAATTTATCAAGAAAACTGAAGCTGCAGGCTGGAAAGGCAATGAGTTGACAGTCAACCGCGACATCATGGTGCTGGCCAATCCGGAAATCGCCTTGTTGCCCAACTGGGTGATTGCGCTGGTGGCTGCGGGTGGTCTGGCTGCGGCGTTGTCGACTGCGGCAGGTCTGTTGCTGGCAATCTCTTCGGCCATTTCGCATGACCTGGTGAAAGGGGTGTTCAATCCCGGCATCAGTGAAAAAGGCGAGCTCATGGCGGGCAAGATTGCGATGGCCTGTTCCATTGTGGTTGCCGGTTATCTGGGTCTGAATCCGCCCGGCTTCGCGGCGGGAACGGTGGCACTGGCCTTCGGTATTGCGGCCAGCTCATTGTTCCCGGCCATCATGATGGGCATCTTCAGCAAGAAGATGAACAAGGAAGGTGCCATGGCGGGCATGCTGTCGGGCCTGATCATCACCCTGTTCTACGTGTTCGCACACAAAGGCCTGTTCTTCATCAAGGGTACGGAGTATCTGGACCTGATCGGTGGTGCCAATTCATTCTTTGGCATTACACCGGAAGCATTCGGCGCAGTTGGTGCGATGATCAACTTCACGGTTGCTTTCGTGGTGGACAAGCTCACCAAAGAACCGCCGGAGCACATCCAGCACCTGGTTGAAGCTGTGCGTACGCCGCGTGGTGCAAAAGCAGTTGATGGTGCTCACGCATAACACTTGATCTGCATGTAACATGGACCCCGCCGCATTCCGGCGGGGTTTTTTTCTTGGAGTGGATATGACTTATATCAGCCTGGCGATGACCTGGGTTTTGTTCCTCGCATTGTTTCCCATGGCCTTTATCTGGTTGCGCCGTGCATGGCGCATTGCTGTGAACCGCGATTTTTCAGAAGTTGCCCTGAAGCGTGGAGTGCCGCCGGCGGATCCGCAGAAATATGCGCCCTATGCCGCCGCCATCAATCTGCTGGCAGGGGTGATCGTGGTATCCGTCATCATCAGTGTGTTGACGGCGTCTTTTGATTACGCAACCTGGACTTCCGCTGCCGGCATCACCATCTGGCTCAAACTGATCGCCGACTTCATTCTGAGCCGTCATGCGCATCCGTTTACGTTCAGGAAAAAAAGCGAATAAAGGCGCCGGTTTCAAATATTGCCGGATGCGGGACGGGGGAAAAGTATGCTGATTTTTGTGCCTGTGCCTGTGCCTGTGCCTGTGCCATTGCTGCCGGTATCCAGTACCAGTTCTGCACCATGGCGTTTGGCGACTTCGGCGACGATGGAGAGTCCGAGCCCGCTGCCGCTTTGCCCGGTGCCAAGGATGCGGTAAAAACGTTCGAATACGCGTTCGCGATGTTGGGGGTCTATGCCGGGGCCGTTGTCTTCCACGTGTAATTCCGTACCCTGCGGCGATTTGCTTACGCTGACGGTGATGTGCCCGCCATTCGGGGTATAGCGGATCGCGTTGTCGATCAGGTTGTTGAGCATTTCCATCAGGCTGGCAGGATCACCCTGCACGATCATGCCCGCAGGTGCGCCCTCGTATCCCAGATCGATATTTTTTTCCAGGGCCATCTGTACCCAGTTGACCGTGCATTCCTGCGCCAACTGGTTGATATCGAGCGGTACGAAACTGTCTGCGCTCTGGCCGCCGGGCTCGTTGCGTGCCAGTACCAGCAACTGGTTGACCAGACGGATGCCATGCCGCGTGCTGGTGAGGATGTGCTGCAGTGCATGTTGTTTCCGTTCCGGCTCGTCGGAGCGCAATGCCAGTTCGGATTGTGTCTTCAGGCCGGCAAACGGTGTGCGCAATTGATGCGCCGCATCAGCAACAAAGCGCTGTTGTGCGGCCATTACCTGTTTCAGGCGTGCCAGCAGATCGTTGACAGCATCGATCAACGGTCGCACCTCGGTGGGTGCCTTGCTGCCGTCAAGTTCGCTCAAGTCGTCGCGTCGCCGGTTCACCACGTCGCGCCGCAAGCGTTCGAGCGGCCGCAACCCCTGTTTCAAACCGTACCAGACGACGCCAAGCGCGATCAGGGTCAGCAGGAGTTGCGGGATAACGATGTTGGCAAGAATCCCGCGTATGAGCGCCTGCCGCAGTCGTGTGGTTTCGGAAACATGTAACTGGAATACCCCGTTATCTGAAGGGAAGACCAGACTGACCATGCGCGTTTTTTCCCCATCGCGTTCACCGTTGCTGAACAGCGGACCGGTTCTGTCGCGCCGATAGGAGAGCGGGCGCAACGTGTTGCCGTTACCGGCAAGTTTCCTGCCTTCGCTGTCGGTGACGGTATAAACCACACTGTCCGGCATGCCCAGTTCCGTTCCATCGGGAAGAATGGGCACCACATCCAGTCGCTCGTGTCCGCTCCCCAGCTTGAGTTCTGTCGCGACTTCATTGGCGCGTTGCAGCAGGACCAGGTCATACGGCTGGTTGGCGTAGTTGATGGTGGCGAAATAACCTACGACGGTGCTGACGATCCATAACAGATAGAGCGAGATCAACAACCTCTGCATGAGGTAGTTGCGCAGGGAATGAATGTTGCTGGCCATGGAACTCAGGCAGGGAGGTTGTCGATGACGTAACCCAGGCCGCGTATGGTGCGGATGGTGACGCCCGCCGGTTCTATCTTCTTGCGCAGGCGATGTATGTACACCTCGATGGCGTTGCTGCTGGCCTCTTCCGAATAACTGTAAAGTCTCTCCAGTAATTGTTCCTTGCTGACGACCCAGCCGGTGCGCAGCATCAGCGCTTCCAGCACGCTCAGTTCGCGGGTTGTGAGTTCAAGCGGAGTGCCGTTGATTGCAGCGCGTCGTCCGACGCTGTCGAACGTCAATGTGCCGCAGGTGTAGACCGGATTGACGCCGCATTGACCGCGCCGGATCAGCGCGCGCACGCGGGCTTCCAGTTCGGGAAGGCTGAACGGTTTGATCATGTAATCGTCGGCACCGAGGTCAAGTCCTTTGACACGGTCGCCTTCAGCATCGCGCGCGGTGAGAATGATCACGGGCACTTGCTTGTTTTTTTCGCGCAGGCTGCGCAATACGCTGAAACCGTCCACCTTGGGCAACCCAAGGTCGAGAATGACCAGATCGAAAGGCTGTTCGCCGCTGAGGATAAGGTTGGCGGCCTGTCCGTCTTTCACACTGTCGACAGCGTAACCCGACTGGCGCATGGAATGGCACAGGCCATCGGACAACACTTCATCATCTTCTGCGATCAGGATGCGCATGGGTGTGTAAGCATCACGTAAGCGTTAGGGGTTAAGTTCCTGTCACGGGAGGGGCAGATAATTTGTTATCCTGTCCATCCTCGGATGCGGTCATTCTATGTGCAAGCGCATATTTATCCAAGACGCAGACTTGTCGGGTATAGATGACGGTTTTTCGGGGAAAGATTTTCGGAGAAATGCATGCTGCTGACGGAGAAGCACAAACAGTACTGGAGGAAAAACCTCCGATTGACAGGTATATTGCTCGTGGTCTGGTTTGCGATCACCTTTATAGCTGGCTGGTTTGCGCGTGACTTGCAATCTGTCGTGTTTCTCGGGTTTCCGCTCCCGTTCTTCATCGCAGCGCAAGGTGCGCTGCTGGTATACGTGATTCTTGTAGGCTATTACGCTTATTGCATGAGCAAGCTTGATCGCGAATACGGCGTACAGGAAAGGGACAGGTAATGGCCAGACCGGTCCAGTCGCGATTCGTTTCGCAGCTCAAACGTTATTACGCGCTATACACGGGTGGCTTCATCGGCTTTATCGTCATGCTGGCCATCCTTGAACAGATGGGCGTGCCCAACAAGATGCTGGGTTACATCTTCATCGGCGTGACCGTTTCGTTGTATGCCGGGATCGGTTTCCTGTCCCGCACTTCCGATGTCTCGGAATACTACGTGGCGGGACGGCGCGTGCCAGCATTGTTCAACGGCATGGCGATCAGTTCCGACTGGATGTCGGCTGCCAGTTTTATCGGCCTGGCGGGTACTTTGTATCTCTCCGGATACGATGGCCTCGCTTTTGTGATGGGGTGGACAGGTGGGTTCGTGCTGGTCGCGTTGTTGCTGGCGCCCTATCTGCGCAAGTTTGGCCAGTTCACCATCCCGGATTTTCTCGGTGCGCGTTACGGCGGCAGCATCCCGCGTTTCATCGGCGTGTTCGCGGCCATCCTGTGTTCGTTTACTTATGTGATCGCGCAGATATATGGCGTGGGCCTGATTGCCAGCCGCTTCACCGGGCTGGATTTCGGCGTGGGCGTATTTGTCGGCCTCGGTAGCATTTTATTGTGTTCGTTCCTGGGCGGTATGCGTGCGGTGACCTGGACGCAGGTGGCGCAATACGTGATCCTGATCGTGGCCTTCATGATCCCCGTGATCTGGCTGTCGGTGAAACACACCGGGAATCCCGTTCCGCAGATCACCTATGGCTACGTGCTGGAAAAAGTCACCGCGCGCGAAAAAGTGCTGAATGATCCGTCCACGCCGGACGGGGCACGCGAAGCGGAAGTACGCGCCATTTTCAAACAACACGAAATCAGGGGTGAAGACAGGTTGAAAGCACTGGCGGCTGGGGGCGCCGCCTATCTGGCTGAAGAAAAAGTCAGACTGGTCAAAGCTGCTGCAAAATTGAAAGCGGAAAATGCCGATCCCAGGAAGATTGCGGCAGCCAATCGCGCCATCGCAGATTTCCCCGGGAATGTGGAGGCAGCCCGTAATATGTGGCGCCAGCAGGCTGAATCGGACAAGGCCAAATCGGATCCCATCGCTGCACACGCAGAACCTTTTGCCGGTTCGGATGAAAAAACGCGCGACAACAAACGCAAGAATTTCATGGCGCTGGTGCTGTGCCTGATGGTGGGAACTGCTGCGCTGCCGCACATCCTGATGCGTTTTTACACGACCACTTCAGTGAGCGAGGCACGCGTCTCCGTGTTCTGGTCGCTGCTGTTCATTTCACTGCTCTACGTGACTGCGCCTGCCCTGGCGGTGCTGGCCAAATACGATGTGTATACGTTGCTGGTGGGTTCCAGTTTTTCCGAATTGCCAAGTTGGGTTTCCGCCTGGGCTTCGGTGGATAAAACGTTGATGAGCGTGACCGATATCAACAAGGACGGCATCGTGCAACTGGCGGAAGTTACCATCGGCGGGGATCTGATCGTGCTGGCAACCCCCGAGATTGCAGGCTTGCCGTATGTGGTCACGGCGCTTGTGGCGGCGGGCGGTCTGGCGGCAGCGCTGTCGACCGCAGACGGCCTGATGCTGACCATCGCCAATTCGCTGTCGCACGACGTGTATTACAAAATGCTGGATCCCGATGCGCCGACATCGCGCCGCCTGTTTATTTCCAAGGCATTGCTGGCGGTGGTGGCGGTGCTTGCCGCTTACGTCGCCTCGCTCAAACCGGGCGATATCCTGGTGCTGGTTGGCGCGGCATTTTCGCTGGCCGCATCCGCTTTTTTTCCGGCGCTGGCGCTGGGCGTATTCTGGAAACGCGCCAACAAGACCGGTGCAGTACTCGGCATGGTGGCGGGTTTGGGCACGTGCATGGTCTATATGTATCTGACCTATCCGTTCTTCGGTGTGAATGCACCGCTGTGGTGGGATATCAATCCGATCTCGGCGGGCATTTTCGGCATGCCGGTCGGGTTTGCCGGTGTGATCCTCGGCAGTTTGCTGACACCCGCACCGGATAAGGAAATCCTGGATATGGTCGACCAGGTGCGCTATCCGAATCTGGAAAATGGGATCAAGACCAATGCTACATAATCCGGCCTGCTGACGACTGCGTTATTCCGGCAAGGGCTTAGCGCGTATACTTCGGGGTTCGGAAAATATCATTCAGGATTGCACAATTCATGTCGACTCAAAAACGAACCGTCATCTACGTATCGGATGGCACCGCCATTACTTCGGAAACACTTGGACATGGTTTGCTTGCCCAGTTCGAAGGCATCGATTTCAGGCATTTGCGTTTTCCCTTTCTGGACAGCGAAGATAAAGTCAGGGACAGTCTGGCGCGCATCAACGAGATCAGCCGACGCGAAGGTGTGCATCCCATCGTCATCATGACGCTGACCAATTCCGAATACTGCGCCATCCTGCACCAGGCCGAGGCTTTCTTCATCGATCTGTTCGATGCCTTCATTGCTCCGCTGGAGCAGGAACTCGGTTGCCGTTACTCACGTGCGGTGGGACGTTCGCACAGCCTGTCCAATCCGGAATACAACGCACGCATTACTGCGGTGAATTATGCGCTCGCACATGATGACGGCGTGTCGGACGCCGATTTGGGTAATGCCGACATCATCCTGGTTGGCGTATCGCGTAGCGGCAAAACACCGACCAGCCTGTATCTCTCCATGCAATTCTCCCTGAAGGCGGCCAACTATCCGCTGATTCCGGAAGATTTCGAGCGCGGTCATCTGCCATCGAAATTACTGCCCTTCCGTGACAAGTTGTACGGCCTGACCATCGTCCCCGAACAGTTGCGGCGCATCCGCAACGAGCGCCGTCCCAACAGCAAATATGCTTCCCTGGAAAACTGCCGCTATGAAGTGGCGGCAGCAGAAGAAATGATGCGGCGTGAGGGCATCAAATGGTTTGATACCACCTCGCGCTCGATCGAAGAACTCGCCGTGCAATTGATGCAGGAACTCAATCTCGAACGTTAAGCTCGGCTGGTGTGGGCTCGATGCCGTAGACCTCGCACAGGATTTCCATGAAACGCCGTGCCTGTGGTGACAGGAAGCGCCCTTTGCGCAGCACCAGTCCATAGCCCCGTTGCGGGAAATACTGGGTGAGCGGGATACGCGCCAGTTTTTCTGCGCCCGTAAGGCAGATGTCGGTGACGATGGAAATGCCCATTCCGAGTTCCACATATTTCTTGATCACTTCCCAGCCGCCCGCTTCCAGTGTCACGGAAAAAGTCAGGTTGTGTTGCTGGAATACATACTTGACCATGCGCCAGGTCGAGAGGTGACGCGGCGGCAGGATCAGGCCGAATTGGCTGATTTCTTCCAGCGTCACGCTGGTTTTGCCGGCCAGCGGATGGCCGAGCGGAACAATGAGTACCGGGTCGAACGTCACCACCGGATGGTAAGTGATGTCATCGGGCACATCCAGCATGGAGCCGACAGCCAGGTCGATTTCGTCGGCACGCAGCATCTTCAGGCCGTCACGTCCGGTTTCATTATGGATCTTGAGCTGGATGCGCGGATAGGTAGTGACAAAGCGTCGTACCGCTTCCGGCAGTATGTACAGGATGGTGGATTCGCCAGCGCCGATATTCAATTCGCCTGAATCCAGCTTGCCGTGCTGTGCGGCGAAATTTTCTTCCAGGCTGTCTATGCCTTCCACCAGCGGTTTGGCCAGCGCGTACAGGGTTTCGCCGTCCGGGGTCAGTTTGAGGACGGGGCCGCGCCGTTCGAACACCGTCACCCCCAATTCCCGCTCCATTGCCTGAATTTGCAAGGTTACCGATGGCTGGCTCAGGAACATTTTCTGTGCAGCCAGGGTGATGCTGCCGGTGCGCACGACCTCGCAAAACGCGCGCATCTGCTTGAGGCGATTGTTTTTATAGTAACTTTTTTTATCTGCACTCATCCCCATATCAATCATATAGTCACCTTAAATATTCTAATTATTAATAATAATGATTAAAACAATTGGTCACCGGCACGTACTAATGCATGCGTGTTTAATTATACACATACCTATCAAAAGCTTCTA
>JBNLBY010000011.1:0-45528 GCA_050303535.1 Sideroxydans sp. | reverse complement strand
GACCACTTCCTATATCGAGATGAACGAATGGACACTGCCGGTTCCTGCAGCCCGGTATTATGCTGATCTGGTACAGGCTTCGAAAAATTCAGGTCAGTTCGACCAGGTAAAACCTTTCCTGCGTGGCGGCATCTGGAAGAATTTCATGATGCGCTATCCGGAATCGAACTGGATGCATAAGCGCATGTTGGGGTTGTCACGTCGTTTGCATGCTTTGCCGCAGAAAAAACAGACCAGCGAAATGCTGAATGCCTTGTACGAGGCGCAGGCCAACGATGCCTATTGGCATGGACTGTTTGGCGGACTCTATTTGCCGCATCTGCGCCGTGCTGTCTACAACGCTATTGTCAAACTCGAGGGCTTGCTGGATAAAGCCAGGCCACGCCAGCCAAAACAGTCTTTCGATCTCGACCTGGATGGCAAGGACGAAATTTTTTTGCAGAATGGCGTGTTGCAGGCGGTGCTCAGACAGGACGGCACTGCTGCATTATGCGAGTTCGATGCCTACCGTCTGAACCATAATTTCGCCGACACCTTGTCCATGCCAGAGGAACATTATCATCGTAAGGTACATGCACAACCAGTCAAAACCCAACAGAGCGAAGGCATCGCCAACCCGCATGATGGTGTCTGCCTGAAGCACGAGATTACGCAAGAAGATATGGTGATCGACGAACAGCAGAAGCAGATGTTTCTGGATCGGTGGTTGTCAGGCAGCGAAGAAATCAGGCCGGAATACGTATTGGCAGAAAACACAAACATAAAATGTGGCGTTACGTTTGAGGCGGCATTGGGAGCGGGTACAGTGCGTAAATCTGTGGTGCTGGCGGATGCGCGTTTGTATGTTGCCTATCATTTTAATGGTGTCAGTGAAGGCATGTTCCGGGTGGTTGTAAATCTGGCCATGCCAAGTTGTGACGGTACGGCCGGACGCTTCAGGGTTAATGAGGAGATTGCGGGTGGCTTTGGGCAGGTACTGCAGTTGCATGCGATGCAACACATTGTGCTGGAAGATGCAGTGTTAGGCGGAAAGCTATATATTTCGGTGAACCAGGCGGTGTCCATGCTTTCAAAGCCTTGTTTCAGTGTATCGCAGTCGGAAGCTGGCTTCGAAAAAATCATGCAAGCTGTTGTGCTGACTTTTGAGAGTGTCAGGACTGAGCATACAGATGCACTGGAATTCTGCATTGAAGTCGCATGATCCCGGCGGCAACCATTCTGTTTCGGAAATTATGAATGAATACTGTTAACAAGCCTTTTATTGCCAAACATCCCAGTACGCTGAAATTGCCCCCGCTGGGCATGAATGCTGTCGGGCTGGAAGAAGATTTCTGTCGCTATTTCAACCATACTCTCGGTTGGGACAAGGCCAGCGTTTCCTCACATCATGTTTATACAGCTTGTGCATTGGTGTTGCGTGACCGTCTGGTGGAACGCTGGCGTCAAACTCAGCGCGCATATGACGAATCGGACTGCAAACAGGGGTATTACCTGTCGCTGGAGTTTTTGATGGGTCGAGCTATGGGTAACGCACTGCTGAACCTGGATCTGCAGGGAGCGACTGCCGAGGCAATGCGGAATCTGGGGCTGGATATGGAAGAGTTGCAGGAACTGGAGAGTGATGCCGGCCTGGGTAACGGTGGCCTCGGCAGACTGGCTGCCTGCTTTCTGGATAGTTGCGCAACGCTGCAATTGCCGGTGACGGGTTACGGTATTCGCTATGAGTACGGTATGTTCAGACAGAAGTTGGAACATGGATATCAAATGGAAGAACCGGACCACTGGTTGCGCAACGGCAATCCGTGGGAGATTGAGCGTCCCGAATATGAGGTCCGGATCAAGTTTGGCGGACGTAGCGAGCATTACACTGTCAACGGCAAACTGCACATGCGTTGGGTTGATACCCAGGATGTGCTGGCGGTGCCATATGACATGCCCATTCCGGGTTACCGCAATAACACGGTGAATACCTTGCGTCTATGGAAGGCAGCCGCGACGGAAGAATTCGACCTGAGCGAATTCAATGCTGGCAGTTATACCGAGGCGGTCGCCGCCAAAAATGCTGCAGAACATATCACAATGGTGCTCTACCCCAATGATGCCAGCGAAAACGGGAAGGAACTGCGCCTGCGCCAGCAGTATTTCCTCGCCTCAGCCAGTTTGCAGGATGTATTGCGGCATTGGGTGCATAAGCATGGCGAGGATTTTTCCGGTTTTGCTGACAAGAACTGCTTCCAGTTGAACGATACGCATCCGACTTGCGCGGTCCCTGAGTTGATGCGCCTGTTGATGGACGAACACGGGATGGGCTGGGACGAGGCATGGGATATCACTTCGAACACCATGGCCTATACCAACCATACACTGTTGCCGGAAGCGTTGGAGCGCTGGCCGGTAAGCATGTTCGGGCGGCTGTTGCCGCGGCTGCTGGACATCGTCTATGAGATTAATGCGCGATTCATGGAAGAAGTTTCCCAGCGTTGGCCGGGTGATACGGAGCGCGAGTGCCGCATGTCCATCGTGGAAGAGTGTAGTGTGCCGCAAATACGCATGGCTTATCTGGCGGTAGTTGCATGCCACTCGGTGAACGGTGTGGCTGCGCTGCATTCGCATCTGCTTCAGCAGAATCTGTTCCATGATTTTTTTGAATTGTGGCCGCACAAATTCAATAACAAGACCAACGGTGTGACACCACGGCGCTGGCTGGCATCAAGCAATTCCCTGTTGAGTAAACTGCTCGACGACAATATCGGCCAAGGATGGCGCACCGAGTTATCCGGGCTGCAGGCCTTGAAACCGTTAGCGGAAGACAGCCAATTCCGTGCCGAGTGGCATAAGGTGAAACAGGCAAACAAGCAGCGCCTGGCTGCAATGGTCGCAAGCGATTGCGGTGTGCAATTCGATCCTTCGGCATTGTTTGATGTGCAGGTGAAGCGTATTCACGAATACAAACGCCAGTTGCTCAATGTGTTGCATGTCATTCATTTATATGACCGTATCAAGCGCGGTGACACTGCCGACTGGACGCAACGGTGTGTACTGGTCGGAGGAAAAGCCGCTCCAGGATATTCCATGGCAAAACGCATCATACGGCTTGTGACGGCCGTGGCGGATGTTATCAACCACGATCCTGCAACCAGGGATTTCCTACGGGTCGCTTTTTTGCCTGATTATCGCGTTTCGGCGATGGAGGTGATCTGTCCTGCGGCTGACTTGTCCGAGCAGATATCCACTGCGGGCAAGGAGGCGTCAGGCACGGGTAACATGAAATTCATGATGAACGGTGCGATAACGATCGGCACGCTGGACGGCGCGAACATCGAAATTCGCGAAGAGGTGGGTGCGGAGCATTTTTTCCTGTTCGGCCTGACGGCAGATCAGGTGGAAACGCTGCGTGGACACTATGATCCGGCCGCGATTGTTGCGGGCGATCGCGATCTGGGACGGGTAATAAGCCTGTTGCAAAGCGGGCATTTCAACATGTTCGAACCGGGGTTATTCGATCCCATCGTGCAAGCTGTCATGAATCCGCACGATCCATGGCTCACGGCGGCGGATTTTCGCAGTTATGTGGATGCGCAGCAAAGCGTGGCGGCAGCCTACCGCGACCGGGAGCGCTGGACACGCATGAGCATCCTGAATACTGCAGCCAGCGGTAAATTTTCCAGCGACCGAACCATCCAGGACTATAACCGCGATATCTGGCATTTGCCCCAAGTGCCGGCACATGTGAAGTAAGCAGGCGGGCGGGCCTTCCAGCCCCGTTTCATGTATCATTCCACTCGCAATATCCGTTTTATTAAGTCGGTTTAATATTCAAAAGGAAGTGCCAGAATGTCAAATGTAGAGACCCTGAGTGGATTGCAGCGTCGTTTGAATGCATCCATTCCCCAGCAGCAAATACGCGGCGAAATGGAGGCGCGGCTGAAACATATTGGTCGCACGGCCAAGGTGCATGGTTTTCGTCCGGGCAAAGTACCGTTCAAGGTACTGGAGCAACAGTATGGGTCTTCTGTGCAGCAGGAAGTGTTGGGCGAAAGCTTGCAGCGTTCTTTTGCCGAGGCGGCCCAGGCCAACAAATTGCAGGTGGCAGGTTATCCGCAGTTCGAGATCAAGACTGCAGACCTGAATGCACCGCAGATCGAATTCAGTGCGACCTTCGAAGTCTATCCGGAGGTTACTATCGGTGATATCTCCGGTGAGAATATTGATCGTGTCACGTTTACGTTGAGCGATGCTGATGTGGAAGAGACCATTACGACACTGCGCAAACAGCATGCGGTTTATAAGAAAGTCGACCGTGCAGCGCAGAATGAAGATCAGGTGCGTATCGATTTTTCAGGTAAATTGAACGGCGTGGTATTTGAGGGTGGAGAGGCCAAGGATTTTACTGTGGTGTTGGGTTCAGGCCGCATGCTGCCGGATTTTGAAAAGGCCATTGTCGGTATGAAGGCGGGCGAAACCAAATCCTTTGATATGACTTTTCCTGCGGATTATCACGGCAAGGATGTGGCCGGGAAACAGGTTACGTTTACGATTACAGTGCATGTTGTGGAAGAGCCGCACTTGCCTGAGATGGATGCGGAATTTGCGAAATTACTCGGTGCGGCCGACGGGGATGTGGAAAAACTCAAACAGGAGATCCGCGACAATGTTGGACGTGAAGCGTCACGTCGAGTGAAAGGGCGCAATAAAGACAGCGCAATGGAAATGTTGCTCAAGGTTGCACAACTGGAAGTGCCCAAGGCATTGCTGGAAAGGGAAGCACAGCACTTGATGCAGCAGACCATGAAGGATATGGAAAGCCGCGGGATGAAGATGCCGAAAGGAGCGGAGTTGCCGGCAGACATGTTTTTCGAGCGTGCCGGCAAACGCGTGAAGCTGGGCCTGATTCTGGCCGAGCTGGTTGATAAACATGATTTGAAAGCCAAGCCGGAACAAGTGAAAGCGATGGTGCAGGAATTCGCTCAGAGTTATCAGCATCCTGAAGAGGTGCTTCGCTGGTATAACGCCGATCCTGCGCGTATGCGGGAGGTAGAGAATCTGGTGCTGGAAGACAATGTTGTTGCCTGGATAATGGCGGGCGCCAAGGTGAGCGATAAGGAAATGACGCTGACCGAATTGATGGGGAGTAACTGAATATGTTGAATAATGCCAGCTCGCAAATGACTGAACCGCAAGATATTGGCATGATCCCGATGGTGGTTGAGACCAGCGGGCGAGGTGAACGCGCCTACGACATTTATTCACGTTTGCTCAAGGAGCGGGTGGTGTTTCTGGTCGGGGAAGTTAGTGATCATACTGCCAATCTGATCGTTGCCCAAATGCTGTTTCTGGAATCTGAGAATCCGGACAAGGATATTCATTTCTATATCAATTCACCCGGCGGTTCCATTTCGGCAGGTATGGCGATCTACGATACCATGCAATTCATCAAACCGCAGATTTCCACACTGTGCATCGGCATGGCGGCGTCAATGGGCGCTTTCCTGTTGCAGGCGGGCGAGAAGGGCAAACGTTTCGCTTTGCCGAATTCCACCGTGATGATTCACCAACCTTTGGGCGGTTTCCGTGGACAGGCATCGGATATCGAGATCCATGCCAAGTATATCCTGAGCTTGCGCGAGCGTTTGTATGCCTTGATGGCACAGCATACAGGGCGTACTGTAGAAGAAATTGCGCGCGACAGCGAACGAGATAATTTCCTGAGTGCCCAGGAAGCGGTGGAATACGGTCTGGTGGATAAGGTGCTGGATAAACGTGTTTAAATATTCAATCAGGCTGCCAATGGTTTCGGAGCGGAGGAAGATATGACGATGGATAAAAACAAGGGTGACAAGCTGCTGTATTGCTCATTCTGTGGAAAAAGCCAGCACGAAGTACGCAAGCTGATTGCGGGGCCGTCTGTCTTTGTGTGCGACGAATGCATTGCATTGTGCAATGACATCATCCGCGAGGAGACGCAGAACAGTATCATCGGGGAAAAATCGGGCAAGAATGAATTACCGGTACCTCACGAGATTTGCGAGCGACTGGACGATTATGTCATCGGACAGCGTCAGGCTAAAAAAATATTGTCAGTGGCTGTGTATAACCACTACAAGCGCCTGAAGAATACCGACAAGGATGGTGTGGAACTGGCCAAGAGTAATATTCTTCTGGTTGGTCCAACCGGTTCCGGCAAGACATTGCTTGCGCAAACCCTGGCGCGTTTGCTTAATGTGCCATTTGTGATGGCTGATGCGACCACACTGACCGAAGCAGGTTACGTTGGAGAGGATGTTGAGAACATTATCCAGAAACTGCTGCAGGCATGCGAATACGATGTGGAACGTGCACAACACGGCATCGTCTATATCGACGAAATTGACAAAATTTCACGCAAATCGGACAACCCATCCATTACCAGAGATGTGTCCGGTGAAGGGGTACAACAGGCGTTACTCAAGCTGATCGAAGGTACCAAAGCATCGATTCCGCCTCAGGGTGGACGTAAACATCCCAATACCGAATTTCTGCAGGTAGACACCAGTAATATCCTTTTCATTTGTGGCGGGGCTTTCGATGGCCTGGAAAAAGTGATTCGTGACCGTTCGGAAAAAGCCGGGATCGGTTTTTCGGCCACGCTTGCCAAACGAGAAGACAAGGAGGATATTGGCAAAGCGTTACGCGGGGTAGAACCGGAGGATTTGATCAAATTCGGTTTGATTCCAGAGTTTGTCGGGCGTTTGCCTGTCGTTGCGACGCTGGAAGGACTGGATGAAGCTGCCTTGGTGCGGATATTGACCGAGCCCAAGAATGCGTTGACGAAGCAATATCATAAGTTGTTTGAAATGGAAGGCGTGGAACTGGAGTTTCGAGAAGGCGTATTGAACGTCATCGCCCAAAAGGCTTTGGCGCGCAAGACGGGCGCTCGCGGCTTGCGTTCCATACTTGAAGATGCATTGCTGGATATTATGTTCGACCTGCCGTCAGCGGAGAACGTGAGTAAAGTCGTGCTGGATGAGAGTGGCACAGGCGAAGTGGCTCCTATTGTAATGTATGCGGATACGCCTAAAGCCGCATAATGGCAACATTGGCGGGCAGGGCTTGAATTTTCGTGTCCAGCCCCCATTGTGTTTCCATACCTTAATTATCTAGAGTCCCGAACATGGCCGAAGACGAACTTGTCCCTACTACCGCTGATCTCTTTCCCCTATTGCCATTACGCGATGTGGTGGTATTTCCTCATATGGTTATTCCACTGTTCGTGGGGCGTGCCAAATCAATCAAGGCCCTGGAAGCGGCGATGGAGGCGGGCAAGAACATCGTGCTGGTGGCGCAGAAATCTGCAGCCAAGGACGAGCCAGCCACAGAAGACATCTACCGTATCGGCAGCATAGCCAACATTCTGCAGATGCTTAAATTGCCGGACGGCACGGTCAAAGTACTGGTGGAAGGTACACAGCGTGCCAAGGTGTTGCGCATATATGATGATAAATCGCATCTGGATGCAGAAATTGAAACGGTGCCGGTCGATGAAGAAATCGGACATGAGGCCGAGGCGATGCGTCGCGCGCTGATCAACCAGTTTGATCAGTACGTAAAACTGAACAAGAAAATACCACCGGAAATACTGACTTCACTGGCAGGTATAGACGATGCCGGGCGGCTGGCAGATACCATTGCTGCTCACTTGCCACTTAAGCTCGAACAGAAACAGGAAGTGCTGGAGATATTCGATGTGCGTCAGCGTCTCGAACATCTGCTAGGTCTGCTGGAAGCCGAACTGGATATCATGCAGGTCGAAAAACGGATTCGCGGGCGTGTCAAACGCCAGATGGAGAAGAGCCAGCGCGAGTATTATCTGAACGAACAGGTCAAGGCTATCCAGAAAGAGCTGGGCGAGGGCGAAGACGGCGCGGATATCGAAGAGGTCGAGAAAAAGATCAAAGCTGCACATATGTCCAAGGAGGCGCGTGCCAAAGCCGAGGCTGAATTAAAAAAACTCAGATTGATGTCACCGATGTCTGCAGAAGCGACCGTGGTACGCAACTATATCGATGTTTTACTTGGTTTGCCCTGGAGGAAAAAAACCAAAATTGATACCGATCTGAAGCGTGCCGAAGATGTGCTTGAAGCAGATCATTATGGCCTGGACAAGGTGAAGGAGCGCATCGTGGAATATCTTGCGGTGCAACAGCGGGTATCCAAAATGAAAGCGCCCATCCTCTGTCTGGTCGGCCCGCCGGGTGTTGGCAAAACCTCATTGGGGCAATCCATTGCCCGGGCTACCAATCGCAAATTCATACGCATGTCGCTGGGTGGAGTGCGCGATGAATCCGAAATACGCGGTCATCGCCGAACATATATCGGTTCCATGCCGGGCAAGATATTGCAGAACATGAGCAGGGCTGGTGTAAAGAACCCTCTATTCCTGCTGGACGAAGTGGACAAGATGGGGATGGATTTTCGTGGTGATCCTTCGTCGGCATTACTGGAGGTGCTGGATCCGGAGCAGAACCATACATTCGTCGATCATTATGTTGAAGTCGAGTATGATTTGTCAGACGTAATGTTTGTTGCCACTTCCAATAGCATGAATATTCCGGCACCACTGCTGGATCGGATGGAAGTTATCCATGTTTCTAGCTACACCGAAGATGAGAAGGTCAATATTGCGACACGCTACCTGTTGCCCAAGGCGATCAGGAATAACGGATTGAAGCCTGAGGAAATCAGCGTTTCCGAAAGTGCGGTTCGGGATATTTTGCGTTATTACACCCGCGAAGCTGGTGTGCGTGGTCTGGAACGCGAGCTTTCCAAGATTTGTCGAAAGGTAGTGAAATCCTTGCTGCTGAAAGGCCGTGAAAGCAAAGTTACGATCAACTCGCGCAACCTGGATAAATACCTCGGTGTGCGCCGTTACAGCTATGGCATTGCGGAAAAGACAAACCAGGTCGGTCAGGTGACGGGCCTGGCATGGACGGAAGTGGGTGGCGAATTATTGACCATTGAAACTGCAGTGTTGCCTGGTAAAGGAAAAACCACGACCACCGGTAAACTGGGTGAGGTGATGCAGGAATCAATTCAGGCAGCCTTGAGCGTGGTGCGCAGCCGTGCCCGGACACTGGGTATTACCTCAGACTTCTACGAAAAGAGCGATTTACATATTCACTTGCCGGAAGGTGCGACGCCAAAGGATGGACCGAGTGCGGGTGTTGGAATTTGCACCGCAATGGTCTCTGCGCTGACTGGCATACCAGTACGTGCGGATGTGGCAATGACGGGTGAGATCACTTTGCGAGGAGAGGTATTGCCTATTGGCGGTTTGAAAGAGAAATTGCTGGCGGCGCAGCGAGGCGGGATAAAGCTTGTTCTGATTCCGGAAGAAAACACCAAGGATCTGGTCGAGATACCCGATAATGTAAAAAACAAACTCGATATTCATCCGGTCAGATGGATAGAGCAAGTATTGGAGTTGGCGCTGGAGAGGAAACCGGAACCGCTTGCGGACACTGAAGTTGCTGCTGTAACTTCTCCTGCAGTCATTTCCGAAACAAGGACATCGCCTGCGATCAAGCATTGACGGGCAATTGCAAGGGGATGTGAAATTAATATTGTTTTTTTCACTGGCTTGACCCGTTCAAAATCCCTTGATATAAAGCCGAAGCAGGTTTTTCCTGTCTTCTCAACTAACAAGCAAAGGGGAATCGCGTGAGTAATAAATCTGATCTGATCGAAGCAATTGCAAAATCCGCTGATATTTCCAAAGCTGCTGCCGGGCGTGCACTGGACGCAACTATCGAATCTATCAAAAAATCCCTGAAGAAGGGCGAACTTGTGAGCCTGGTTGGTTTTGGTACGTTCTATGTCGGCAAGCGCGCTGCGCGCAGTGGCCGCAATCCACGCACTGGCGCCACTATCAAGATCAAGGCTGCCAAAGTCCCAAAATTCCGCGCTGGCAAAGGCCTGAAGGATGCTGTAAACTAGTCGACTTTGCGGGTGCTTAGCTCAGCTGGTAGAGCACCGCCCTTACAAGGCGATTGTCGGCGGTTCGATCCCGTCAGCACCCACCAGAAGTTTTTGGAATTTATGGAGTGGTAGTTCAGTTGGTTAGAATACCGGCCTGTCACGCCGGGGGTCGCGGGTTCGAGTCCCGTCCACTCCGCCAAACAGAGGCGAACGAGCAGTTCGCCTTTTTATATGGGATGTCCTGCCAGGGCATCCATTCTTTCGGGTAGCAAGCTTATGTTTGATTTAGTGCGAGAAAAAAGGCGGCTAGTGCAAATTGTGCTGGCACTTATTATCGTTCCATTTGCCCTGTGGGGAGTGGATTCGTACCGCAAGTCAGGCGGGGCAACGCCGCTGGCGACGGTCAACGGAATCAAAATTGGCCAACAGGAATTCGATAATGCACTGCAGCAGCAGCAGGACAGGATTCGTGAAATGGCGGGTCCTAATTTTGATCCTGCGTTTTTTGATAATCCTGAGATCAAGCGTTCCATATTGGATGGGTTGGTGACGCAGCATCTGCTGGGTGAAGAAGCGCGGCGCATTGGATTGAGTCTGACAGATGAGCAAATCGCTCAGGTCATAGCAAGCATAGGCGCATTTCAAATAGATGGAAAATTCAACAAGAAACGCTATGAGGAAGTGCTAAGCCAAAAAGGAATGAACCGTTTTGGGTTCGAGTCACGCGTTCACCAGGATTTACTGATCAGGCAGTTGACTGATGCTTATACGCAAAACGGATATGCGTCCGATACAGTAGCAGCCAATCTGATTCGTCTGAACGAGCAGCAACGCAAGGTTGCTGTGGCGAGTCTTGCTGCTGCTGCTTTCATGAATCAGGTGAAATTGCCTGACAACGCTATTAGTGATTATTACAAAAACAATGAACAGGAATTTCAGATACCCGAACGAGCAAAAGTTGAATATGTAGTGTTCTCTGTTGATTCATTGCTCTCGCAAGTGGCGGTGAGCGACGATGAAATAAAACAGTACTATAAAGATCACCAGGCGGAATTCGGGACGCAGGAGCAACGCCAGGCTGCACACATCCTGATCTCGGTTGACAAACAGGCTTCGGATGTCGAAAAACAGGCTGCCAGGGCAAAGGCAGAACAAGTGTTGAACTTGGTCAGGCAATCACCTGCAAAGTTTGCGGCACTGGCAAAACAATATTCGCAGGATCCGGGCTCGGCAGCTGACGGCGGGGATATTGGGTTTTTCGGACATGGAGCAATGGTCAAGCCCTTCGAAGATAGCGCGTTTTCTCTGAAAGTTGGCGAATTAAGCGGTCTGGTGCGAAGCGATTTTGGCTACCATATCATCAAGTTGCTTGCAGTGAAGCCGACGAAGATACAAGCGTTGAGCAAGGTCAAAAATATGATTCGCGAGCGCCTGAAGTTACAGCATGCTAGCGACAAGTTTGCCGAATTGGCGGAGAATTTCAGCAATACTGTCTACGAGCAAAGTGACAGCCTGGAACCGGCAGCAAAATTGGTAAACATGCCGATTAAACGTGGCGTATGGCTAAGCAAAGGACAGGTTCCTGCCGGATTATGGACGGATAAGGTATTGCAGGCCATATTTTCGGAGGATGCACTCCAGAATAAGCGAAATATTGAAGCTGTCGAAGTTGTACCCAATACAATGTTGTCTGCCCATGTAACGGAATTCAAACCTGCGAGCGTGCGGCCTTTGTCTGAAGTATCGGTCATGATTCAGCAAAAACTGAAAAAGCAGCAAGCGATAAATATTGCAATACAGCAAGGTGAAAAAACGCTGGAACAATTACAGCGGGGAGAAAAGGTCAAAATAAAATGGAAAACAGCGCAAAATATCACGCGCAATCAGCGTTCTGATATTGAACCGGGATTGTTGCAGGCAATATTTCGTGCAGATGGCGACAAATTGCCTGCGTATGCAGGTGCAAGCTCTCAGAACGGCTATACGCTTGCACGCATTGATGCGGTGAAGTATCCGGCTCAAAGTGATGAAGGTAATATCGGCCGCTATAAACAACAGATGCGCCAAATCACCGGTGAGGCCATGTTGACGGCATATCTGGCAGATTTGAGAAAAAATGCTGATATCACGATGAAAGATTTTGCAGAAGACAGCAACTAAGTGACAATTGAAACATGTTCCGGTGGGAATACAGGCGCCTTGCGTTGAACATATGTTTGCTGCAAGTCCGCTGCAGGTAATTAAACAGGTGGGAGCATCTGAAGCTGGTGCAGAAATTAGCTTTATTATCCTTTATATATCATAAGGTTCTCCACCCCGCATGGATGGCTGGCAAAGTTTGAGCGCCAGCGTGGGGTTCCCGTTTAATCGTATATAATTCCCCGCTGCTTATATTGGAATTTTTTATGCTGGAAGTCGGCAATCTCGCGTGCAGTCGCGGCGATCATCGTTTGTTTTCCGGATTGTGTTTTACACTGCATTCCGGGCAAATCCTGCAGGTGCAGGGAGCCAACGGAAGCGGCAAGACCAGTTTGCTGCGCACGCTGTGCGGGTTTATTCAGCCCGATGAGGGTGAAATCCTCTGGCATGGCAAACATGTTCACGACCTGGGTGAGGATTACTATGCCGAATTGCTGTATCTGGGACACTTGAACGCGATTAAAGACGAGTTGAACGCGCTGGAAAACTTGCAAATGAGTGCGGGTCTCGCGGGTTATACGATTTCAGAGAAACAGGCGCTTGCTGCGTTGCGCAGAATGGGGTTGCAACGCCGCGAACATTTGCCGGTCAGAGTGTTGTCGCAGGGCCAGCGGCGCAGGGTAGCGCTGGCGCGTCTGCTGACCAGCGATGCGCATTTGTGGATACTGGACGAACCATTAACCGCACTCGATGTAGGTGCAGTAGACCTGATGCAGGAACTCATCGGCGAGCATCTGTCAAAAGGCGGCATGACGATTTTTACAACCCACCAGCCATTGCAAGTCACAGGTGTGGAGATCGGACAGTTGACGCTATCATGACGCGATGTACGAATGTGGTGGGTACGGGGATGAAAAAACTGTCCTTGCTAGGGTTGTTCGGATTGGTGGTAAAACGCGACCTTTTGCTGGCAATGCGTCGCCGTGCGGATGTATTGACTACATTGATATTTTTTGTAATGGTCGTAAGTTTGTTTCCGCTTGGTGTTGGCCCGGAAATGGATATGTTGCGCAAAATGGCTTCAGGTGTGGTGTGGGTTGCCGCATTGCTGGCCTCCATGTTATCGCTGCCGCGCATGTTTTCGGCGGATCATGCGGATGGGACGCTGGAGCAGATGATGATTGCGCCACAGTCGTTGTCGGTGCTGGTGCTCGGCAAGATCGTTGCGCACTGGATGCTGTCCGGTTTACCCCTGGCTTTGATCGCGCCAGTGCTGGGCTTGCAATTTGATATGTCGGCGCCTGCGTTATGGACATTGGTACTGGCGTTATTGCTCGGGACACCGGTATTGAGCATGATCGGTGCGATCGGCGCGGCGCTTACCCTGGGTTTGCGCGGCGGTGGTGTACTTGTTTCGTTGCTGGTATTGCCGTTATGCATCCCGGTATTGGTTTTCGGGGCGGGTGCCGTGGAAGCGGTTACCAGCGGTATGAGTGAGGCTTCCAATATGTCATTATTGGGGGCATTCATGTTATTTGCTTTGGTATTCACCCCGTTTGTTGCGGCGCAGGCGTTGCGTATTTCGATGGAGTAGAATTTGGCTATCAACTGGTTTAAATATTCGGCACCGACGACTTTTTACGGACTTGCAGGCAAGCTGATTCCTTTCTTCGCATGGCCTGCTGCGATTCTGTTTGTGATCGGTCTCTATCTTGGTTTTTTTGTTGCGCCGACCGACGCCGTACAAAGTGAAGCCTATCGCATCATCTTCCTTCATGTCCCTGCTTCGGTATTATCCATGTTCGTGTACCTCATCATGGCAATGTATGCGGCATTGGGGCTGATCTTCAAAACCCGGCTTTCCTCAATGATGGCGCAAGCATTGGCACCAACGGGTGCATTGTTCGCTTTTATTTCACTCTGGTCCGGTGCGCTGTGGGGCAAGCCGATGTGGGGTACGTGGTGGGTTTGGGATGCACGCCTGACTTCGGAACTGATTCTTTTGTTCCTGTATCTCGGTTACATCGCTTTGCAAGCTTCCATTGAGGATCCGCGTCGCGCCGATCGCGCCAGTGCCTTACTTGCCATTGTCGGTTCGGTAAATGTGCCCATCATCTATTTTTCGGTGAAATGGTGGAACACCCTGCATCAAGGTGCGACTTTCAAATACAGCGGAACGAGCATGCATATTGCCATGCAACAAGCCATGCTTGCAGTAATGATCGCGTGCTGGCTTTATGTCATCGCAGTGACTCTGGCACGCGTGCGCAGCATCATTCTTGAAAGAGAAGCCAATACGCAATGGGTGAACGATCTGCCGGAGATAAAAAACCAGATGGGGGAGGAATCATAATGAACTGGTCTGAATTTTTTGCCATGAAAGGCTATGCATTCTACGTTTGGGGTTCCTATGGTGCGGCATTTCTGGTTTTTGCCATCGAGATCGTGCTGGTACGCCATCGCAGAAAAATAGCCTTGCGCAATTTGCGTCTGATGCGCGATGAAATGGGAGAGCAGGCATGACGCCAAGACAGAAAAGATTATTGTTTATCGTTGCAGGTATCCTGCTGGTAGCGGCTGCGGTTGGGCTGGTGCTGTATGCACTAAAGAATAATGTCAGCCTGTATTTCACTCCCACCCAGGTTTATAACAAGGAAGCGCCGCAGGGCCGTAGCTTCCGGGTCGGCGGTCTGGTTGAGACGGGCAGTTTACAACGTGAAAACGACGGATTGACCGTGCATTTCAGTATCACGGATAGCAGCAAATCCATGCCGGTGACCTACAAGGGCATCCTTCCCGATCTTTTCAAGGAAGGGAAAGGCGTTGTGGCACAAGGCAAACTGGAAACGGATAACGTTTTTCATGCCGAAGAAGTCCTGGCCAAGCATGATGAGAATTACATGCCTCCCGAGGCGAAGGATGCGCTCGAAAAAGCGCAGAAGGCCAAGGCAAATGAGGTGTCCAGATGAAAAAAGAAAACAGGAGAATAATAATTAGAGCGTAGAAAGCGACGCAGTCGCAATAATTCGCCCATTAAATAAAACCGTAGCTAAATATTTTTTGAAAGCCTCAGTATGATTCCAGAAATTGGTAATTTTTCACTCATCATTGCACTGTTTCTTTCCCTTATCCAGGGGGCGCTGCCCATAATCGGGGCTTCACGAAACGATTCAGTATTGATGGGAACGGCACGCACGCTTGCTGTCGGGCAATTTCTTATTGTCTTGGTCGCCTTCTGCTGCCTGTTGCAGGCTTTCGTTGCAAACGATTTTTCCGTGATGTATGTCGCACAAAACTCCAATTCCCAGTTGCCGATTCAGTATCGTATCTCTGCAATTTGGGGCGGGCACGAGGGGTCGTTGTTGCTGTGGACGTTCATCCTGACCATGTGGACGGTTGCAGTAGCGGCTTTCAGCCGGCATCTTCCGCAGGAAATGGTGGCGCGCGTGATCGGTGTGAAGGGGCTTGTCTCCACTGGCTTTTTGCTGTTCATGCTGCTTACTTCCAATCCGTTCGATCGCCTGTTTCCGGCCGCCATGGATGGACGCGACCTGAATCCCTTGTTGCAGGATCCCGGGTTGGTGATTCATCCGCCGATGTTGTATATGGGATATGTCGGTTTTTCCGTTGCTTTCGCTTTTGCACTTTCCGCATTGCTGGGAGGAAAACTGGATTCCACCTGGGCACGCTGGTCCCGTCCGTGGACGACCGTGGCATGGGTATTCATGACCCTTGGTATCGCGTTGGGGAGCTGGTGGGCTTACTACGAATTGGGCTGGGGCGGCTGGTGGTTCTGGGATCCGGTTGAGAACGCATCCTTCATGCCGTGGCTGGTCGGTACGGCGCTGATGCATTCGCTGGCAGTGACGGAAAAACGCGGCGCATTCAAGAGTTGGACTGTCTTGCTCGCGATCGCAGCATTTTCGCTCAGTCTGCTGGGTACCTTCCTCGTGCGTTCCGGCGTGCTGTCATCGGTGCACGCGTTTGCAACCGATCCCAAGCGCGGTGTTTTCATTCTGTCGTTCCTCGTAGTGGTCATCGGTTCTTCGCTCCTGCTGTTCGCCTGGCGCGCGCCAAAAATTGGTCTGGGCGGCAAATTTGATCTCATCTCGCGCGAAGCCATGCTGCTCTCCAATAATGTATTGCTATCTGTGGCATCCGCTTCAGTGCTTCTGGGGACGTTATATCCCCTGTTCATGGATGCGCTTGGCATGGGCAAACTCTCTGTCGGTCCTCCCTACTTTCACACTGTTTTCGTCCCATTAATGATCCCCATGATAATGATGATGGGGCTGGGGCCGGTCGCACGCTGGAAGCAGGCAAGTCTGCCGGATATCTGGCAACGCGTGCGTTGGGCATTGGCTGCCAGTGCTGTTATTGCCTTGCTGTTACCGCTGGTCATGGGGAAATGGACGCCGCTCACAGCGCTGGGAGTGCTGTTGGCTGCCTGGGTCATCATTACTTCCCTGCTTGACTTGCGCAAGCGCATCGCTGGCGACGGCGACCTGTGGCGACGTCTGAGAATTCCTTCGCGCAGTTACTACGGCATGCTGTTGGCCCATCTTGGCATTGGCATATTCATCGTCGGAGTGACCATGGTAAAAGGTTACGAGACCGAACGTGACGTGCGCATGGATGTTGGCGATACGCTTGAGGCGGGTGGCTATGTGTTTCGTTTCGACGGTGTAAGCGATCAGTTCGGCCCCAACTATATGGCAGCGCAAGGGCGCGTAACTGTCAGGAAAAATGACAAGGTCATCACCGTATTGAAACCTGAAAAGCGTCGCTACAATACATCCGGCATGCCAATGACCGAGGCGGCCATTCGTACTGGAATATTGCGAGACTTGTACGTATCGCTGGGTGAACCCATTCCAGACTCGAATGCATGGGCAGTGCGCGTCTACATCAAGCCATTTGTGGACTGGATATGGTTCGGCTGCTTCATGATGGCATTGGGTGGGGTGATCGCGATCAGCGACCGTCGCTACCGTATTAAAGCCCGCAAGACATCGACTGCCAGTGCCGGCAGCGCGCAATTGAAGGAGAAGACAGCATGACGCGCTTTATTTTACCTTTGGTTATTTTCCTGGTTCTGGCAGGATTTCTCTATGTTGGACTGGGACTCGATCCGCGCGAAGTTCCGTCTCCATTGATCGGCAAGCCCGCCCCTGCTTTTTCCCTGCCTCAATTGCATGACGCATCCAGAAAATTCTCGCCTGAACAGATGAAAGGCAAGGTCTGGTTGCTCAATGTGTGGGCATCGTGGTGCGTATCATGCCGAGAGGAACATCCGTTACTTATGTCCCTGGCGCAAAAGGGCACTGTGCCGATTTATGGGCTTGACTATAAGGATACAAGAGAAGACGCATTGATGATGTTGCGCCGGGGTGGTGATCCCTATGTTCTGAGCGCGATGGATATTGACGGGCGTGTCGGTATTGATTATGGCGTCTATGGCGTACCTGAGACCTATGTAATCGACAAGCAAGGCATCATCCGCTACAAACAGATTGGTCCGGTTACCTATCAAAACCTGGGTGAGACTATTTTGCCACTGGTTGCGGAGCTGCAGAAAAAATGAAAAAACTACTGATCCTATTTCTTTGTCTATTACCATCCCTTTCCTATGCAGGGGAGGCGAAAGACCTGGCAGAAGATCCCGTGCTTGAAAAGCGCATGATCGGATTGGCTGAAAACCTGCGTTGCCTAGTATGCCAGAACGAGTCGCTGGCCAGTTCGCATGCAGAACTGGCGGAAGATCTGCGCCGGGAAGTGCGCGAACAGATGGCGCAGGGAAAAGATGATCAGCAGATCATCGATTATCTTGTCGCACGCTATGGCGATTTTGTTTTGTATGATCCACCTGTGAAGAGCTACACCGTGGTGCTCTGGTTCGGCCCCCTGGCAATGTTACTGATCGGTGTAGGGGTGCTGGTATTCCAGTTGCGCAAACGCCGCCAGATCGTACAGGAATCCGTTCTTTCGCCCGAGGCGCAGCAACGTGCCGCCTCCCTACTTAACGAAGAAGACAACAAATGACTTTATTCTGGATTATTTGTGCATTACTGCTGATTGTCGCCATCCTGTTTGTCGCCATACCGTTGTGGCGAGGTACTTCAAGGAACAATTCCGTGGAACGGGATGCTGCAAATCTGGAAATACTTCGCGATCAGATCGCCGAAATGGATGCCGACCTGGAAAATGGTCTGCTTACGCCGGAATTGCATGAGCAGGGCAAACGTGAGCTGCAGGCGCGTCTGCTGGAAGAAGTTGGCGATACCAGGAAGAGAACCGAAGATACGAACAAACCGCATCCGCTCAAGGTAACGGCTGTCGTACTTGCAGTGCTGTTGCCACTGGCATCGGCAGGTTTGTATCTGAAAATCGGGAATCCGGATGCGCTCAAGCCAGGCCATGGGGCGCTTGCCATGCCGCAAACCCGTGACCTTGACTCGCTTGAAGAAAAAGTGGCTGAAAACCCGAATGATCCCGAGGCACTGGTCTTGTTGGCGCGTGCCTATGTGGATATCAAGCGATATGCTGATGGGGCAAGGCTCTATGAACGACTGGTAAAAATCATTCCTGACGAACCAATTCTATGGGCAGACTATGCCGATGCACTGGGGATGGTGCAAGGCAGTTTGCGGGGTAAACCGACCGAATTGCTGGAGCGGTCGTTGGTGCTTAATCCGAACCACGATAAGTCGTTGGCACTAGCCGGATCTGCGGCTTTTGAGCGGGGCGATTATGCGGCTGCCGTTCGTTACTGGGAAAAGCTGCTCGAATTGCTGCCCAGGGAAGATACGGAAAATGCAAGGGTGATCAGAGATGCGCTGAATCAGGCACGGCATATTCTGGCGCAAAGCAAGGGAGGAATGAAGACTGCGCCTCCGCTCGATCAAATCAACAAATCCGTGCCTCAGGCACAGGCAGGGAAGGAGCGTATTGCCGGAACCGTGAGGTTGAGCGCTGAGTTTAAAGATAACGTTGATCCTGGCGACACCGTATTCGTGCTGGCTCGCGCCGCTCAAGGCCCTAAAATGCCGCTGGCCATTCTGCGCAAACAAGTAAAAGACCTGCCGTTGAGTTTTGCACTTGACGACAGTATGGCCATGGCACCTCAGATGAAAATGTCCAATTTTGACCAGGTTGTTGTTGTGGCTCGCATCTCAAAATCAGGCAATGCCATGCCACAACCAGGTGATATGATGGGAATAAGCAAGCCACTTGCTCTGGGAAGCAAGGGTATCAAGATTGTTATTGACCAGCCTGTTCGCTGAGAGAAAGTCCTGGGTTCAAATAAAAGGGCTGGCGCATATGCACCAGCCCTTATTTTTGGCTCCCCGACCTGGACTCGAACCAGGGACCTGCGGATTAACAGTCCGTCGCTCTACCGACTGAGCTATCAGGGAATTGATGAGGGCGCTATACTAATGACTACGAGCATTTTGGTCAATAAGGGAAATGCTGCGAAGATTTGAATTCGGATGTTTTTCAGCAGGTCATGCATTTTTGAGGAACAACTCAAGCGTGGATTATGGATAAAAAAACTGTCTTTATCAAAACGGCCAAGGGTGAGCGTGAAGAGTCGAGCCTTCCGAGCGACCTCAAACGCATCATGTTGCTAATTGATGGCAAATCCAGGGCTGATGAGCTGGCCAAGCGTGCCCCGCCAAGTTTGCGAGAAGGGTGGATGGATTTTCTGGCTGAGCTGGTTGAGGATGATTATATCCGCGATAAAAACAAACCCTTCGCGGAACCCAAGATTGCCGCACCAAAATCTTCACTGTTGAAGATGTTTACGCCTAAACCGTCCGATGATGCGCCTCTGGAGGAACTGGACTATAGCACTCCACGTGCGGCCCCTGCGTCGAACGCAGCCAAGCCGGCGAAAAATCAGAAAGCGGATGAAGCAGCGCGAATCCGGGCCGAGATGGAGGCTGCTGTTTCAGTCGCAAAGAACAGGGCAAGTGCCGAGGCGGCAGCCAAAGCTGAAGCCAAAGCCAGGCGGGAAGCCGAAAGCGCAGCGCGAGCCAAGGCGCTGGTCGATGCAGAAGAGGCAAAAATGGCTGAAGCCAAGGCCAAAGCGGATGCCCGAGCCAGAGCAGAAATTGAGGCGGCTGCTCGAGCCCAGCAAGTGGCTGAAGAAAATGCCAAACGAGAAGCCGAAGTTGCACGTTTGAAGGCGGAAAAAGAAGCTTTAAGAATACAAGCTGAAAAGGAAGCAGCAAAGGCACGTGCGGAAGCAGAAGCGAGAGCCAAGGCAGAAGCGCTGGCGAAAAAAATCGCTGAAGAAAAAGCCAGACAGGCGGCTGAAGCAGAAGCAAGGGCTCGGGCAGAAGCACAAGCCAAGAAAGTTGCTGAGGAAAAAGCCCGGAAGGCAGCTGAAGCAGAAGCGAAAGCGCGGGCTGAAGCCGAAGCAGAGCGATTGAAAGCAGAACAGGCCGCTGCACGCATCAGGGCTGAGCAGGAAGCAGCGGCCAAAAAACGCGCCGAGGCGGAAATTAACGCAGCGACGGAAGCACTTTCAAGGCAACGGACAGCATCGGATTCTGAGGATTTTGAAATCAATCTGGATAATTTCCTGGGCGACGCACAACAGAATGCTGCGCCTGAAGGACATTATTATGGGAAGCAGGCGGGTACCGGGGGAAAGCAAGAAGGCAGCACTGGCGCTGATGCGAGATCAAGGAAAGATATTGCTGCCGAGATGGAGCGTCTGAAAAAAGAGGCAGAGGCTGCACGTCGCAAGCTGGAAGAGGAAGAGCGCAGGCAAGCCGAAGAAAAAGCGTTGTCGGAAGAGCAATCCAGGGCATGGGAAGAGGCTGAACAACGTGCCACGGTACAAGCTGCTGTAGAAGTCAAACAGGCTACTCAGCAGGCAGCGATACAGCAAGCGAAATCCGCCCAAACACCTGTGGCCAGAAAGCATCGCAAACCTTTGCCGCTTGGCAAGATTACTTTTGTATTGTCTGCTCTGGCACTTATTGTTGCTGTCGCGCTGCCTTATGTCTATCCGATGGATGAATATATTGCTCCATTGGAGCAGCGCCTTTCCGTGCTTATGAAGCAACCTGTGCGCATTGGAGGAATGAGTGCTGCCTCAATCCCCCCCACTTTAAAACTGCAAAATGTGGTTATGGGAAACCGGCAGGAGGTAAAGGTCGGTAACATCAAGCTGAATTTTGATGTATTTTCCCTGTTTTCTGAAATCAAGATCATCAGCGATGCCGAGCTTGAAAATGTCAGCATTCAGGGGAAATATTTCGATAAACAGATTGATAGCCTGAAGCTGATGGGAGGAGATGCAGAATATCCGGTACGCCATCTGACCCTGCAACGTTTGTATATTGTTACTGACGAAATTACGTTGCCGGTTTTGAGCGGTATCGCCGATCTGGGGGCGCAAGGTGCATTCTTCCGTGTTTCACTGCATAGTGCTGACGATAAACTTGATATCGATTTGCAATCCAGTCTGGATGCGCCCTGGCAAGTGAGTTTCAGCCTGAGAGAAAGCAGCCTGCCGATTCTACCGGATATAGTGTTCAGTGACATGAGCGCCAAGGGAAGCCTTGATGATGGAGAAATCGACTTTTCCGAAATGGATGCGCATATATTTAACGGCATACTGCTTGGTAAAGCGAAACTGAAATGGAACAAAGGTTGGCAGTTGTATGGGAATTTAGAAGCTAAAACTTTCGATCTGGATAAGATGTTTCCGGATTCTCATATTGAAGGTGAAATATTCGGTGATGGCACGTTCTCGATGAGTGGTTCAGAGCTTTCCAAATTAGGCGATGATCCGCATCTGGAAGGTTCTTTTACTGTCAAAAGCGGAACCGTCAACGTCGATGTGGTTGAGACGGCACGTTTATTGAGCCAAGAGCATCTTGTGGGCGGGCGCACCCACTTTGACAAGATGACAGGTAGCGTCCAGGTCAAGAAGCACACCACTTATTTTCGCCGGTTGAAAATTGGCTCGGAAATGCTGAATATGGACGGCTCCTTCGAAGTGTCCCGGGATAACCAGCTTTCTGGCGCTCTAAATGCAGAGATCAAGATGCGTCCGGGCAAAAACCGGCTGACATTATATGGAACGTTAATCGAACCCAGGCTGCGCGCAGGGCGTTAATCGTAACACTGTGAATGTATGAATAAAGCCGGGCTGTGTTGCCCGGCTTTTTATTTGGTATGGCTTGTGCGATTGCCTTGTCGCTCAGATCAGGACAACGCCTTTGCCATTCGCTCAAGTGCTTTTCTGAGGTTGTGGCTCCGGCATAACCTCAAGGTTAGCCTTCACCGAAACCTCAGGATAACGCTTTTGCGATTCTCTCCAGCGCTTTCCTGAGGTTTTCCATAGAAGTGGCGAAAGACAGGCGGATGTAACCTTCGCTGCCGAATGCCGAACCTGGCACAACGGCCACACCGGCTTCAACAAGCAAATACTCGGAAAATGCAAGGTCGTTTGCTTCCTTGATTGCGCCTTTCCTGTGCAGCGCTGTGATGGCCTCTCTGGTGTCCGGGAAGACATAAAACGCGCCACCTGCCTTGATGCAGCTTACGCCGGGAATCCTGTTCAACTCATTCACGACGAAAGTATGACGTTCGCGGAAGGCTTTCAACATCGGGGTGATGCAGCTCTGGTCGCCGTTCAACGCGGCTTCGGCAGCTACTTGCGAAATGGAAGTCGGGTTGGACGTGCTTTGCGACTGAATATTTCCCATCGCGGTAATGATATTTTCCGCTCCGGCTGCGTATCCGATGCGCCAGCCGGTCATGGCATACGCCTTGGACACCCCGTTCATCACTATGGTTTGCGGGTAGAGCTCAGGACAGGCATTGAGAATGTTAACGAATTTCTCGTCTGTCAGCGCGATGTGTTCGTACATATCATCGGTGGCAATGATGATGTGCGGATGTTTGCGCAATACCGCGCCGAGTGCCTTCAGGTCTTCCAGCGTATACACGGTGCCCGTCGGGTTGCTGGGGCTGTTGATGACTACCATTTTTGTTTTCGGCGTGATCGCCGCTTCCAGCTGCGCGGCAGTCATCTTGAAACCCTGCTCGATACCGGCCTGTACGATTACTGGCTTGCCTTCGGCAATGAGTACAATATCGGGATACGACACCCAGTAAGGTGCCGGGATGATGACCTCATCGCCGCGGTCGATCACTGCCAGCGCCAGATTGAAGAAGCTCTGTTTACCGCCGCAGGAAACCAGGATCTGTTTTGCGGTGTAGTCCAGTCCGTTGTCACGCTTGAATTTGGCGATGACCGCCGCTTTAAGCGAAGGTGTTCCGCTGACGGGGGTGTACTTGGTGAACCCCTTGTTGATCGCGCCGATGGCAGCGTCTTTTATGTGTTGTGGCGTATCGAAATCCGGTTCTCCCGCGCCCAGTCCGATAATGTCTTTACCTTCAGCTTTCAGTTTTGCAGCGCGGGCGGTTACGGCAAGGGTGGGGGAGGGTTTGATGGCTTGTACGCGAGTGGAGAGAGACACGATATTTCCTGATTTCCTGTGAGTTGATGGAATTTGGGATTATACCTGTGCTACATAAAGAATAGATGCCGCTGGAAGGCAAATACCCGGACGGCGTGCTCATTTACTTTCCGGACTCATAGCCCGGCTTGGGCATTTCAATAATATCCGGGTAGTCAAGGTAATAGACCGGTCACTGGGCTTCCTCAGGCCGGCACTATCTGGACGTATATACCTTTACATTATCGCGTCCTTGCTGCTTGGCCTGGTACATGGCGATATCAGCATAATCCAGCAACTCATTTTCTTTTTCGGCATGTTCCGGATACATGGCCATGCCGATGCTGCAGGAGATTTGCAGGCTCTGCTGGGCGAGGTCGAATGGCCTGTTGAGCGCGCAACGAACCTTTTCGGCAACCAGGACGGCGTCTTCGGTGTTTTCAATGGAACGCAACAGCACCACGAATTCATCCCCGCCTACCCTGGCAACGGTATCCGATTCGCGTACGCAATTGCGCATGCGGATCGCCACCTGCTTCAGGAGCCAGTCCCCGACAATATGTCCCAGCGTATCGTTGATCGGCTTGAAGTGATCGAGGTCGACGAACATCAGAGCGACGCGCTGATTTTCCCGTTTTGCGCAGGAAAGCGCCTGTTGCAGGCGGTCAGTCAACAACGCCCGGTTGGGCAGGTCGGTCAGCGAATCGTGCTGTGCCATATGGTGGATACGCTCATCGTTAAGCTTGCGTTCGGTGATGTCGTGGAATACCACCACGGCACCTTTGTTTCCCTCATTCATCAGGTTGGGAGAGACCGTGATAGCAACGGGAAAACCGGATCCGTCCTTGCGCCAGAACCATTCTTCTCCGCTACGTGTCTTGCCATCAGCCAGTGACCGGAAGACAGGACAATCGTCTCCCGGATAAAGGTTTCCATCGGGACGGTGATGATGGAACAGGGCATGCTGATCCTTTCCGATGAGTTCTTCTTCACTGAAATCCAGCATCTGCAATGCGGCAGGATTGATAAAAATGCACCGCCCGCGATGATCCACGCCATATACGCCTTCACCCAGTGCATCAAGCAAGCCATGGCGTAAACGGACTTCATTCTCGAGTTTGGAGCTATTGGCTTTCAGACTGCGATTCGTCAAAAACAAACCGGTCGTCAGCAGCAGGATGACCAGACCGGACACCCCGGTCGCGATGGATTCCCAGTAAAAACGCGTCAGGACATCATGCAATGTGAATTTTGGTGTGCTGTCGAATGGCGGCAATCTTAATTCGCGTTGCAGTTCTTCGACCGGTGCATAATCTTTTGGAGTGGCAAACCCATGTATGCCTATAGCATGTGTGGTAGCCGAATCTTCTTCCAGTTGGAACAGCGCAGCGGCGACACGCCGCGAAATATTTTCGTCAACATGCGGCAAGGCTGCGAAGGTCCATTCGGGATAGAGGCGAGTGGAAAGCAGCAGGGGAAACTTCGCAATATGTTGTTGATTCAAAACATTGATCCGTGCCAGATCCAGCTTGCCTTCATGCACCATTGATTCCAGCAAGCCGGTACGCACAAATCCGGCATCGGCGTTTTCGTTTAGCACGCTATTTACAGCGTTGTCATGCGGCATGCCAACGATCTGCAACTCGGCATCATCGGGAAGCCGTATCCCGACCATCGCCAATTCGTAGGCCTGCATCTGATAACCGCCAAAGGAACCCAACTCAGGCGCGACCAGACGTTTGCCTTTAAGGTCGGAGAGCTGTTTCAGGTCGGTACGTTTGGCAAGCGTAAAAATCACCCCGCCGAAAGACGCTAAAGGCATGCCATTATCTTCGACAATAAGTGTTGCCAATGGCGCAGACACACCGAGGCGCCTGCTCAGCAACACAAAGTGCGCCGGATTGGTGAGGACAAAATCAACCAGTTTTTCTGAAACAGCCTGCTCCAGCTCGGGGTAGTCCAGGGTATTGATCCTGAAATCATGCTGTGGGATGGCGCGTTTCAGCGCTTTAACCAGCGGCTGCCATTTTTTCGACATTTCCGGCTTGGGACGGAAGGCAAGCACGCCGATCTTTACCGTTTGTGCCGCCGCGAACGATGTCCACAGCATCCCGGCGAGGCAGAGCATAGTCAGTAGCTTGCGACCAATAGAATACATATGGTTTATTGTTTGCCTTGTGAAAGGACACGGATTCTCCCGGCGACAGTATCGGCTTTGAACCGGGATTTGGCAATCTTGACGGCATGGAACAATGCGTCTCCCGATCACGGATACAATGACAGGCATTTCCCGGCAGCGGCTGGGGAAATAACATTCAGGGACGATTTGCGATGTCAGGGATTCAGGAAAAATACGATTTTGATAATGCCATCAGGCGTGAAGGAACAGCCAGCCTCAAATACGATGCACGCCACAACGTATTCGGGCGGGAGGACATCATCCCGCTATGGGTGGCCGATATGGATTTTGCGGTACCGCCTGCGGTGCAACATGCACTGATGCGAAGGGCGGAGCATCCCGTGTATGGTTACACCATTTTTCCCGAATCACTGTATGACTCGCTGACCGGCTGGATGAAAACGCGGTTCGACTGGACAGTGGCGCGCGAGACGATCCTGTTCTGTCCTGGCGTGGTGCCATCCCTGCATGCCTGCATCATGGCGCTGAGCCAGCCTGGAGATGGCGTGATCGTGCAGCCGCCGGTCTATGCGCCGTTCCTTTCCGCGCCGGAAATATGCGGGCGCAAGCTGCTGCTCAATCCGCTCAAACTGCAAGACGGAAGATATACGCTCGACCTGGACGACCTCGAACGCTGTGCGGGGGAAGGCGGGCGTGTGTTGATCCTGTGTTCACCGCATAACCCGGTCGGTCGCGTGTGGCAGTGCGATGAATTGCAGGCACTACTGGCGGTTTGCAGGAAGCATGCCATTACCGTGGTTTCGGACGAGATACATGCCGATCTGATCTATCCCGGTTTCAGGCATGTGCCGCTGGCTGTCCTGAGCGACAAAGTAAAGATTGTTTCCGCCGTCGCCCCCAGCAAGACCTTCAACATCCCCGGTCTTGGCCTGTCTGCACTGGTGGTACCGGAAGAACAGGATCGGAGAGCCATCACCAAAGCATTCGATACGCTGCATGTCAGCGCCAGCAATCCTTTCAGCATCGCGGCGTTCGAAGCGGCCTATCGCGAAGGCGCGCCCTGGCTGGAGGCGCTTATGGACTATCTGGCCGGTTCGCGCGACATGGTGCGGGAGTTTTTGCAGCAGCACCTGCCGCAGATCAGCATGATCGAACCGGAAGGCACCTACCTGGTGTGGCTGGACTGCCGGGCGATGGGGATGAGCGACAAACAACTCAAGGAATTCTTTGTACAGAAAGCAGGCGTGGGCTTGAGTCCGGGTGTGTATTTTGGCGAACAGGGCAGTGGCTTCATGCGCATGAACATCGGCGCACCGCGCAGTGTGATTATGCAGGCGCTGGAGAATATCGTCAGTGCCGAGCGAGCGCGCGAGTAAGCGTTACACCTTGCCGAAGCGCAACACCAGCCAGATCCCGCCGAGTATCAGCAGGGAAGCGATCACCAGATCGTGCGTGAGCGCTTCACCCAGAATAAGGATACCGCCGACAGAGGCGAGCACAGGCGCGGAAAGTTGCACCGTCGAAGCGGTCATCGCGCGCATGTGTTGCAACACGCGATACCACAGCACATAACCCAGAGCCGAGGTCAGTGCGCCGGAGAGCATGGCATACAGCACGCCGTATGCATCCAGCCGCAGCCAGGGCAACGCAAGCAGGGAAAGCGCAACGGTCAACGGGGCAGCACGCAGGAAATTCCCGGCAGTCGCTGCAGCAGGATTTGGCAGTCCGCGCCCGAACAGCGAATACACGCCCCAGGCAATACCGCTCGCCAGCATCAGAATCGAATCCAGCAGGGACGGTGCCTGTACACCGGGTGACATCAATATCACCAGTCCGGCCATTGCCGCCGCGAAGCCCAGACTTTGCAATGCGCTCATACGTTCGCCTGCGATGAATCCGGCAACGATCATGGTCACCTGCACCGCACCGAACAGTATTAGCGCACCCGCACCGGTGGCGATACTGCGGTAGGCGAACGACAGCGTAACCGCGTAGATGAACAGCGCCAGCGCAGAACGCCAGCTGCCATGAGCGAACGAAGATTGTTTTTGCCAGCGCATCAACAGCCACAGCATCGCAGCACCGGACAGCAACCGCACGCTGGTGAAACTGGCGGCGTCGATGTTCGTCTCCTTGAGTGCCATGCGGCAGAACAGCGAATTGCCGGCAAAAGCAATCATGGTCAGCGTGGTAAAAGCGGCGAGCTGGATACGGTTCAAGGTCGAATACTCAGCGCGCCAGCTTTAGCGGTTCGACTGCAGACAGGCTCAGGTAATGCACGTTGAACAACCCGTCCTGATCGCTCCAGGTGGATTTGAGTTGCCAGCCGGCCATGCGTGCCAGATGCATGAATTCCTTCTCGCTGTATTTGTACGAGTTCTCTGTGTGGATGGTTTCGCCTGCGTCGAACGCAAAAGATTCCTCCCCCAGTTTTATGCTCTGCTGACACTGGCTGACCAGATGCATCTCGATGCGTCCCAGCGCCGCGTTGTAATACGCATAGTGGGCGAACTTCTCGACATCCAGTTGCGCACCCAATTCGCGCTGCATGCGCGTGAGCAGGTTGAGGTTGAAGGCAGCAGTATGTCCGGCCGCATCGTTGTAAGCCGCGTTGAGTATTTCGGGCGATTTCTTGCAGTCCACGCCGATGAGCAGCGCACCGTTTGTGCCGACCAGGCCGGCAATGCTTTGCAGCAACTGCACCGCTTCTTCCGGTGTGCAATTACCGATGGTGGAGCCTGGGAAAAATACTGCACGCCGCCGGGTGGCATGGCGCTTGATCGCATGTACGGGCAACTGGTGGTAATCGGCGCATAGCGGATGCATTTTCATCACGGGAAACATCGTTTGCAGGCGTTGCGTGCTTTGCAGCAAGTGCGGTTCACAGATGTCTATGGGAATATATACGGCATCGTCGTCCAGATGCCGCAGCAATAACGGCGTCTTGGTCGCACTGCCGCTGCCCAGTTCGATCAGCATGCAGGAAATGCCGAGCATTTCCGCCATTTCTTTGCCGTAGCGTTCGAGGATACTGGTCTCGGTGCGTGTCGGGTAATACTCCGGCGTGGTGCAGATCAGGTCGAACAGGTGCGAGCCGTGCGCGTCATAAAAAAATTTGGGCGGGATGGATTTTGGCTGTTTGCGCAAACCTTCGCGCACACTGGCGAGGAAATCATCTTCCTGTTCAACCTGGGGTGTCGGCGATTCGTGTCGCATTACATATCCTCCGCCAGACGCAGACCGGTGAATGGCCAGCGGTCCGCCCCCCGGAAAAAGTTACGGTAGCTGGCGCGTATGTGATCCTGTGGCGTGATACAACAACCGCCGCGCAATACCATCTGGTCACTCATGAACTTGCCGTTGTATTCGCCCAGTGTGCCGGGCAGCGGTTTGAAACCGGGGTAGGGCAGGTAGGCGCTTTGCGTCCATTCCCACAAGTCGCCAAACATCTGGGTCAGGCCGCCCTGTTGCGCAGGAAGCGGCACATACAAACCATTGTCAAGAAAATTGCCGCTGATGGGTTGAGTGCTTGCCGCATGTTCCCATTCCGCTTCGGTCGGCAGGCGTTTGCCTGCCCAGCGCGCATAGGCATCCGCTTCGTAATAGCTCAAGTGCGACACCGGTTCGTCCAGACGCAGATCATGCGCGCCGGTCAGGTCGAAGTGCATCCAGTCGCTGCCTTCCCTGAACCAGTACGACGGCGCCTGCCATTGCCGCATGGTGACGGTGCTCCACGCATCGGACAGCCACAGATCGACGCGCGAGTAACCGCCATCATCAATGAAAGCCAGGTATTCCGCATTGGTGACCAGCCGTGCGGCGAGTCGAAAATTCTGCACATAGGTCTTGTGTCGCGGGCGCTCGTTGTCGTAAGCAAAGCTGTCGCCGTCATGGCCGATCTCGATAACGCCCGCAGCGAATTCCTGCCAGCCCATTGCAGGCGTCTGGGCAGCAGGAGGCAGTTCGACCTTGTGATAAGCAGGATGCAGTGGGTTGATGGAGAAGTTATACAGCGTATCCATCAGCAGTAATTCCTGATGCTGGATTTCGTGCTCGGTACCGAGTTGCAGGCGCAGCCGGATATCGGCGGCATGCTGCTCGGGTATGTTTGCCAGCAAATCCTGCATCGCAGCATCGACATGATGGCGATACTCGTATACCTCTTTCACCGTCGGGCGCGACAGCATGCCGCGTTGCGGGCGCGGAAAAAAAGTGCCGGCGGTTTCGTAATAGGAATTGAACAGATGCGCAAATTCTTTCTGGAACATCTGGTACTTTGCGGCGAACGGAACCAGGATGAACATCTCGAAGAACCAGGTGACATGTGCCAGATGCCACTTTGGCGGGCTCACATCGGTCATGGCCTGGATACAATAGTCCTCGACCTCCAGCGGTGCGCACAGCGATTCGGAACGCGCACGCACCGTTTTGTAACGCTCGATCAATGTGGTATCAGTCATCGTCAGTCAGTCCTCCACTTTTACACCGTTCCAGAAAGCAATGTAATCCTTGATGCGTGCAGCCATCGCAGACGGCTCCGGGTAGTACCATGCTGCATCTTCATTCACCTTACCGTCAACCACAACATTGTAATAACTCGCTTTTCCTTTCCAGTGGCAATGGCTGTGCGAATCGCTTGGCTGCAGGAATTCGCGTTTCACTGCAGCGGGCGGGAAATAGATATTGCCCTCGATACGGTGGATTTCGCTGCTTGGCGCTTCAGCGATGACCTGATTGTTCCAGATGGCTTTAGGCATGACGCTCTCCTTGTATGAATGATATGAAATATTGCTTACAGTTGTCTTTCATATATTTGGTTGATATCCATCAAACTGTCGCTACCACACCCTGCTGGCGCAGCACTTGCAGATAGGTGTCCGGCTCCGGACGCACACGATAGTTGTCAGTCTCATGTGTCCAGACGATCTTGCCGTCCTTGCCGGTGATGATCACTGTCGGCATCACGGTATCGCTGTCGTATCCCAGCATCTGCATACCCATAGGCAGGCCGTTCTTGTGTTCGATGCCAAGCGTACGTGCTGCTGCATTGTCTTCATCAGTGAGGAAGTCGAATTTTGCATCGTAGATTTTCGATACGCCTACTGTATTTTCGTGCGGTTGCGGGGCGATCATGGCGACACGTACGCCGAGCGCGTCGATCTCCTTGTAGCGCGCGATCAGTTCTTTCAATTGCGCAGAGCAGAAGGGGCACCAGTTGCCGCGATAGAAGATCAGGATTGCGGGTCTGTCCGTCAATTGCGACGAACTGACCAGGTTGTCATTGACGTCGCGTACGGTGAAGTGGGGCAGTTTTGCGCCGATCACCAGTTTTTCGCTTGGTTGGCGATTGTTATAGGTTGAATACCAGTACGAATAGAGCAGGAAGCTAACCCAGCCGCCGGCCGCCAGCAGCGCAGCCAGGCTTTCCGTATTGGTGGTAACCCAGATGTATCCTGCCAGCACTACACCAGCCAGACCCAACAGATTGATCAGCGGAAAATGCGCACTGGTGCGAGCCAGGTTTTTGAACATCATGGCGCGCATCATTACTGTCAGGATGGGCACGACAGTCAGTAGCACGCCACTCCAGGCAGTCGGGTTTTCGCCCTGATAAAGCATCCAGCCAGCGTAAGCGGCAATGCCCATGATAGCCATCATGTAGGTGCTGATAAAAATGGATTTGAGCAGGTTCATCATGTCCTCCGAAAATTTTGAATGAGTCATGCAACTGACCTCGTTGCGGTGATTCATTTTCGGAAAACAGCGCCTGCTCCACCATGCCCGGCTGGCCGGATTTCATGTCCGATCGTCCGGACCTTAACCCTGGATCAGTTCGAGCGTATTTTGCCCGGCGGGACGCCGACGATGCGTTTAAACGCCTTGCGGAACGCGGCCTCGGACTCGTAGCCGCAGCGTAGCGCGATATCCAGCATGCTGGTGTGTTCGTCGGCGAGCATGCCTGTCGCCTGTTGCATGCGCCAGGTGGCGACGAATTCCATGGGCGTCATCCTGACTACCTGGGTAAAGCGCTCCGAGAATGCGGAACGCGACTGGTACGCAAGGTCGGCCATGCGTTCCACTGTCCACGTTTCGGCGGGCGCATCAACGAAGGCCGATACGGCCGCACGCAACTGCTCGTCCGATAGCGCCGCCAGCAAAGGCGACAGTTTCGGTTCGTGATGCAGCGCGTGCCGGATGATATACAGGAACAGCGTGTCGGACAGGCGATCCAGGATTGCGGATGCGCCCAGGCCGTTCATCATCGCCTCCTCGGTCATCATCTCGATCAGGCTGCGCACCTGCCGGCCGACCGGGCTGTCATCCGGGCGGATCAGCAGGAACTCGGGAAACCCGGCGAGCAACAGGCGGCGGATATGCGCAGGCAGTTTCAGGTGGCCGCACAACAGGCCGGTGCCGGGTGCCTGCGCGTCCAGCGGCGCCGGATGCATGAAATCGAACGGTTGTTGCGGAATGACGGCGTGCGCGCTGAAGGTATGTGCCGCGTCGTGTGGAAAGAAAGCGATGTCGCCCGCCGTCATCCGCACCGGCGCCCTGCCGTCCGTCATGTGAATCCATGCATCGCCGTGGCATACCAAGTGGAAGGTGGTGGTATCGCTGCCGCCGGGCGTGGACATATGCCAGGCATCGCACAACTGGCCGACGTAATACACCTCGGCGCCCAGATGCAGGCGGCGCAGGAAGTTGTTGATATGTTGTGCGGGCAGCGGCTTTGGTTGCGCCGCCTGCGATGTTTCTGGATCGATCGGGTTCATTCGGACTCCGCCGGGTGATGTTGGGCCAAATGGTAACACTCGCCCTAATGGAGCGGTTTCACAACATCTGCTTGTGTTGCGCACGATGAGCAGGTGAGGTACAGAGTTTTGTAACGATTTTTCAGGGCGAAACGAATTGGTGGATGAGAGGAGAACACCATGAAAATGATTGGAAGATTAGTAGCCCTGCTGGCAATGCTGTTTCCGCTGTTCGCGCATGCTGTTGGCGAACCCTATACACAGGACAAACTGGACGCGCTGAATAAATCGGGTAAACCTGCGCTGGTGTTTATTTATGCAGACTGGTGCCCGGTCTGCCATGCTCAGGACGGGGTACTGAAAAAATTGTTGCCGACGAACGAGTTCAAAGGCATCAACGTATTGCGCGTGAATTTCGATACGCAGAAACCGGTGCTGAAGGCCTTCGGTGTGCAGCACCAAAGCACGCTGATCGTGTTCAAAGGGGGTAAGGAAGTAGCGCGCGTGACCGGCGATACCGACCGTGACCGCATTGCCGAGTTGTTGCGCAAGGCGCTGTAAGGGCGGCGATGGAACTGTCTGCCGCAAGCTATGGCTTGTCGTTCCTTGCCGGGGCGCTGTCCACGCTGTCGCCCTGCGTGTTGCCGCTGGTGCCCATCCTGCTGGGCTCGGCGGCGAGTACACATCGGCTCGGCCCGGTTGTGCTGGTGGGCGGTTTGATGCTGTCGTTCGCAGTGATCGGCGTCGGGCTGGGTTCGCTGGGAGGATCCATTGGGCTGGAACAGGATACGTTGCGCGCAGCAGGCGGCGTGCTGCTGATCGCGTTCGGGGGGGTGCTATTCTCAAGCGTCTTGCAGGAGCGTTTCAGTGCGGCGATGAGCCAGCTGGGCATGGGGCATGGGCTGCTGGCACGTTTCAACCTGGGCGGTCTGCATGGCCAGTTTGTGCTGGGGCTTTTGCTTGGCATCGTGTGGAGTCCGTGTGTCGGTCCCACGCTGGGCGTAGCAATTACGCTGGCCAGCCAGGGGCAGGCATTGGCGCAGGTCGCGGCGGTAATGCTGATATTCAGCCTGGGTGCGGCAGCGCCGCTGCTTGCCATCGGCATGCTTTCGCGGCAGGCTGTAGGCAAGTGGCGCGGGCGTATGATGGAGGCGGGCCAAAAGGCCAGGAAGGTATTTGGTGCGGCACTGTTGTTGATCGGTATCCTGGTGTTGTCAGGTGCCGATAAAGCATTCGAGACATGGGCGGTGAGCGTGATGCCCGATTGGCTGGTCATACTGACCAGCCGCTATTGAATCAATCCGTTCGTATTGAGCTTTCGATCAGGCTCAGGCCGAACGCTCTATGAAAACAAACCAGATACAAAGGAGACGCAGATGTCCGAAAAGGAATCCTTGTTGAATACACTGCTCGGCCTGTCCATGATCGTCGAGGCGCGCGATCCCTACACCGGCGGCCACCTGTGGCGTGTGTCGCAATTCTCCAAATTGCTGGCACAGGAGACGGGATTGTCACAGCGCGAGATTGCATTGTGCGAAATTGGCGGCTTCCTGCACGACTTGGGCAAAGTCGGCGTGTCCGACGCCATCCTCAACAAACCCGAGCGGCTTACCGATGGTGAATATTCCATCATCAAGACCCACCCTTCGGTCGGCGGACGACTGTTGTCCAACCACCCACTGGCGAACCTGGCTTACGAGGCGGTGGTCGGCCACCACGAACGCCCCGACGGCAAGGGTTATCCGAACGGTCTTGCTGGCGATGTCATTCCCGAAGTTGCGCGCATCGTCAGTATTTCCGATGCCTTCGATGCCATGACCAGCACGCGGGCATACCGCATAGGCATGCCGATGGAAAAAGCCCTCAATATCATCCGCGATGAACTGGGCCACCAGTTTGACGCATCACTGGCGAAACATTTTCTGGCACTGAGCGGAACCGACCAGTTGGCGCATATTGTCGGGCACAGCGAACCCGGCTTGCCGCTGTTGCAGTGCGGGTGTGGTGCGCCGCTGGCAATACGCAGCGCACAACGCGACGGCGATCATGTGTATTGCCATTGCTGTGGCGGTGAATCGCGCCTGAGCAAGCAGGGGGATGTGCGTAAACTGGAAATGACTGGCGCGATGGGCGATGCATCCGTGCTTGCACCGGACTGCGACACCGACCTGATCGGTACGATGGTGGAAGAGATCGCGCCACATGTGTTATGAGGTGGCACGATGAACGCACAATTCAAAAATACGGTCGAGATCAACGGCAGGCAGGTGCTGGTAGAGTGGAGCAAGGCTGCCGCGAGCGAACTCGCACAACGCACCCAACCACTGGTGGTGGAGATGGAGCTTTACTTCTCTTGCCTCGTGAAGAAATTCGTCCACTTCCACGAGACAGTTCCGCAACGTGCCACCGTCGCCGTCAGCGACAAGCTCGCCGTCTTCTTCCGTCCTGTTACCTCTACCGCTTGTTCGTTCGAAGTCGCAGACCGTCTGGGCAGACAACCAGAGATCGAAATCGATACTCCCAATGTACGCAAGATCGCGCCCAGGCTCGTCAAGCTGGATTTCGTGCGCGGCAACTGGCTGGGCGAATTCTGGATATAGATATCAATTCCTGTGTGTTTTGGTAGTAAACGTCTCTATGTTTGCCAAGATTGGGGACGAGATTGCATGAATGCGTTAATTCAACTTCATTATCGGGTTGTAAGCTGATTTTCGCTTGCAGACTATATCCCCTCCAGGTTCCTATCCGCAGCATCCCTTGCCGTTTTCCTGCACTGGCGGACACACCACACTCCCATAGGAACAATACACGCAACAGTCTCCGGGCTTGGGTTTGAGCAGGGTGTGGCAGTGGGTGCATTCGTAGAACCACTGGCATGCATCCTGGGGCATGGTTTCCAGTTTCTGGTGCCCGCAGTGAGGGCAGGTGAGCAGTGATTCCAGTATGGGTTTGAATGCAGTCATGGCATTGATTGTAGTTTTCTGCACTTTATAAAACAATCACTTATGCTTATATTGCGTCAAGGTTTTGAAAGATTGAATTATTTATTTCAAACGAACGTTTGAAATAAATCCGGAACGGATATATGATTCGCGAAAAGTTGGGCATGCCTCTCAGGAAAAGGACATCGCAATGGTCAAAGCTCAAAAAAATGAAAGCCCAAAAGATACCCGTGAACGCATTCTGGATGCGGCCGAGCTGATGTTCATGCAGCAGGGATACGACGGAACTTCGATGCGCCAGGTGACCAGCGCTGCCGGGGTAAACCTCGCAGCGGCCAATTACCATTTCGGTTCCAAGGAGGCGTTGATGGAGGCTGTACTGCGGCGGCGGCTGGGAATCATCAACCAGGAACGGTTGCGTCTGCTGGATGAGGCCGAGGCTGAGGCCAGGGCGACAGGAAAACCGCTCAAGCCGTCCGTGGTCATCGACTGCTTTTTCGGCACCCTGTTCCGGGTTGCCGCCGACCAGAAGGCGGGAGGCGAAACCTTCCTGCGTCTGCTTGGCCGCACCATCACCGATCCGTCGCATTTCATCCGCACCTTCATGTCGGCTGAGTATGCCGACGTGCTGGAGCGCTACAAGGAAGCGATGTTCCGCTCGCTGCCGGATGTGCCCAAGGCGGAAATCGTGTGGCGTTTTCACTTCATGCTGGGTGCGACTTCATATGCGATCGCCGGTACCGATGCACTGGAACTGGTGACCGACTGGCAGGTGGAAGAAGGCCCAGTGGCACAGGATGAAAAACTGTTGCCGCGCCTGATGTCCTTCCTGCTTGGCGGGCTGCGTGCGCCGCTGCCACAACTTGAAAACAACGTCGAGCCGGCGACCGGTACTGTGTCCGGCAACAATGCCACTGCATAACAAGGCAGGAATTTGTAACCAAACATTCAGGAGATAGCCATCATGTCCACTATTGCATTCACATTATTGCTTGCCGGAGCCGTTCTGGTCTCCTTGCTCGTTGTACGTCCGCTGCGGCGTGCAATCCTCAGCGCGCCGCTACTGGCGGTCTACAAAAAGATCCTGCCGCAGATGTCCGATACCGAACGCGAAGCGCTGGAAGCGGGCACGGTCTGGTGGGAGGGTGAACTGTTCCGCGGCAATCCGGACTGGAAAAAACTTCACGCTTACCCGCAGCCCAAACTGAACGCCGCCGAGCAGTCCTTTCTCGACAATGAGGTCGACGAGGCCTGCCGCCTGGTCGATGACTGGAAAGCGACCCAGACCAGCTACGACATGCCGCCCGAAGCCTGGCAGTACATCAAGGACAAGGGTTTCCTCGGCATGATCATCCCGAAGAAATACGGCGGCTTGGAATTTTCCGCTTATGCGCATTCGCAAGTGGTGCAAAAACTTTCCACGCGTTCGTCGGTGTTGGGCGTCACAGTCATGGTGCCGAACTCGCTCGGTCCAGCTGAACTACTGCTGCACTACGGTACCGAGGAACAAAAGAATTACTACTTGCCGCGGCTCGCCAAGGGTATCGAGATTCCGGCATTCGCACTCACCTCGCCGTGGGCCGGTTCCGACGCTGCATCCATCCCGGATGCGGGCATCGTGTGCAAGGGCCAGTGGCAGGGCAAGGAAGTGCTGGGCATGCGCGTCACTTGGGACAAGCGCTATATCACGCTTGCGCCGCTATGCACCATCCTCGGACTGGCGTTCCGTCTGTATGACCCCGATGGACTGCTCGGCGATCAGAAAGAGCTCGGCATCACCTGCGCGCTGGTGCCGCACGACCATCCCGGCGTCGAGGTCGGCAATCGTCACTTCCCGCTCAATGCCGTATTCACCACCGGTCCGACACGCGGCAAGGATGTGTTCATGCCGCTTGAATTCATCATCGGAGGCCCGGCAATGGCGGGCCGCGGCTGGCGCATGCTGATGGAATGTCTGGCTGCGGGCCGTTCCATTTCGTTGCCGTCGTCGAATACCGGCATGGCCAAACTCACCGCGCGTGCGGTCGGTGCTTATGCACGCGTACGCAGCCAGTTCAGGATGGCGGTCGGCAAGTTCGAAGGCGTCGAAGAAGCACTGACCCGCATCGGCGCCTACACCTACCTCATGGATGCCACGCGTTCGATGACCGCAGGCGCGATCGATCTTGGCGAAAAACCTTCGGTGGCCTCGGCCATCGCCAAGTATCACGTCACCGAACTTGCGCGCAAGGTGGTCAATGACGGCATGGATGTGATCGGCGGCAAGGGCATCTGCCTCGGCCCATCGAACTTCCTCGGCCGTGCCTACCAGCAGGTGCCTATCGGCATCACCGTCGAAGGCGCGAATATTCTCAAGCGCAGCCTGATCCTGTTCGGCAAGGGGGCGCTCCGCTGCCATCCTTACGTGCTGAAGGAAATGCATGCCGCGAACAATCCGGATACCGCGCAGGCATTGCGCGATTTCGACGGCGCACTGTTCGGACACATGGCCTTCTCATTCCGCAACGGTGTGCGCGCGTTCTGGCATGGACTCACCGGTGCGTTCTTCGCCGGCGCACCGGCAAACGTTGCGCCGGAAACGAAGCAGTACTACAGGCAACTCACGCGTTTCTCTGCTGCATTCGCCTTTCTTTCCGATGTGTCCATGCTGGTACTCGGCGGCAGCCTGAAGCGGCGCGAGAAAATCTCGGCGCGCCTGGGCGATATCCTGGCGCAGATGTATCTGATGTCGGCCGCGCTGAAGCGCTACCAGGACGTCGGCGAGAAAGCCGATGCGCCGCTGCTGCACTGGAACATGCAGAACGCACGCTATCAGGCGCAGGAAGCCTTCAAGGGCGTGCTTGCCAACTATCCGAACAAGCTGGTGAGTTTGTTCCTGAACCTGGTGATCTTCCCGCTTGGACGTCCGTTTGCGGTGCAGTCAGACGAGGTCGGCCATCAAGTGGCGAAACTGATGATCAATCCATCGGCGACGCGCGACCGCTTTACCGCCGACTGCTACATCCCGAAAACGACTGACGATCCAGTGGGCGCCATCGAACAGGCGCTTGCCGCCACCATTGCCGCAGAACCTATCGACGCCAAGGTGCGCGAGGCCGAGAAACGTGGTTTGTTCGAAAACAATCCTGACGCCAACGTGCGCGACATTGCCCATGTGGCATTCAAGCAGGGCGTGGTTAACGCCGATGAATATGCCGTGCTGAAACGCCGTGATGAACTGCGTGATATTGTCGTGCGTGTCGACGACTTTCCGTTCGACTTCGACGTTGCTACAGCAAACAAGCGCAATGTCGAACCCAGCAAGGGAGGTATGGCAGAACGTATTGCTGCCTGATCTGGTAATTTGAAGAAGCGTGCCGAGAGATGAGTTTGCTGGAAAAGTTGCCCCATTCGTGGAAACCACATGTGATTCGCTATGGGTTTAACTGGCACCCGGCGTATCGCAGAACAGGTGGACGCGTCGACTATGTATCGCCTGACCTGACGCTGATTCGAGTGCGGCTTCCTTTCAATCGCGGAACGCGCAACCTGGTGGGTTCGATATTCGGCGGTTCGCTGTTTGCCATTACCGATGGTCCGCATCCGTTTCTGTTGATCGCGGCGCTGGGGCCAGCTTATGTCGTGTGGGACAAAGCAGCCAGCATTCAGTACAAGCGCCCGGGGCGTAGTACCTTATATGCCGATTGTATCGTCAGTGCTGAGGAAATTGCCGAGGTGCGTGACATTTTGATGCGCCAACCTGAAGTTGAGCGGATTTACCGAGTCGAGTTGAAAGATGCTAACGGTATCGTTCATGCCGTGGCTGAGCGCACGGTGTATATCGCCAGGAAAGATCACTACGAACAAAAAATCAACTGAGAACTTGCGCTGAATATTTCAGCGCAAGTTCTGTGGGATCGCCTGCAGAAATATCATCTGCTCTTTATGCATTGCAGACCGGGTTGTTTTCGTGGCGCTGATCACTATCACACAGGCTGAACTTTGTCATCTCTGTTTCCAGCATTAAATAAAAAACGGCTTTGTGAGCATGAATTGAATTGTAATTAACCAAATGGGCGAATAGAATCGCCCGCGAGTCGCAAAAACCTCTCAATAACAATCAGGGTTCATTATGCATCTGGAAGTCGGAAAGCTCCTGTGCAGTGTGCTTATGTTGACGATGGTCAGTACTGCAGGTTTTGCCAAGGTGATCGAGCGGCGCAAGGATCAGTTCGGGCGCGACTTTGCCTACTACATTTATCCGATTGTTGGAGAAATCCCCGGCATGGGAAAAGCAACCGGGCTCGGTGTCAGCGTGTCGAATATAGGCGGTGGCGATACCGACGTTACCGGCTACTATGTGCGCGGCGATATCAAGGCGACTGGTCTGGCTTTGCTTGATTACCACATATTGCCGCAGCGTCTGATATTCGACGTGGGATATAACGACTACAGGATTACGACCACATCCTATGGCGTTGGCGCCAATTCAGACCCGACCAATGTGATCCACCCGAAGATAGAAGGAAGATATCTGCTGGGACAACTGACTCTGACCTTCGACGAACGCCGCTATGAAATGTTTGTGCGCATGCTGGACGGGCACAATCGTCTGATTGAGGTATTGGACAATAACAACCAGGCCTATTCCGGGCTGGATACCAGCTGGAAAAGCGGCATTTACTACAGTCTGGGCGGTTCCATTGATTTGACTGATGATCGGCTTGATCCGCGCAAGGGTGCTCGTTTCGAATTTTCCAGCCGTTTGCCTCATAGCACCAATGCATATGAAAGCGAGTACTACGTCAACGACTACAACTTTACTGGTTATGTGCCGACGCGCAAATGGGACACCCTGGTTTTCAATCTGTTTTACTCGCGCGCCCATGTTACCCGCCAGGGAACGACAGACTATGCCACGTTGCAACAGCAGCAGGGACTGAATTGCGATCAATATCCCGCCGGACCTGATCGTGATACCTGTCTGTCAGCCGAAGCCAGCCTGCTTTCGGGAAAGCTGGAGAACAACCGATATGGAACTGCTACAGCGCTGGGCGGGACACAACGGTTGCGATCTTATGATAACTGGCGTTTCTACGCCGGGCAGGCACTGTTTTATGGCGTCGAATACCGCTGGAATCTGACAGACGAACGTACCCCGTTCGACATCTATCTGGCTAGGGGGATACGCACCGGTATCCAGTTGGCAGCCTTCTGGGAACAAGGCATGGTGGCAAATGAATTCGGCCAGCTGTTCAAAAGCAAACACGATAGTTACGGCATCGGGGCACGCTTGATCTTGTCCGGGGTGGTTATCCGTTTCGACCTTGCCAAAGGAGATGAAGGGACACAAAGCCAGCTGTTTATCACCTATCCGTGGAGCATGTTCTCGGTGGATAACCCCAGCTAGAAACATCAGGCAGTCGGAATTCAGTCCGGCACGAACGCTTGTCGTGAGAGATTGTATACATGATCGGATTGATACAACGCGTCAGTGAAGCAAGCGTCAAAGTGGATGGCAACATTACCGGGAAGATAGCTCGCGGGCTGCTGGTGCTGATCGGTATCGAAAAGCATGATGATGAGACTGCCGCCCAGCGTCTGCTCGAACGCATCCTTTCCTACCGTGTCTTTCCCGATGCAGAAGGCAGGATGAATCTCTCGCTCACCGACATCTCTGGCGATTTACTTCAGGTAGCGACCTCCACCCGGTTGCGCCCGGCCTCTTTGGCCCGGTACAACGCACGGTCGGCGTTGCCAATATATTCTTCGAGTTTGCCGTCGTATTCCACCAGCGCGATGCCGATGGAGATGGTGATATTGAGTACCAGATCGTTGGCATGTATATCGCTGGCGGCAACTCTGGAACGCAGGCGCTCGGCAATGGACTTCGCTTCATCGATCCCGGTGTCTGGAAACAGGATGACGAACTCTTCCCCGCCGTATCGCACCAGCAGGTCATGTGGCCGCAGATTGGTCTGAATGATGTTTGCCAGTGACTTCAAGGTTACATCGCCGATCAGGTGCCCGTAGTTGTCGTTTACCAGTTTGAAGTGGTCGATGTCGATCATCATGATGGCGCTTTGAACCTGATTCAGAGCGCAGCGCTGCTGTGCTCTGGGAAAGGCCTCGTTCATCCACTGGCGGTTATGCACACCCGTGAGCGCATCGATGAACGCCTGATGTTTATACTGGGTATGTTTATGGTGTGAAGTGAGGAGGGCGGAATTGTCGTTGCGCATGCGGCTGGCGATGATGGACAAGAGATTGCGCGCAACATCATGCGACTGGTTGACCAGTGACCATACGGTATCGTGCGGTACAGCCAGGACGCGGGTTGGCTTGGCCGCGACAACCAGTGCCGAAGGCTTCTTGCCGTCCACCAGTGAGACTTCGCCCGCGCATTCCCCTTCACCGAGCGAGACATGTTCCAGCGTTTCCTTGCCGATCAGATGAACGCTCAACTCACCTTCCAGAATCAGGAACAGATGGTGGTTGAATACCTCTGGCTGCAGCAGTTTTTCGCCGCTATCCAGTTCGTACAGGACGCAGCGTTCCAGCATGTATTCAATATCGGAGAAGTCCACCCCGGTGAACAGGCTGTTCCGTTCGATCAGGGCACGATCTTTGGCATTCATGCACACCTCCGCTGAAATTGCTACAAATAAGCGAGTGGGATGGGTTGCCAGTATATCCATAAAGTATGGATATTAAACATACTTTTTTGTGGTAGCTGCCATAGCATGAACTTCATAAGGCAGGCGATGGGGGCAAGCACCCGGATGAAAAGGTATTGGTTGATGAATTCCAGTATGGTGAAAATCGGATTACTGAGATGAGGATTCCGGGTGAGTTTGATTTGACTTGGGCGGTTGTGTTTTCTATCCTTCAGGAAAGAGGTTTTCGGAAAGTTCATGCTTTCCTCTGCTATATCTGGCTCACCAAAGGAGTCCAAAGTGAGATTTCTGCTCTGCTGTTCAATTTTGCCTTTCTTCCTCTGTTCATGCACGTACCTTAAATATGCTTCTGTTCAGGCAGAGTATTCACGTATTCAAAATGCCGATCCGAGTCAGACTCATTTGAAACATATGATAGAAAATGAGAACTTTTTTGTATTCGGCAAAACCATTGATGAGCCCGGCAGATATTCTGATGATTACCTGGCAGTTGCTGCTTATTCAGACAAGTTCAAAAAAAATGAGCATGTGGACACAATGCACTTTCCCGGAACAGGAACGCATTACGGTCTGAAGTTGCCTGAAGGTGCTTACACTTTGCTGGTGTTTGCAGACCAGGATGGAAATAAAATATTTGATCAGTCGGAAGTAGTGGGGCAAAGAACGATTGAGTTGAAAGAGGCCAATACACCGCAAAAGGTTCTGGGTCATGTTGATATCCAGCTGACAGCACCAAAACGCATTGACTGGGTTGAGAACATACCCATGCCGAGAATTTCCGAAACGAAGAAATCCCTTTTCTATCCAGCAGGAGCAATTCGCAGTCTTGATGATCCGATTTTTGATGAAAATATTGCCACGTTAGGAATGTATGATCCTGCGTCGTTCAGCGAAAAAGTGCCAACCGGGTTTTACGCGCTTGAAGAAGATTCCATGTTCAAAATACCTGTTGTTTTTGTTCATGGAATTGGGGGAAGCTCGCGGGCATTTTTACCAATCGTAAAACGTCTTGATCGAAATAAATATAAGCCATTATTTTATTACTACCCGTCTGGTGGCGATCTTGAACAGCTGGGTGAACTTTTTTACGAAATATTTTTATCCGGAAAAGTAGCTTCCTACAGGCATATGCCAGTGATCATTGTGGCGCACAGCATGGGAGGGCTTGTCGTAAGAGAAGCCTTGAACAAGTATGGTGATAAACCGGGCGAAAACAAAGTTGTGTTATATATTTCCATTGCAACCCCATTTGGAGGGCATCCTGCTGCGGCTACAGGTGAGAAACATGCCCCAATTGTGCTACCGGCATGGCGGGACTTGAATCCTGAAAACCGGTTCATTAAAAGGCTATATCGAAAACCATTGCCTGAATTTTTAAACCATCAACTCATTTATGCATATCAGAATCCGGACACCCTTAAGCTCAGCGAAAACAGTGACGGGGTCGTTCCACTATCGAGTCAATTACATCCCCTTGCCCAGAAACAGTCTCAAGGCCAGTTTGGATTCAACAACAGTCACACTTCCATTCTTGAAGATGAGGAAATGATTGCATACATCCTGGGTCGAATGGATGAAGTGAAAAATATTTATCCGGAGGAACATCTTCGGTATTTTCGCGAGGGGGGTTGTGACGTTGATTTAAGCGATGATTACGGTCCAAGGGCTCAATTCATGATTCGGAATTACGGAAAATACTGGATGGCTATAACCAAAGGTACACTTAAACCGGTTCTTCCCAGAGAGGAATATTTTATGAAAGTTGTCAGAGGTGAGGTGCCGGCAATCTATGACGAGTTAAAGGGTTGGCGGAAGTTTATAAGTGAATATCCTGAAGCTTGCCAGTGATCTATCGATTCTGTTGAAAACTTTCTGGAAAGTTTTCCTCGTTGATATAAAGCCGGTAATTCTTGTCGAACAGTCTCGAGCGCAAAGCCCCCGAACCTTCAGGCGATGGGTGTCGCGTTGCTCAACCCATCCTGCCGCGCTTTCTGCGTGGCCTTCCGAAGAGGTTTCGCAGTTCATCCTTGGCAGCTTCAAGTCTAGCTCGTTGCCTGGCCGGAAGCTGCCCGCCAGCCCGATTGATGTAAAACGTAAGCATCGACATCGCAGAACTAAATGGATCGCTCTTGCGGCGCCGGCTGCGCTCGGCAGAGCGCTTGAGCGAATTGGCGATCTGCCGCGGGTCGTCGAGCGTGAATACACCCGCCTCGAGATCCAGGGCGTCGCTGGTTTCGGTTACGTGCTGGGACCATCGTTTGCGCTTGGAGTCGTCCATGGCGATATCAAATCCATACTGTCTAAAATCTGAATTCACCGCCTTGTGCGGTTTTTCGTACAGATCCGATGCAACTGAGGTTCGGGCGGTGTTCGACATTTGGTTTGTATCTTGCACTTGACGGCGGCAAGCTCAAGTTGTGACACAGAATGGCCTGCAACATTTTTCGCCCACTCAACGATTGCAATAGCCTCAGTCTTCTCTATCTCTGAGTACGCATCCAAAATGTAGCGGCGTCCATTGAAGATCTTTCTGGCGAGGTGTGGTGCCAGACTGTGAAGTAACGGGCCAAAGCGTTCAAAAAGAACGAAATGTTCAAACTCGATTACACCAGCGCGATAACCGTTTATGCGAGATGCTCGTTTGGGGCCTATCCCAACCCAGTTGATCTTGCGGTCAATCCCGTGACGCCTTGGTTCGTATCCCGTGCCACCGACACCAATCACTGCATCGTAAGAAAAGTTTCTAACTTTCCCCATACAATCATTGATTCCGAAGCGTCCAAACTGATCAGGGTCGCCTACATGAGTACGCTTGTATGTCAATATTCGCATGCGCGCTCCTATGTCGTCAGCGTAATTTGGGGAAACAAATTTATAGAGCGACAATGTCACCTATTGCTCCACGCGTTGTCAAGGTTGCTGAATGCCTCTAGCACGTCATATGTCAGACATTTTGTCCGCAAGGTTTGGCAATCTCAACATTCCCCGTACAATACGCGGCTGACCATGAAGACCATTACTTTCCCCAACAGTCCCTATCTCCTGCACCTGCCATTCGAACCGGCAGGTGACCAGCCCACGGCTATTGCGCAACTTGTGGAGGGCATCAATGACGGCTTGGCGTACCAGACGCTGCTGGGCGTGACCGGCTCGGGCAAGACTTTCACCATGGCAAACGTGATCGCGCGTACCGGGCGGCCGGCCATTGTCATGGCACCCAATAAAACACTGGCGGCGCAGTTGTATTCGGAGATGCGCGAGTTCTTTCCCGAAAATGCGGTGGAGTATTTCGTTTCCTATTATGACTATTACCAGCCCGAGGCCTATGTGCCGCAGACGGACACCTACATCGAGAAAGATTCCAGTATCAACGACGAGATCGAGCGCCTGCGGATTGCTGCGACAAGCTCATTGATCAGCCGGCGCGATGTGCTTGTGGTCGCCAGCGTGAGTTGCATCTAC
>JBNLBY010000010.1:0-47909 GCA_050303535.1 Sideroxydans sp. | reverse complement strand
CGCCGACGCTCCGGCGCTAACGGCACTATTAATGGTATCGAGCGCTTTTTGGAGATCGCTAATGCCCGGCTTAACGATGGCGATCTGCTGTTGATTGATGCGGGCTGCGAACTCGAAGGCTATGCCTCCGATATTACGCGTACTTTTCCGGTGAACGGCAAGTTCAACCCTGCCCAGAAAGAGGTATATGAAATCGTGCTTGCTGCCCAGGCCGCTGCGATAGATGCGGCGAAACCGGGTAATCTGTGGAGCGCACCGCATGAAGCAGCATTAAAAATACTGGCGCAAGGCCTTTTGGACCTCAAACTTTGCCAAGGCTCTGTAGAATCAGTACTGGAGACCGAGAGTTATAAACAGTTCTACATGCACCGCACCGGGCACTGGCTGGGGATGGATGTTCATGATGTGGGCGAATATAAAATAGATGAACAGTGGCGTCCCCTGCAGCCGGGTATGGCGCTTACCGTTGAGCCGGGTTGCTACATCAGGCCTGGTGATAATATTCCGCGCGAACTGTGGAATATCGGCATCCGCATCGAGGACGATGTGCTTATCACTGCCAATGGCAATGAAGTTATATCGATAGATGCGCCGAAGGAAGTGAATGAGATCGAGGAGGCCATGCGCCATGATTAAGAAAAAGTGTGATGTTGCCATTGTTGGCGGCGGCCCTGTCGGCGCCGCGCTGGCTCTCGCACTGCAGGGCAACGACTTGAATGTGGTTTTGCTCGAGGCGCGCGACACACCGATTAATAGCACCGACCCGCGCGCACTGGCGCTGGCTTACGGCACCCGTCTGCTGCTGCAACGGCTGGGCGCATGGCAGAAGATACAGGATGCCAGCGGCATCGAGATTATCGAAATCACACAAAAAAATACCCCTGGTCATACTGTCCTGCGCGCCGAGGAATTGAACGTTCCTGAAATGGGGTATGTGCTGCCCTACACGACGCTGCACGCCGCTTTGCAACAGGGTCTACAGCAATCCGATATCACCTGCCTGTATGGCGCAGCGGTGAGCGATCTGCATAACCCGGGCGATGGCACAATTCTTACTTATCAATATCACGGAAAAACGCACACGCTAGATGCACGTCTCGCAGTCGTTGCCGAAGGCGGCAAACTGCTCGAAACTTCGCATCCGCCGCAGATTCAGGACTACGGACAAAGCGGGATCATCGCTCACATCACCAGCACGCATTTCCGTCCGGGCGTTGCGTTTGAACATTTCACCGCACAGGGGCCAATGGCACTCCTGCCGTATCTGGACGGGTACGAGTTGGTGCTGACCGCATCGCATGACAAGGCTCAGGAAATGCTGACCTGGGCTGATGCAGATTTTCTGCAATATCTGCAGGAACACTTCGGCGATCGCGTGGGGACATTCACAGGTGTGGGCAAGCGCAGTTGTTACCCGCTACGCCTGAAGCGCGCCCCTGACATTACCTTCCCGCATACCGTGCTTATCGGCAATGCCGCGCAAACACTACATCCATTTGCGGGCCAGGGATTCAATATGGGTATCCGCGACGCATGGGAACTGGCGCAGGTAATTCTCGACAGCGCCCCGGAAGACATCGGTTCTGCAGCAATGTGTGCCGCATACCGCAAATCGCGACGCATCGACCGCAACGCGGGTATCCGTTTTACTGACGGACTGGTGCGTCTTTTTTCCAACGACCTTCCGGTGCTGGGTCTCGTGCGTTCTGCCGCACTTACATTACTGGACCGCATTCCGCCTGCAAAGAAATTCGTGGCAAAACGGATGATGTTCGGAGCGAACGGCTGATGACTGCAACACAAAAAAAAGCAGTAATCATGTTTGCCGATATCAGCGGCAGCACCTCGCTGTATGACAAGCTGGGCAACAAGCTGGCACTGCAACTGGTTGCAACCACACTCGATATTCTCAAGCAGGAAATGACTGCCCATCTGGGTGTATTGATCAAGACCATCGGCGACGAGATCATGTGTACGTTTGCGGAAGCAAACAGCGCAATCAGTGCGGCCTGTGCCATGCAGCGTGCAGTGGAGAAGCACTGCCCCGGCGGTGGCGACCTGCCGATCAGTATCCGCATCGGAATGCATTATGGCGAGGTCATCTTTGAAGGGGGTGATGCCTACGGAGACACGGTAAACATCGCAGCGCATGTCACGGCCATTACACGCGCGCGTCAGATACTGACCACACAAGCTTTGGTGGATGAACTTCCGAAGCATATGCGTTTACAGGTACATCAGGTGATGCGCACCGAGTTTCGAGGCAAGGGGGAAGCCACCGATGTGTACCAGGTCACCTGGGAGCAGGGAGATACGACCAATACCCGTATTGGAATGCGCGCATTTCGCAAACCAACCGGAACCAGAAATGAACTGGTATTGCGCTACCACCAGCAGGTCATCACATTGAGCGAAACGAAAAAAAGCATCGTGCTGGGCCGCGGTAGCGATTGCGATATGGTGATTCGGGATAAGCTGGCTTCCCGCCAGCATGCCAGTATCGAATATAACTTCGGAAAGTTTCTGATTACAGACTTTAGCGTGAACGGAACTTTTATCCGCTTCAGCGACAATCAGGTCGTCCCGCTCAGTCACCAGCAAATCGTGCTGCACGGAGCGGGAACGGTCAGTCTGGGCAAGGCTTTTTCAGAAGAACCAACCGAAATAATCGAATTCATCCTGCAATAATTGCAATGCCGTTGAGGAAAAGAAATTCGCAGTAAAAACCTTGTAAAACAGCGATCAATAGCCAGGCAACACATAAGTTCTGATCGCCGTCCCACCTTTTGGAATTATGCAGGCATGCCTCGAACGGGTGATAGACTGAAAACCCCTCAGGCTATAACTTTTAGCGCCCTGTGTTTCTGAAAAGGGCAGTCATGTTTGGAAAAATTGTTGCCGCATTTGGTCTATCCAGATCGAACCCCGAGGAAGAAATTACCGAAGTCATCAACATGTACGATGCCATGCTGGTGCACTCGGCGTGGAAAAAACGTCTTAATGAATATCTGGAAGGCCGTTCCAGCGAGGATCTGCAACCCGGGAATATACGTGTGGACCACCTGTGTGTGCTGGGCAAATGGATACACACTGACGGCAAGACACGCTTCGGGCATCACCCGGAATATTCAAAACTGGTGGAGGAACACGCGAAATTTCACCAGCATGCCGCCCAGGTTGTCGAAGCGCACCAGGTCGGGGATACCCAGCTTGCGCAACAAATCCTGAAGGGCAGCTTTGAAGAACAATCCAGAAAAACGGTGACATGCCTGACCAGGCTGAATGCCATTGTCGAGGAACACAAGTAGTGTTTGACTCGTTTGTTGAAAGCGTTGCGAGCAGGCCGGAGTGCTAGGAGCCCGCAACGCAATCCGGGCGCGCAGCAGCTTACAACCGCTTCAGCAGCTTCTCGTGTATTCCGCCGAATCCTCCGTTGCTCATCACCAGAACCTGGTCGCCTGACCTGGCAACGGCGGTAATCGCTTCGATCAGCGCGTCAAGATCGTTTTTCACCACCGCCTTGTCTCCCAGCGGGGTAAGCGCACTGCGCGCATCCCAGCCCAGGTTTCCGGCATAGCAGAAGATCAGATCGGCATCTTTCAGGCTGGTGGGCAATGCCTCTTTCATCACACCCAGTTTCATGGTGTTGGAGCGTGGCTCCAGGACGGCCAGAATGCGTGCCTCGCCTGCCTTGCGGCGCAGACCGGCTACGGTGGCAGCGATTGCAGTCGGATGATGCGCGAAGTCATCGTAGACGGTGATGCCGTTGACCGTACCGAGTACTTCCATGCGGCGCTTCACGTTTTTGAACTCCGCCAGGGCGGCCAGGCCCTGCGCTACGGGCACACCGGCATGGCGTGCTGCGGCCAGTGCAGCCAGTGCGTTCATGCTGTTGTGTTCGCCTGTCAGCTCCCATTGCAGCGTGCCCTGGACTTCGCCTTTGAACGTCACCTCATTGCTGGCAGTAATGTTCCAGTCGCCCTCGCTGCCGAATTGCTCCACCGGCGTCCAGCAGCCGCGTTTGATGACACGATCCAGTGACTCTTCGCGCCCGTTGCACACCACCAGTCCGTTACCGGGCACAGTGCGCACCAGGTGGTGAAACTGCGTTTCGATGGCCGCGAGATCGGGAAAGATGTCGGCGTGGTCGAACTCGAGGTTGTTCAGGATCACGGTGCGCGGATGGTAATGCACGAACTTGGAACGCTTGTCGAAAAAAGCGGTGTCGTATTCATCAGCTTCGATAACAAAGAAAGAAGAATCGGTGATGCGCGCCGAAATACCAAAATTCTGCGGCACGCCCCCGATCAGGAAACCGGGGTTCAGTCCTGCATGTTCCAGTATCCACGCCAGCATTGCCGTGACCGAAGTCTTGCCATGTGTTCCTGCCACACCCAGCACCCACTTGTCGTGCAACAAGGTATCAGCCAGCCATTGCGGACCTGAGGTATATGGCAGGCCGCGGTTGAGAATTTCTTCCATCAGCGGATTGCCGCGCGATACTACATTGCCGATGACGAACATATCCGGCTTCAGGTCGAGTTGTTCCACGTCCCAGCCCTCGATGAGCTCGATGCCTTGCGCCTCAAGCTGCGTGCTCATCGGCGGATAGACATTGGCGTCACAGCCCGTGACGCGGTAACCGGACTGTTTCGCGATGGCCGCGATACCGCCCATGAAGGTGCCGCAGATGCCGAGGATGTGGATATGCATTATCGCTTCATTTCAACAATACCCTCTCCCGCAAGCAGGAGAGGGAAAGAATTTATGTTTCAAAATAAAATACACCACATCCATCGAGCTTAGTGCGGACGGCTTAATTGACTCCAAGCAATTCCACATCGAATATCAATGTCGCATTTGGCGGAATCACGCCACCCGCGCCACGTGCACCATAACCCATATGCGGTGGAATGATCAGCGTGCGCTGTCCACCGATCTTCATGCCTGCCACGCCCTCGTCCCATCCCCTGATGACGCGACCCGCGCCCAGCGGAAAATTGAAAGGTTGATTGCGGTCGCGAGAGCTGTCGAACTTAATGCCCTTGTTATCCGGCGCGGAAGTGTCGTACAGCCAGCCGGTGTAATGCACCGATACTTGCCTGCCTGCAACAGCTTCTGCCCCGGTGCCTGATTTGATGTCGGTCTTGATGAGTTCGGTCACGTTGCTTGCTCCTAAGGAAGGTGTGGCCTGCTGTGTGCAGGCGGTGATTGAAATAGTGCCTGCGGACAACAATAAGGCAAGTGGTAAAAATGCAATGTGTTTCATAAAAGCTCCTTTGGTATTTTTCTGGGGCAAACTAAAGTGTAGCGTATTACAACATTGATTTGTTTGAACGGCGTAATGTTCGCTGGTTATTGTGCCCTGTGCAGTTAAAGCGATTATTTAGTAACTCAACACCGGCGCCAACCAGCGTTCTGCCTCTTCCAGCGTCCAGCCCTTGCGCTGCGCATAATCCGCCACCTGATCCCTGTCCACCTTGCCGGTGGCGAAGTATTTCGTCTGGGGGTGTGAAAAGTAGAAACCGCTGACGGCGGCAGTAGGCAGCATGGCGAAACTCTCGGTGAGCGTGATGCCTGCGTTCTTGGGCGCTTGCAGCAGCTCGAAAAGCGGAGCCTTCTCGCTGTGCTCGGGACAGGCGGGGTAGCCTGGTGCGGGGCGGATGCCGCGATATTTTTCGGCGATGAGGTCTTCGTTGTTCAAGGCTTCATCTGAAGCATAACCCCAGAACTCGTGGCGCACGCGCAGATGCAGGTGTTCGGCGAAGGCTTCGGCTAACCTGTCAGCCAGTGCTTGCAGCATGATGGCGCTGTAGTCGTCATGCGCTTGCTCGAATTCCTTCAGCTTCTTTTCGATGCCGATGCCAGTGGTGACGGCGAAGCCGCCGATATAGTCTTGCACGCCACTTTCTTTTGGCGCGATGAAATCAGCCAGACAGTAGTTGGGAATGTTGTCCGGCTTCTTGGTCTGCTGGCGCAGGTTGTGCCAGGTCATCGCGATTTTCTTGCGCGAGTCATCCGCGTAGATCTCGATATCGTCGCTGTTCACAGTGTTGGCCGGGAACAGGCCAAACACGGCGTTGGCGGTGAGCCACTTTTCCTGGACGATCTTTTTCAGCATCTCTTGGGCGTCGGCGAATAGTTTGCGCGCTTCTTCACCTGCCACTTCGTCCTGCAATATCTTCGGATAGCGTCCTGACAGTTCCCATGCCTGGAAAAACGGCGACCAGTCTATGTACTCTGTGAGTACCTCCAGCGGATAAGCTTCCAGCTTCTGCACGCCGAGCAGCTTGGGTTTTGGCGGCGAATGTTTTTGCCAGTTGATTTTCAGGCCATGCGCGCGTGCTTCGGCCAGCGATACGTGGTTCGCCTTGCCTTTTTTGCCCTCGTGCTGATCGCGAGCGGCCTGGTAGTCGGTCTTGAGCTCCGTGACGTAGTTATCACGCAACGTCGCAGAGAGCAGGTTGCTGCACACACCCACCGCGCGCGATGCATCGGTGACATACACCACAGTGCCGCTAGGATAGTTAGGTTCGATCTTTACTGCGGTATGCACGCGCGAGGTGGTCGCGCCGCCGATTAGCAGCGGAATGGTGAATCCCTGACGTTCCATCTCTTTCGCCACATGCGCCATTTCTTCCAGCGACGGGGTGATCAGGCCGGACAAACCGATCACATCAGCGTTGTGTTCGCGCGCGGCATCCAGTATCTGCTGGGCGGGCACCATTACGCCCATGTTGATGACTTCGAAGTTGTTGCACTGCAACACCACGGTGACGATGTTCTTGCCGATGTCGTGCACATCGCCTTTCACGGTCGCCATCAGGATCTTGCCCTTGGTGCTGGTATCGCCTGAACGTAGTTTTTCTGCTTCGATATACGGGATCAAATGCGCAACGGCCTGTTTCATCACGCGCGCCGATTTCACCACTTGCGGCAGGAACATCTTGCCCGCGCCGAACAGGTCACCGACCACGTTCATGCCGGTCATGAGCGGGCCTTCGATCACTTCGACCGGGAATCTGGCTTGCAGACGCGCTTCTTCGGTATCCTCGACGATGTATGTGGTGATACCGCGTACCAGCGCATGCGTCAGGCGTTCCTGCACCGTGCCTTTACGCCATTCCAGGTCTTCGACTTGTTCCTTGCCGCCGCCTTTGACCGATTCGGCCAGTTTGACCAGTTTCTCGCCTGCATCGGGATGGCGGTTCAGCACCACATCTTCCACCGCATCGCGCAGGTCTTTGGGAATCTCCTCGTACACGCCGAGCTGTCCGGCGTTGACGATACCCATGTTCATGCCGGCCTTGATGGCATGGTACAAAAATACAGTGTGAATCGCCTCGCGTACCGGCTCATTGCCGCGGAATGAAAACGACACATTCGACACACCGCCGCTTACTTTGGCCCAGGGCAGGTGCTGACGTATCCAGCGCGTGGCTTCAATGAAATCCACAGCGTAGTTGTTGTGTTCTTCGATACCCGTTGCGATCGCGAAGACATTGGGGTCAAAAATAATATCTTCCGGCGGGAAACCGACCTGGTTTACCAGGATGTCGTAGCTGCGCTTGCAGATATCGATCTTGCGCTGGTAGGTGTCGGCCTGGCCCGCCTCGTCGAATGCCATCACCACTGCCGCCGCGCCGTATTTGCGCACCAGCTTGGCATGTTTGATGAAGTTCTCTTCGCCTTCCTTGAGCGAGATGGAGTTGACGATGGACTTGCCCTGCACGCACTTCAGCCCGGCTTCGATGATGTTCCACTTGGAGGAATCGATCATTACCGGCACTTTTGATATGTCGGGTTCGGAAGCGATCAGGTGCAGGAATTTTTCCATGGCGGCTTCGCCGTCCAGCATGGCCTCGTCCATGTTGATGTCGATCACCTGCGCACCGTTTTCCACTTGCTGTTTGGCGACTTCCAGCGCCTCGTCGTAATTTTCCTCCAGCACCAGCCGCTTGAACCTGGCCGAGCCGGTGACATTGCAGCGCTCGCCAACGTTGACAAACAGCGATTCGTCGCCGATGTTGAAAGGTTCCAGGCCGGAGAGGCGGCATTCGACGGGGTTGACCGGTATTTTGCGAGGCGGGATGTCCTTCACTGTTTCAGCGATGGCCTTGATGAATGCAGGCGAAGTGCCGCAACAACCACCGATGATGTTGAGGAAACCGCTTTGCGCCCATTCCCTGATCTGGCCCGCCATGTTTTCCGGCGTATCGTCGTAGCCGGTGGGGGCCAGCGGATTGGGCAGGCCGGCGTTGGGATGCGCGTTCACATAGCAGTTGGCAACGCGCGACATTTCTTCCACATACTGGCGCAACTCCTCCGTACCCAACGCGCAGTTCAGGCCGATGGAAAGCGGCTTGGCATGTGCCAGCGAGTTGTAAAAGGCCTCTACTACTTGGCCGGAGAGCGTCCTGCCTGAGGCGTCGGTGATCGTGCCGGAGATCATGATCGGCAGAGACGTACCGCGTTCGGCAAAGACGTTTTGCACTGCAAATACGGCGGCCTTGGCGTTGAGCGTGTCGAAAATGGTCTCGATCAGCAGCAGATCGGCACCGCCATCCATCAGGCCGCGCGTGGCTTCGGCATAGTCGGCGACCAGTTGGTCAAAAGTGATATTGCGTGCCGCCGGATCGTTCACATCAGGCGAGATGGTTGCGGTTTTGTCGGTCGGGCCGAGCACGCCTGCGACGAAGCGCGGCTTGTCCTGGGAAGCAAATTCATCACAAGCCTCGCGCGCCAGCTTCGCGGCAGCGACGTTGATTTCGTAATTGAGTGATTCCATGCCGTAGGCATGCAATGTGGTTGCGTTCGCGCCGAAAGTGTCGGTCTCGATGATATCCGCGCCCGCTGCCAGGTACTCGCAGTGAATCGCCTTGATGATTTCTGGCCTGGTCAACACCAATATGTCGTTGTTGCCTTTGAGATCGCGATGCCAGTCCGCAAAACGCTCACCGCGAAAATCCGCCTCGGTCAGCTTGTAGCGCTGGACCATAGTACCCATGGCGCCATCAAGGATAAGGATGCGCTGCTGCAAGTGTTTTTCTAGTGGATGCGGCTGATGAGTCATGATAAACGGCATATTCCAAGGAACGCAGATTCTAGCATGCGGTCAATACGGCTTGATGCGGCTGGAAATAATCAATACCATTGCGTCGGCTTTTCTGGAAATTCTCTGCAACATTGCCGAAGAGCAATGCCCTTCAATTGAAATTGTTTGTAAGAGGAATTGATGACAAAGTTCACCTGGACAGAGCAACTCAATACCGGAATTGATGTAATTGACCAGCAACACCGCAGGATCGTGGAATATATCAATCAACTGGATGATGCACGCAAGAACGGGCATTCACGGGAAGAAATAGGCTACCTGATCAATGACCTAGTGGACTATACGATCTCTCATTTTGGTTTTGAAGAAAGCTTGCAGGAGGAAGCGGATTACCCTTTCGCCAAATCACACAAGAAAGTGCACGAGTTGTTTACAAATCGCGTAGCGGAATATCAGGACAAATTCAGCAAGGGAGAAGATATTTCCAGAGGTTTGAACAGTTTGCTGGTTACTTGGCTGTTCAACCACATCAAACGCGACGATGCGGATTATGTCGAATCTGTAAAGGCCTATCTGCAGCAACAGCAAGATTTTGTTGAAAAGAAAAAAGGACTGTTCAAACGCCTGTTCGGTTGAATTCAGCTGGCAAAAGTGAATGCATATGAATTTCCGGACGCGAGTATGTTAAGAGCGTTACACGGAAATAATTGGAGGATGAATGACAAAACTTGTCTGGACAGAGCAAGTTAATATCGGTATCGAAGAAGTAGATCAGCAGCACAGGAAAATCGTGGCGTATATCAATCAACTGGATGACGCGTACTATAGCGGGGCTTCGAAAAAAAAGTTAGGCAAAATAATAAACGAACTGGTTGAGTACACGATATATCACTTCAAGTCCGAAGAAAGCTTGCAGGAAAGGGCTGGGTATCCATTTCTCAAAGCCCATCAGAAAGCCCATGTGCTGTATGCCCAGGGCATTCTGGATTTTCAGTCGCGATTTGAAAAGGGTGAGGATATCTCCAAAGATATGGAGGGTTTGCTTGCCAAATGGTTTTTCGATCACCTCAAACATGATGATACGGATTTTGTTCAACATGTCGCGAAATACTTGCACGAGCATGGCGATGAGCAGACAGAGAAAAAAGGACTGCTGTCCCGTTTGTTCGGTTAGCAGGCTGCAGGCAACCCTTTCAGTTTGCGACAGCCACGCAATTGCGTCCTTTCTTTTTGGCGGAATAAACACCATCATCTGCCGCCTTGATCAGTTGATCGAAGTTATCCATTTTTGCTTCGCGTGCCGCAACGCCGATACTGATACTGCCATGCCATTCGCCGCTGCCGGCAGGCACGCGTAAGGCATTAATTGCCAGACGCAATTTTTCAGCAAGCTGAATCGCACCCTCAAGTTGTGTGTGTGTGCAAATAACAAAAAACTCATCTCCACCCAGCCTGCATACGATGTCATCGGTACGCACGGTATATTTCAGGTTTCGTGCCAATTGCCGCAACACCTCATCCCCGGCATCATGCCCGTAGTTGTCGTTGATCTGCTTGAAGCCATCAGCATCAATCATCATGCAGGATAAAGGAGAATTTTCCTTCACGGATTCACTCCATGCCTGTGCCAGACATTGCAATGCATGACGGCGGTTGGGCAAACCGGTGAGTACGTCGGTTAAAGCGATGACTTCCAGTTGCTGGTTGGCAACCGCCAGTTCCTGGGTGCGTTCCTCAACTCTGGTTTCCAGGGTCTGGTTCAATGCGAGCAATTCCCGATTTCGTTCCGAGACCTGGTGAAACAGACCGTTCAGAGCGTGCAAAAGAGGTTCGACTGCCCCCTCTTTCATGCGTTCTTCGGCAAGGTAGGCCTCTGCTGCGGAATTGCCGCTCCGGATCGAGAATATCTGTTTCGCCATGGACTGGTCGGAACCGAGAATATGGTATGCCAGCCAGTAGATGAGAAAGTTAAGCAGCGATTTTGCCTTGCCTGGATCGTCCGGCGTGATTGCAGCATGCATCTGTGTGACTTCCTGCAGAAAGTTATTATGTTCGCGTTGATGATGCTGGATATGACGCGAATCCAGCTTTACTACATCCATGAGCGTTTCTTCTTCCTTGAAATGATACTGGGCGTAGGCCGCCAATTCCCCGAACACATTTTCAATATCCTCGAATGCCACGCCTTTAAGCTGTGTCAGCAATTCACCGAACTGGTTGATGACATCGACCAGGTGGTGGTGCTGTCTATCAACTTCTTCCAGGCCGGTAACAAAATGCTTGTCCCAGATGAATGAGTCCATGTCACTTCCTTAAAAAGACTTCAATAAATTAAACTGTTATTTTGCCGTCCATTCTTCGGTACTGTACTGCCTCGGCAATGTGGGCGGTTTCAATATTTTCAAATCCTGCAAGATCTGCGATCGTACGAGCTACTTTGAGAACGCGATGATAGGCGCGAGCGGAAAGATCAAGGCGGGTAATGGCATGGCGTAGCAGTGTTTCACCTCGTGCATCGGGCATGCACCAAGTTTCGATTTCGGTGACTGAAAGCTGTGCGTTTGCTTTGGATTGCCGTTCCAATTGCCGTTGCCGGGCGGCTTCCACCCTGATTTGAATGTCCGGGCTGCTTTCGCCATCCGATTGCCTGAGCAGATCTTCCTGTGCAATTGCAGGCACCTCGATCTGAATGTCGATGCGGTCAAGCAAAGGGCCGGATATCTTGCCGCGATAGCGCGAAACCTGATCGGGAGTACAATGGCATTTGCCGTTGTAATGTCCAAGATAGCCGCAAGGGCAGGGATTCATTGCCGCAACGAGCTGAAATTGTGCCTTGAAATTGGCGCGGCGCGCGGCACGAGAAATGGTGATGTGTCCGCTCTCCAGCGGCTCGCGCAATACTTCCAGCACACCGCGATCGAACTCAGGCAATTCGTCCAGGAACAGCACACCGTGCATGGCGACAGAAATTTCGCCGGGACGCGGATTGCTGCCGCCACCGACCAGTGCAACGGCAGATGCAGTATGGTGGGGTGCCCGATAAGGACGGCGTTTCCAGTTCTCAACTTCGAACATGCCGCCCAGCGATTGCATGGCAGCGCTTTCCAGCGCTTCCATTTGCGTCATTTGCGGCAGGATGCCGGGAAAGCGCGCGGCCAGCATGCTTTTGCCCGTGCCGGGGGGGCCGCTCATCAGGATGCTGTGCCCGCCTGCTGCGGCAATTTCCAGAGCGCGTTTGCTTTGCGCCTGTCCTTTTACTTCGCGCAAGTCCGGGTAGTCTGGTGCAACGGTTTGCGTATTGGGGACGTACCTGGCCAGCGCATCGCGACCCGCAAGGTGGGCTGCTACCTGCAGCAATGACTGCGCCGGATAGACCACGGCATCTTCCACCAATGCAGCTTCCGGCGCATTCACGGCAGGCAGGATAAAAGCACGTCCGTTATTGGCGGCGCGATATGTCATCGCCAGCGCACCGCGAATTGCACGCAGTTCGCCGGTCAAGGCCAGTTCGCCCGCATATTCGTATTCGGCCAGCTTATCGGAAGGTATTTGTCCCGAAGCGGCAAGGATGCCGAGCGCGATGGGCAGATCGAAGCGTCCGCTTTCCTTGGGCAGATCGGCAGGGGCAAGATTGACCGTGATACGGCGCGGGGGAAATTCAAACTGGCAATTCTGCAAAGCCGCGCGTACGCGGTCTTTGCTTTCCTTCACTTCAGCTTCGGGTAAACCGACGATAGTGAAATTCGGCAGGCCGTTGGCGAGGTGCACCTCGACCGTGACAAGCGCCGCCTCCATGCCGGAGAGACCACGACTGTATAAAACAGCCAGTCCCATGTTACTTGTGCTGCGTTTCCAGAGTAGCGATGCGCGCTTCCAGTTTTTCCAGTCGCTGTGCCAGCACTTCGTGCTCTTCGCGAGTAACCAGGTCCAGTTTGCTGAAACCCTGAGCCAATAACGCTCGGGCGTTTTTCTCGAAGTCCTTGACGGGACTGTTGGCGACGGCCTCGTTTAACTTGGCCGACATGTCTTCAAAAAATTTTGCGTTCAACATGGTATGAGTTCCCGAATAGAAATAATGTAAATGCGTCGATAGTGTAGCAAAGAGTAGGGTTGCACCGCTTGGGTGCGTTGCACAGTTTTTGTGCATGTACTTGGTGCGGGGGATCTTTGTGTTTTTTACTGCTATGCAAAAAAACATAATAATGACAATATGTTAGGTGTCTGGCACAGTTTCTGCTGTCTGTAAAGCGTGGATAGTTTTATCCCACTTTATTTACTTATCTCAGAAAGGAAACACCATGCATATGAATAAATTGCTTATTGCAGCTCTGGCTACCGTTTTTGCAATGCCCGCATTGGCTGAAGATTCGCCGTTCTCCTCCAATGTGACTTTGACGACCAACTACCTGTATCGCGGTGTCACGCAAACTGCTGACAGAGGCGCCATTCAGGGCGGATTTGACTACGCACATGAAAGCGGCGCATACGTGGGCGTATGGGCTTCCAACATCAGCTGGCTGACTGACACTGGCGCATATACTGACGGTGCCAGCCTGGAACTGGATACTTACGCCGGTTATAGCGGTGAAGCGGGTGACGTGAGTTATGACGTGGGCTTCCTGCGCTATAACTATTCCGGCGGAATCGCTACTGGCAGTGTTTCTGCCAATACCAACGAAATCTACGGCTCGGTCGGCTACAAATGGGTATCAGCCAAATACTCCCGCAGTCTGGGTAATCTTTTCGGCGTTGCCGACTCCAAAGGCTCCAGCTATCTTGAAGTGAACGGCAGCTACGATGTCGAGGCAGCAGGCATCTCGCTGGGCGCACATATCGGCAAACAAACAGTTGCCGGTGCAGCCAACGGCGGATTGACTTACAAGGACTACAACGTGAGCGTTTCCAAAGGTGTCGGCGGCTATGATTTCGGACTGTTGATCAACAAGACCGATGTCACTGGCGACAAAACCAGGTACGTATTGTCTGTGTCCCACTCGATGTAATTTTTCACCGGACAGTGGGTAATCCTGTCCAACTTAAGGAGAGTGAAAATGAAAATGATCACAGCAGTTATCAAGCCGTTCAAGCTCGACGAAGTGCGCGAAGCGTTGTCCGCCATAGGCGTGCAAGGCATTACCGTGACTGAGGTCAAGGGTTTCGGACGGCAAAAGGGCCATACAGAACTGTATCGTGGCGCGGAATATGTCGTGGACTTCCTGCCCAAGATCAAACTGGAAGCGGCCATCAAGGCCGACCAGCTCGACCAGGTGATCGAGGCGATCGAGAAATCCGCTCAGACAGGCAAGATCGGCGACGGCAAGATATTCGTGGCAGATCTTGAACAAGTGATTCGCATCCGTACCGGTGAAACCGGCTCGGAAGCTTTATAAGGAGCGATGAGATGAAGAAACTAATAGCACTCTTTACGCTGCTTGGTGTATTGGGCGGTCTGTCCGCTCCAGTATTCGCTGAAGAAGTGGCAGCCGCTGCAGCAGCAGTCCCCAACAAGGGGGACACCACCTGGATGATGTTGTCCACATTGCTGGTGATCCTGATGATCGTTCCCGGCCTGTCCCTGTTCTACGGTGGCCTGGTGCGCGCTAAGAACATGCTGTCCGTACTGTCTCAGGTGTTCGGCATCTTCGCCCTGATTTCCATCCTGTGGGTGGTCTATGGCTACTCGCTGGCATTCGGTGACGGCGGCTCGATGAACTGGGCGATCGGCGATTTGAGCAAACTGTTCCTGTCCGGCATGACCGGTGACAGCACCGCCGCAACCTTCACCGACGGTGTGGTGATCCCCGAGTTCACCTTCGTGGCCTTCCAGTTGACCTTTGCGGCGATCACCACCGCGCTGATCATCGGTGGCTTCGCAGAGCGTATCAAGTTCGGCGCACTGATGGTGTTCTCCGCACTGTGGTTCACCTTCTCCTATCTGCCAATTGCACACATGGTGTGGGCAACAGGCGGCTACCTGTTCGAGAAGGGCGCGCTGGACTTCGCCGGTGGCACCGTGGTGCACATCAACGCCGGTATCGCGGCACTGGTTGGCGCCATCGTGATCGGCAAACGTATCGGTTACGGTAAAGAGCCGATGGCTCCACACAACCTGCCGATGACCATGATCGGTGCATCCCTGCTGTGGGTGGGCTGGTTCGGTTTCAATGCTGGTTCCAACCTTGAAGCCACCGGCGGCGCTGCCTTGGCCCTGTTGAATACCATCGTTGCTACCGCTGCTGCTGCACTGACCTGGATGGGCGCAGAAAAAGTATTGCGCGGTAAAGCTTCCATGCTGGGTATCGCATCCGGTGCGGTTGCCGGTCTGGTTGCAGTAACACCTGCAGCCGGTCTGGTCGGCCCGATGGGCGCTATTGTCCTCGGCGCACTGGTTGGCCCGATCTGCCTGTGGGCAGTGACCGGTCTAAAGAAGTCTCTGGGCTATGACGACTCCCTCGACGTGTTCGGTATTCATGCAGTCGGCGGTATCGTTGGCGCAATTGGCACCGGCATCTTCGTATCGCCAGCATTGGGCGGCGTGGGTGTGGATGGTTACACCATGATGGGTCAAGTGATGATCCAGGCAACAGGCGTGCTGGTCACTATCGTATGGTCCGGCGTGGTTGCTTTCATCTGCTTCAAGCTGGTCGACATGGTCATGGGTCTGCGTGTTTCGGAAGAAGAGGAACGCGAAGGTCTGGATACATCGTCTCACGGTGAAAAGGCTTACAACCTGTAATCTACTACAGGCAAGTTACGAAAAGGGCATCCTCGGATGCCCTTTTTTATGAAACGGATAGATTGGAAATCCTATCTGGAATAGGTTGTTGTCAATTTTGCTAACCCCAGGCGGTTGACATGAATCATTTAGCCAATCATTGCCGCACTTGCATCTTCAGGCACATCCAGTTTGTTTACTTTGAGCGCGTACACCGTGAAAATGTAATGGTGCGGTTTGCCGCCAATGGGTGGACAGGCGCCACCGTAATTGCGTTCGCCAAAATCGTTACGTCCCTGCTTTGTTCCGATCGGCAAAGGTGTTTCGACCATTGCGCCGGAAGGCAAGCCGGTTGCCGAGGCGGGGATGTCATATACCACCCAGTGCCACCATCCGCTGCCGGTAGGCGCATCGTAGTCAAAAACAGTCACGGCAAAACTGCGTGTACCTTCGGGCGCATCCTTCCATTCCAAAGCAGGGGAGAGATTGTCACCGTTGCAATCCATGCCTTTATATTCCTGAACCTTGGTCATTGGACGGCCTGTTTTCACGTCCGGGCTGGTCAATTCAAACGCCATTGCGTTAAACGCGAATAATGCAACGAATACAAAACCCAAAACCTGCTTCATGATGTATCTCCTTCTTTAAAATGCTGTCGTAATTATTGTTCGAATTATCGGAATACGATGGTCTTGTTGCCACACAGCAGCACACGATCCTCCACATGGTAACGCAAGCCGCGCGCCAGTACAGTTTTCTCGATATCGCGCCCATAGCGTACCAGATCGTTCGGCGTATCACCGTGGTCAATGCGCACCGTATCCTGTTCAATAATAGGTCCTGCATCCAGGTCTTCGGTGACGTAATGGCAGGTTGCACCGATGAGCTTTACACCACGCTGGTAGGCCTGGTGATAAGGTTTGGCGCCGACAAAAGAGGGCAGGAAGCTGTGGTGGATATTGATGATGCGGCCCTGAAAGTGCTGGCAAAGCCAGGGCGGCAGAATCTGCATAAAGCGCGCAAGCACCATCACGTCGCCGCAGTGCTCTTCGAACAGTGCCATGATGTGCCGGAAGGCCGCTTCCTTGTCGTTTGCCATATTGATATGGATGAACGGAATGCCGTGCCATTCGACGAAACTGCGCAAATCTTCATGATTGGAAATCACGCAGGGGATTTCTACCTGCAATTCACCGCTGCGCCAGCGGTGCAGAAGATCGTCCAGACAATGATCCTGCTTGCTTACCAGTACCACCAGCCGCTTCCGGATGGCCGAATCGGAAAGCTGCCAGTTCATGCCGAATTCCCGTGCCAATGGTTCAAAACGTTTGCAGAAATCTGCCGCATTGAACGGCAGGGAATCGGCACGGATTTCCTGACGCATAAAGAAAAATTGTGCTTCCTGTTCGGTGTGATAGCTTGCCTCAACGATAAATCCACCATGCTGTGCGATGAAACCGCTTACAGCGGCGATGATGCCTGCGCGGTCCGGGCAGGAAACGGTCAGGGTATAGTAACGAGAACTCATGCAGGATATTCCTCAAGGGCGATCAACAGGATTTTAACGGATAATTGAAACAAAACCCCTGCTCTGTATTAAAACTGCGGGAATTTTTGAGCCTGCCACTGGTCGCAGCAAAATCGGCATCATAACGTGATGCAGTTGCGCTGACTGCTGTTTTATCACCGGCCCGAATGCCGGAAGCGCTATGATTCGCTAACAACTTGTAAATGACCGAACCAGAGGTACTCACGATATGTTTACGCTGCCTTCCATGTGGAACCTGATTGTTTCCACTGTCGTATTTTTCATTGCTGTCTGGTATATCCGCCGTTATCTGGATGAACAGGGGATTCCCAAGGGGGTGACGCGTGGAACGCTGGTCTTTATTCTCGCTTTTATGGCATCCTGGGGCGCAGGTGCAGTGATTGACTGGATACAGAAAATATTTGCAGGGTAGTGATTTGTATTAGAAGGAATACCGGACAAATCTGGATTCACCTCTTAAAAATCATCCGGTTTTTGTGGCAGCACATGTTTCAATGTATTCTCCGTTCGTCGAACCTACATTTATCAGGACAAAGCAATGATCATACGCAGCGCATGGATAGTGGCTGCCGCATTTTTTTCCGCATTCCTGGCGGGATTAGTCTGGGTTTATTCTGATTGGCATGATTCTTCGGAAATATCCGGGTTCGAAGCAATTCAGACGCCGTCGAATGCGACCGCAGATATCATCACGCCTCTTCCGCTCACGCTTTCGTTCGATAGTCGAAAGGTGGCACTGGGGGCACGCTTGTTTAATGATCCGAAATTGTCCGGCGACGGCTCGGTTTCCTGTGCACATTGTCACAACCTCGATACCGGCGGCATAGATCACATGCCGCATTCCCGGGGTGTCGACGGAAAGGAAGGCAGCGTTAATGCGCCGACGGTGTTTAACAGCGGTTTCAATTTCCGCCAATTCTGGGATGGCCGCGCGGCGACACTGGAAGACCAGATTGACGGCCCACTCCAGAATTCCATCGAGATGGCCAATACCTGGCCGCGTGCAATAGCAACCATTGCCGAAGACGAGCAATACAACGCCGCATTCAAGGCGATTTATTCCGACGGCATACAACCGCACAACGTCAAGGACGCCATTGCCACGTTTGAGCGCTCGCTGTTGACCCCTAATTCCCGCTTCGACCGTTTTCTGCGCGGAGATCCTGCCGTCCTGAATGCAAAAGAATTGGCCGGTTACGGTTTGTTCAGGCAGATCGGCTGTACCAGCTGCCACCAGGGCCTGAACATCGGCGGTAACATGTACCAACGGCTCGGCATCGTGGAAGATTTTTTTGCGGAACGCGGACATATCAGTAAAGCCGATCTGGGCCGGTTCAATATCACAAAGCGCGAGCAGGATCGTTACCTGTTCAAGGTGCCATCCCTGCGCAATGTGGCCCTGACACCGCCTTATCTGCACGATGGTTCGGTGGCAACGCTGGAAGAAGTCGTACAAATCATGGCGCGCTTCCAGCTTGGCAAAAAACTCAAGGCTGCAGAGGTATCCAGAATCGTTGCTTTTCTGCATACGTTGACCGGCGAATATTCAGGCAGGCCACTCAAATGAAACTGCCCGGTTTTGTCGGCGACCACGCAGATTTGTATCGGATGATCATTACCGCTTTGGCTGCGGGTGTTCTGGTGATTCTGTTTATTTTCACAAAACCGGTCGATCTGCACCGCCACAATGTCTTGCTGAATTACTTCAGCCAGATTCGAGGCGACGAAGCAAGGCTTGGCGAAGCTGTGCTGCAACTGAATTTCAGCCTGTTGAACAATTATGATCATGTAAATGCCATTATTGCCCGCATGCACGAAACCGTGCGCAAACTGCAGAAAGGTGAAGCCGCAGCCGATTTGCGCAAGATAGCCGGTTTCCGGCAACAGATGCAGTTTCTTGATCAGCGCCTGACGGCAAAACATGAAGCGCTGGAAACATTCAAGACGCGCAATGCAGTTCTGAAGAACTCACTGATTTACCTGCCCCATGCAAGGGACGAACTGGAACGGGGTTTGCCCCCGGGGTCTGTGGCGCATGAACACCTTGATGGTCTTGTTGAAAATATATTACTGAACCGTACCAATGGGTTGCTGCCCGAGCGCATGGATCTCGATGCGACGATTGCAACCGTGCGAAAGGAAACCGCATATTTACCTGAAAAAGAGCAACATCAACTCGATAACCTGTTACGCCACGTTCGCCTGATTGACCAATTCGAGCGGGACATGCCAAATCTCGTAAGGCAACTGACCAGTCATACTGAAAATTTAGGCTTGGCGGAATCCTACCGGCTCTATTACGACCAACAGCAACAACGTGCTGTTGCATACCGCTTCTTTTTGTTGCTGGCCACGCTGGCCTTGCTTGGTTATGCCGTGCTGGCGCTGATCCGTCTGCGTGAGCAGTCAAATCGTTTGCGGCTGGCCTCCAGCGTATTCGCTACCGCTTCAGAAGGTATTACCATTGCCGACATCGACGGTACGATCCTTGACGTAAATGCCGCCTTCACTGCGGTAACGGGTTATTCGCGCGAAGAAGTCATTGGGAAAAATCCGCGCCTGCTGCAATCGGGCAGGCACGACGCAAAGTTCTACGCCAACATGTGGCAATCGATCCGGGAAACCGGCCGCTGGCAGGGTGAAATATGGAACCGTCGCAAAAATGGCGAGATATATCCGGAGTGGCTGACCATCACCACCGGGACCGTCCAGCACGGCAAACAGAGTGATGTTGCTCATTATGTCGCCACATTCAGCGACATTACGCAACGCAAGAAGGACGAAGCCGAAATCTATCAACTTGCCTTCTTCGATCCGCTCACTGGCCTGCCCAACCGGCGTCTGCTTATGGATCGGTTGCGCCATATCCTGGCAGTACGCGATGGGGTCGTATCTCATGCAACGCTGCTGTTTATCGATATTGATAACTTCAAGACACTCAACGACATCAAGGGCCATGATATCGGTGATCTGCTTCTGATCGAAATTGCGCAGCGGCTACGATCTTGTGCTCGCGAAGGCGATACGGTGGCACGACTGGGAGGCGATGAATTTGTCGTCATGCTGGAAGATTTGAGTCATGAGGCGGGTCACGCTGCCGGTCAGGCAAAGGCAGTAGGCGAAAAAATCCTGCGTTCGCTCAATCAACCATACCACCTGAACGACTTCGAGCACTACAGTTCCTGCAGTATCGGAATCACCCTGTTTTGCAAAGACGCCAGTGCCGATGAATTGCTCAAGCAGGCCGACACAGCAATGTACGAAGCAAAAGCTGCCGGACGTAATGCACTGCGCTTTTTCGACCCGGCCATGCAGGCGGCACTCGAGGCACGTGCCACACTCGAAGCTGACCTGCGTCAGGCACTCGCATTGCAACAGTTTGTTCTGCATTTCCAGGTGCAGGTCAACGCCGACAATCAGCCCATCGGGGCAGAAGCTTTGCTGCGCTGGAATCATCCGCAACGCGGACTCGTTCTTCCAGAATCCTTTATTCCTCTTGCGGAAGAGACCGGGCTGATTCTGCCCATCGGACAGTGGGTACTGGAAACTGCCTGTTCCCAGCTCAAAACATGGGCAACCCGTACTGAAAGCCACAACCTGGTTCTGGCCGTTAACGTCAGTGCACGGCAATTCGGCAACAAGGAGTTCATGAGCCAGATCGAATCGTTGCTCCAGAACGGCGGTTTCGTTTCATCACACCTGAAGCTGGAAATTACCGAAAGCACGTTGCTGGGCAATATTGAAAAAGACATCAGTACCATGCACCAGCTCAGGGCCTTGGGCGTGAGTTTTTCGATCGACGATTTCGGCACTGGTTTTTCGTCGCTGCAATACCTGAAGCGTTTGCCGCTGGATCAGATCAAGATCGACCAGTCCTTTGTGCGGGAACTTGTCAGCAGCAGCAGTGACAGGGCGATTATGCGTACGATCATTGCGATGGCCCACAGCATGGATCTGGATGTTATTGCCGAGGGCGTGGAAACGGAAGAACAGAGACAAATGCTCCTGAAGGCGGGCTGCAGGCATTTTCAGGGACATCTTTTCAGTCAGCCGCTGCCGATCGAACAATTTGAAATATTGCTGAAACAGGTCTGATTGCTGGCTGCGATCATTGCAGAAAGTCAATGCGCCTTTTATGGCTACATGAACTCGCTGGGCAACTGTTGTGCGACCATCTCCTTGCCCCACAGCAGCGACATGGTGCGTGATGCCTGCTCCGCATCTCCGCTGGTAAAAAATTCCGCCGATCGCCTGCCTTCGGTACGGGGCGGCAATTCGGTTTTTACCCGGTGTGCCAAATGGCGCGCGACGGCGGCGCCTGTGTCTATCAGCTTGATGTGTTCGCCAACGACTTTATGTATCAGCGGTGCCAGGAACGGGTAATGGGTACACCCCAGAATCAGTGTATCCGCCCCTTTTTCCAGCAGCGGCTCTGTATAGCGTTTAACCAGTTCGCGTGTATATATGCCGTGCAACTCGCCGTGTTCAACCTGCTCCACCAGGCCGGGACAACCCTGGGTCTCGATTCTGACCTTCTTACCAGCGTATTTTTCCAGCAACGCTGCAAAGCGTGCGCTTTGCAGCGTACCGACTGTTGCCAGCACACCAACCACCCCATTTTGCGTTGCCGCAATAGCGGGCTTAACGGCGGGTTCCATGGCCAGAATGGGCATCTTGTTATATTTGACGCGCAGGGTATGCGCGGCAGCGGCAGTGGCCGTATTGCAGGCGATGACGATAGCTTCCGCGCCCTGGGTGATGAGAAAACGCGTAATGGTCAGCGCGCGAGTTTCAATGAAAGCGGGCGACTTGTCACCATAGGGAACATGTCCCGAATCGGCGACGTAGATCAGGTTGGCGTCGGGCAATGCCTCGCGGATGTGGTGCAGCACGGAAAGACCGCCTACGCCGGAATCGAATACACCTATTATGCGTGTGTTCACTGATAACCCTGTTTAAAAACCATTTCACGCGGAGTCGCGGAGGAAAGCAAACACAACCAATTATGGCCCGCGAACCTTATGCCTGTCTGGTGTCTCTTTGTCTGAACGGTAAATCTGCTGGCCATTTCCGTATTTCTCCGCGTCCCCGCGCCTCCGCGTGAGCATGGTTTATCTTTCTACGCTGTCAATCCTTGTGACCTCAGATACTCCTCATACGTCCCATGATAATCCGTCACTCCCTTCTCGCTGATTTCGAAGATGCGCGTGGCCAGTGAGCCGACGAATTCGCGATCATGGCTGACGAAGATAAGCGTGCCTTTGAACAGGTCGAGCGCAGTATTCAGTGATTCGATGGCTTCCATGTCCATGTGGTTGGTCGGTTCGTCCATCAGCAGCACGTTGGGTTTCTGCAGCATCAGTTTGCCGAACAGCATGCGGCCTTTTTCGCCGCCGGACAGCACCTTCACTTTCTTCTTCACATCGTCGCCGGAGAACAACAGACGGCCCAATGTACCACGCACCACCTGGTCGTCGTCGCTCGGGCCGCGCCAGTCGGTCATCCATTCCATCATCGGTTTGTCCTGGGCAAAATCGGCGGCGTGATCCTGTGCGTAGTAGCCCCGCCTGGCCTTGTCCGTCCATTTGATGGTGCCGGTATCCGGCTCCAGGTCGCCCGCCAGGCAGCGCAGCAACGTGGTTTTGCCGATACCATTGGGGCCGATGATGGCGACCTTTTCGCCCGCTTCGATACGGAAGTTCACATTGGAGAACAGCATGCGGTCAAAACCCTTGGCCATTTTCTGTACTTCGACAGCGGTGCGGTGCAGCTTGTCCTTGTCGTCGTATTCGAAGCGGATAAACGGGTATTGGCGGCTGGACGGTTTGATGTCCTCGACCTTGATCTTGTCGATCTGGCGCGCACGCGAGGTGGCCTGCTTGGCCTTGGAGGCATTGGCCGAAAAGCGGGCCACGAAGGCCTTGAGTTCGGCGATCTTTTCCTTGGCTTTCGCATTGTCGGCTTGCTGCTGTGCACGTGCCTGTGTCGAAGCCAGCATGTAATCGTTGTAGTTGCCCGGATATACGGTGATCTTGCCGTAATCCAGGTCGGCCATATGCGTGCACACGCTGTTCAGGAAGTGACGGTCGTGGGAGATGATGATCATGGTCGAATTGCGCGCGTTGAGTACGCCTTCCAGCCAGCGGATGGTGTTGATGTCGAGGTTGTTGGTCGGTTCGTCCAGCAGCAGAATGTCCGGATTGGAGAACAAAGCCTGCGCCAGCAACACACGCAGTTTGAAACCGGGCGCGATCTCGCGCATGGGACCGTTATGCTGCTCGATGGTGATGCCCACGCCCAGCAACAACTCGCCCGCACGCGCTTCAGCAGTGTAGCCGTCGTATTCGGCAAACGTCGCTTCCAGATCGGCCGCGCGCATGTAGTCTTCTTCGCTTGCATCGGGATTGGCGTAGATCGCGTCGCGCTCGCTCATTGCTTCCCACATCTCGGCGTGACCCATCATCACCACATCCAGCACGCGATTGTCTTCATAAGCGAACTGATCCTGGCGCAGTTTGCCCAGGCGTTCGCCTTTGTCCAGCATGATCTCGCCCGAGGTCTGTTCCAGGTCACCGCCGAGGATTTTCATGAAAGTGGACTTGCCGCACCCATTGGCGCCGATCAGGCCATAGCGGTTGCCTTCGCCGAATTTCACTGAAACGTTTTCAAACAACGGCTTTGCGCCGAACTGCATGGTGATATTTGCTGTAGATAACATGGGGCTGCCTTGGTTTTGAAGGCGCGCATTCTATCACTGACGGACGGAAGACTGATTCCCGGAAGAAATGCACAGTTTGGTATTGACACTCAATCCCCTGCTTCGTGCCGGGAATACCCCTGCAGGGGGTTGCATTTAATAGATCACAATCGGCTAGAATGCCGGCATCGTTTTTCGCAGGTATCCCATGGTTCCCCGTCTTACTACCGCCCTCAAGGGTCCGCTGCTCGACCTGGAACAGCGCATCCTAACTGCACAGCCAGACATAGAGCATTGGTTCCGCTTGCAATGGCAGGAGCATACGCCGCCGTTCTATGCCTCGGTCGATCTGCGTAACAGCGGTTTCAAGCTGGCGCCCGTGGATACCAATCTGTTTCCCGGCGGTTTCAACAATCTCAATCCGGACTTTATTCCGTTGGGCGTGCAGGCCGTGCAAAGCGCGGTGGAGAAAATCTGTCCGGAAGCACGCGGTTTGCTGCTGATCCCGGAAAACCATACGCGCAATCAGTTTTATTTGCAGAATCTGGAGCAACTCGCGCGTATTCTGCGCCAGGCCGGCCTGGATGTGCGTATCGGCTCACTGCTGCCGCAGATTACGCAAGCGACCACATTGGAATTAACGAACGGTAGCTCAATTACGCTGGAACCGCTGGTGCGCAAGGGCAATCGTCTCTGTGTGGCGGATTTCGATCCCTGTCTGATACTGCTCAACAATGACCTGTCTTCCGGCGCGCCGGACATTCTCCAGAATCTGGAACAGACCGTTTTACCTCCGCTGGAAGCGGGCTGGTTCCAGCGGCGCAAATCGAGACATTTTGCGGCCTACCATCAGCTGTCCAGCCAGTTCTCCGAATTGATCGGTATTGATCCATGGATGATCGACCCGTATTTCTCCGTGTGCAACCAGGTCAATTTCCATGAAAAGGTCGGCGAAGAATGTCTTTCGGCGCAGGTGGATTTTGTGCTGCAGCGGGTGCGCGCGAAATATGCCGAATATGGCGTAAAACAGGATCCGTTCGTGATCATCAAGGCCGATGCGGGAACCTATGGCATGGGGGTCATGACGGTAAAGGACGCGAGCGAGGTGCGCGACCTCAACCGCAAACAGCGCAAGAAAATGGCTGTGGTCAAGGAGGGAGTACAGGTATCGGACGTGCTGGTGCAGGAAGGCGTGTATTCCTTCGAGGATCTGAATGATGCGGTGGCCGAACCGGTGGTGTACATGATTGACCGTTATGTGATCGGCGGCTTCTATCGCGTACACACCGAGCGTGGCGCGGATGAAAATCTCAACGCACCCGGTATGCGTTTTTCGCCGCTGGCGTTCGATTCCTGCTGCGCCTTCCCCAATCCCGATTGTGCCCCGGACGACACGCCCAACCGCTTTTATGCGTATGGCGTGATGGGAAGGCTGGCAATGCTGGCGGCGGCGATGGAACTGGAAGAAATGCAGCAATGACCCTGTTTTTCCGCTTTACGTTGCTCGCGCTTGCAATATTACTCTCCGCTTGCGGCAAGGAACCGTTCTATGAAGAGCAGGCCTATGTGTTCGGTACGCAGGTCGATATAAGCATTTATGGCGAGGACGAGGTCAAGGCCCGCCATGTGATGGCTGATGTAATGCATGAGTTTCAGCGCCTGCATGACAAACTGCATGCCTGGAAACCTTCGGAATTAAGCAAACTGAACAATGCCATCGCGCACGGAAAAAAAATGCGTGTATCGCGCGAACTGGCGTGGATGCTGAAAGATGCGGCACGTGTTTCAGCACAATCCGGCGGGCTGTTCAATCCGGCCATCGGCCGCCTGATCAGAACATGGGGGTTTCAGACGGACGATTTCAAGGCCAGGTTGCCGGACAGGAAAAAAATCACAGCGCTGGTAAAGGCCAGGCCGAAGATGCGCGATCTTCGGTTTCTCGAACCATCTTCAAATAAATTACCGGTTACCGTTTCCAGCCGCAACAAGGCTGTCCAGCTTGATCTTGGCGGCTACGCCAAGGGTTATGCGCTAGACAGGGCGGCCAGGATTCTGAAGAAGCAGGGCATCCATAATGCGCTCATCAACATCGGGGGCAACGTATTGGCGTTGGGAACACGTGGTTCGCGCACCTGGCGTATCGGTATCCAGCACCCGCGCAGACCGGGCCCCATTGCCATTCTGGAACTGCATGACGGTGAAGCCATCGGCACGTCGGGCGACTATCAGCGCTATTTTGAACTGGACGGTAAACGATATTGTCATCTGATTGACCCGCGCAGCGGCTACCCGGCGCAAGGCGTTGAGGCCGCTACCATTATTACCCATGGAAAACATGCCGGATTGTTGTCCGATGCCGCTTCCAAGCCGCTGTTCATATCCGGCGCATCAAGCTGGCTGGATGCGGCCCGCAGGATGCATCTGGATGAAGCAATGCTGATTGACGGCCAGGGCGTGGTACATCTCACCGCTGCGATGCAGAAACGGCTAAAATTCATCGACGATTCCACGCTGAGAAGGATCGAGCCATGAACAGTGAGGATCAACTGCAACAGAATATCCAGCGTACGACAGGGCAGCATGCGCTCAGGAAGATACGTACCATCGTGGATGAAGAAAATGAAAGCGATGCGGCAACCAGCCGGGCTTTGCGTGGGTTGCTGCGTTACGGCTGGATCGTGCTGCTGGTCCTCGCCGCGGTTCTGGCGCGTTTAATGGGAGTGTATTGATTGGTTGGTATCCTGCTTATCACGCATAACGGTCTGGGCGATAGTCTGATTGACTGCTTAAGGCATGTACTGGGTGTTGCACCGGCGCATGTCAAGGCACTTTCAGTTTATGCGAACGATGATCCGTTGCGCAAGGAAGAAGAAGGCCGCTCGCTTATTGCCGTCCTGGATAAAGGAAAGGGCGTGCTGATTCTGTCCGACGTGTTTGGCGCCACGCCCTGCAACATCGCACGGCGATTGCACCAGCCAGGCCGCATTGAAGGTGTGGCTGGCGTTAATTTGCCGATGCTGCTGCGTGTGGCCTGCTATTCCAATAAACCACTGGATGAACTGGTGCAACGCGCACTGGACGGCGGCAGGGACTGTATTGTTACGATTGATTCGGAAGGTTTTGATGCAGCAACAGGATGCGCTGATTATTAACAAGCTCGGGATGCATGCCCGCGCTTCCGCAAAAATCTCCCAACTGGCTTCGCAGTATCCCTGCGAGGTGTGGTTGACCCGCAACGGGCGGCGCGTGAATGCAAAAAGCATCATGGGCGTGATGATGCTGGCGGCAGCGAAGGGCATGAGCATTAATATCGAAACAGATGGCGAACAGGAGCAGGATGCAATGACGGCATTGCTGGCACTTATTTCCAATCGTTTTGGAGAAGACGAGTGAGTTTTACCTTACACGGTCTTCCGGTTTCCGGTGGCATCGCCATCGGTCATGCGCACCTGGTGTCGAACACTTCGCTGGAAGTATCGCATTATGTATTGCCCAAACCGCTGGTGGATGAGGAGGTGTCGCGTCTGGATGAGGCACTGGAGACTACACGCAAGGAATTAACCGCACTGCGGCAGTTACGTCCGCAGCAGGCAGCTGCCGAGTTTGATGCCTTCCTGGATCTGCACCTGATGATCCTCGGCGATGAACATATCAGCCGTGCCGCACGCGAAATGGTATTGCGCGAGCACTGTAACGCGGAATGGGCGCTCAAGACGCAAATGGACGAACTGATTACGCAGTTCGAAGCATTCGAAGATGCCTATTTGCGCGAACGCAAGACCGATGTGATGCAAGTCGTGGAACGCGTGCTCAAGGTGCTAAGCGGACATGCGGGCCATGTTCCGCCCAGCAACAAACATGACGTGGAAATGATCCTGGTTGCGCATGATGTCAGTCCCGCCGACCTGATTCAGCTCAAACCACACCAATTTACCGGCATTCTTACCGATCTTGGAGGCGCCACATCGCATACCTCCATCGTTGCGCGCAGCCTGAACACGCCGAGCGTGGTTGGCCTGCATCATGCACGCGAACTGATCAAGGATCACGACATGCTGATTGTCGATGGCGATCAGGGTGTGGTCATTGTCGATCCTGACAAGCATCTGCTGGACGAATACAGATTGCGCAAGAGCCAGTGGGAACTGGAGCGGAAAAAACTCAAGCGCCTGAAAACCGCGCATGCCGACACGCTGGATGGTACGCATATCGAGCTGCACGCCAATATCGAAATGCCGCACGACCTTGCGGACGTGAAAGAGAACGGCGCCACCGGCATCGGCCTGTTCCGCAGCGAATTTTTGTTCCTTAACCGGGACGACCTGCCGGATGAAGAGGAGCAATTCAAGGCATACCGTGAAGTGATTGAAGGCATGGACGGTCTGCCCGTTACCATTCGCACGTTCGACCTCGGTGCGGACAAGCAACTGAAGGGGGCAGTCCGCGTTGCCAGCAATCCGGCACTCGGTTTGCGCGCAATACGCCTGTGTCTGGTGGAACCGCAACTGTTCCGTACCCAGTTGCGCGCCTTGTTGCGTGCCTCGGCTTACGGAAACCTGAAAATACTCGTGCCGATGCTGTCCGGTGTTTCCGAAATCAACCAGACATTGCATTTCATCGACGGGGTTAAACTGGGTCTTGCCAATGAAGGTATCGCCTACGATCCCAATGTAAAAATCGGCGGCATGATCGAGATTCCTGCCGCGGCACTGGCGCTCAATGCCTTTATCAAGAAACTGGATTTTCTTTCCATCGGTACCAACGACTTGATCCAGTACACGCTGGCAATCGACCGCACCGATGAAGAGGTCGCTCACCTGTACGACCCATTGCATCCGGCCATTCTTCAGCTGTTGACACAAGTAATCGCCAGCGCCAACAAGGCCGGCGTTCCGGTCTCTGTCTGCGGCGAAATGGCGGGTGAACTTACCTATACCCGTTTGCTGCTTGGAATAGGATTGCGTCAGTTCTCCATGCACCCTGCCCAGCTGCTCAGCACCAAGCAGCGAGTACTCACCACCAGCCTGCCGGAAATTGCTCCGCTTGTGCAAAAGATCATGCGCGCCGACGATCCGATGAAGATACGTGATCTGCTGGATCGGATGAATACGGTGTAGGAAGTATGTTTTCCGGCGAACGAAGATAGCTTGTTTTTCCCTGGCTGTTCAAACAGCCAGCAATGCTTCCACAGCCGCAATATCCGCATGCGTCTCCGGATGGCGGATGCCGCTATGCAGCGCCTTCTCGGGCAGGACGATGATGTGTATCTGTGTGCCAGTTTCAGTGGATATGGTGTAGCTCGGAACACTTTCTTCATGTCCGCTGATCCGGACGATCCATTCTCCGTCTTCAAATTCAATGTTGTTCTTGAGCAGGAACAACAGCACGGCTTTTTCGTCGTCATTAAACAGCATCAGGTTGATGTCGGACTGCTCACCCGCTGTGCCGCTTAACACCGAGCCGGTGAGGTAGGGATGAAACGGTACCAGCAGATGCATGGTATCCAGCGCTTCCTTGCGCAAATGGTAAAGCACCCCGGGGTGGCTTTCATGCTGGTAAAGCGTGCGATAGCTGTGCAAGGCATCGTCTATTTCCTGATTGCTGGGAAGGTGCCGGGTGTCGGATGCGCCTAGCTGCCTAGCTGCCTTGCGTTTGGCGAAGGCATGGTCTGCGATGCCACTCTCGGCCATCAGTTTGGCGGCTTGCTGCGCGAGTTGCTCGCGCATCAGGTCGCGGCGTTGCGGATGCGGTTTGCTCATTTGCCAGCCTAGAAAAGTTGGTCGTTTATGGTGGCGGGCTTGCTTTCTTCCTGGATGGTTTCAGGTTGTTCGGGCGGCAGGTTTTCTTCGTAAAAGTATTCGACGCGCGGACCGTCAGGGTTACGCAGACCGTTTTCGTTGATGCGGGCGGTGACAATATGCTCCGGAACGGTATATACGACTTCGGGCGTGTCTTTCAACATTTTTCCCATATAACCCATCCATATGGGCAATGCCGCACCGCCGCCGGTTTCTTTTTCCCCGAGACTTTGTGGATTGTCATAGCCGACCCAGGTGACGGCAACCAGCGTGGGATGAAAACCGGCAAACCAGGCATCCATCGAATCGCTGGTCGTGCCGGTCTTGCCGGCCAGATCCTGTCTGCCGAGCTGCATGGCGCGGCGGCCGGTGCCATGTTTTACGACGTCCTGCATCATGTTGACCATCGTGAAGGCGTTGCGCACGTCGATGACAGGTTCCGCCCCCTCGCCTGCGACAACCGGCGCAGCTTGTGCAATCAGGTTGCCCTGGCTATCTTCGATACGCTGAATCAAATATGGCATGACACGGAATCCGCCATTGGCGAACACGGAATATCCGCCCATTAGTTGCAGCGGGGTCACCGAGCCAGCGCCCAATGCCATGGTGAGGAAAGGCCTGATTTTGTCTTTATCGAAACCGAATTTTGTAACGTAGTCCTGCGCGTAATCAACCCCGATTGCCTGCAGAATGCGAATGGAAACAAGGTTTTTGGATCGAATCAGTCCCTGACGCATGCGCATCGGACCGTCAAATCCGCCTTCATAGTTTTTTGGGTGCCATAACTCTTCTCCGGTCTGCGACAAGTCGAGAACCAGCGGCGCATCGTTAATGACAGAGGCGGGCGTGAAACCTTTTTCCAGTGCGGCAGAGTAAATGAAAGGCTTGAAACTCGAGCCGGGTTGCCTCCATGCCTGTGTTACATGGTTGAATTGATTGGCATAAAAATCAAACCCGCCGACCAGCGCGTAGATTGCGCCATCGCGCGGATTTGCCGAAACAAAGGCTGCTTCAACCTGGGGTAATTGCGTGACTTCCCAGAAATCATTTTTATTCTTGATGACACGAATCAATGAGCCCGGGCGTATACGCTGGTTAAGCGCCAGTTTGGTTCCCAGCGTTTGTCTTACGAAGCTCAGACCTTCACCACTGATTTCTACAATCTCACCCCTTTTGGTACGAACCTGAATACTTTTGGATTTGGCGGATAACACAACACCCGGAATGAGGTCGTCATTGTCCGCAACGTTTCCCAGTGCATCATCCAGCAACTCATCCGTGTTGAACTTTTTCAGATCGATATAACCTTCCGGCCCACGGTAGCCGTGACGATGATCGTATTCCATCACGCCTTCGCGTAATGCTTCATACGCGGCGGCCTGGTCTTCCACCCGAATGGTGGTGTAGACGTTGTAACCTTGGGTATAGGCATTTTCCTGAAAACGATCGTACATTTCCTGTCGTGCCATTTCGGCTACGTGGCTGGCATTGACGGCAAACTCCTGACGGTGGGTTGACTGCGCAGTTACGATAGGTTCATTCTGGGCCTGTTCGAACTGTTCTGTGTCAATATATCCAAGATCATGCATGCGACGCAGAATGTACATTTGGCGTACCTTCGCGCGCTCAGGGTTAACAACGGGGTTGAATGTGGCGGGTGCCTTGGGCAGTCCGGCAAGCATTGCCATCTCAGCAAGTGAAAGCTGATCCAGTGATTTGGTGAAATATATCTGTGCAGCAGATGCAAAGCCGTAGGAACGTTGCCCCAGATAAATGTGATTGAAATAAAGCTGAAGAATTTCGTCCTTGGTCAGGTTGTGCTCGATTTTGAAGGAAAGCAGCATTTCATTGAACTTGCGCGACAGTGTTTTTTCCTTGGTGAGGAAGAAATTTCTTGCGACTTGCATCGTGATCGTGCTGGCTCCTTGCCTGACACCACCCGAAACAAAGTTGGAATAGGCTGCACGGAGTACGCCGATGTAGTCCACGCCACCGTGTTCATAGAAACGGTCATCTTCTGCAGCAAGAATGGCTTTTTTCATTAACTCGGGTACATCCTCAATTGCAACCAATTCGCGCCGTTCCTCGCCGAATTCGCCAATCAGTGTGCCTTCGGCACTGAATATGCGCAGCGGCATCTTGGGGCGATAGTCGGTCAGCGATTCCAGTGTGGGCAATGTCGGGTAAGTAAGTATCGCTGCGAGGACAAGCAGCAAAATCGGTAACAGGGGTAGGGCGAGTACGCCAAGAGCGGGATAAAACCACCAGCGAGAAGTCATAACAGGCATTTTAGTTAGTATAAATTTTGGTCCGCGATTATATCGCCTTGCGTCCTGAAATCGGGAACGTAGAAAAAACTTTACACCTTTGGGAGTTATTGCTAGGATTTAAACCACTTTATAGGGAAAATCGCTAACTAGCCTATGATCAAAGGGAATTTTGATATTTCGTTAGACTTTCTGAGCACTTCTACACCGCCATTGATCGGTGTAGATATCAGTTCGTCTTCCGTCAAAATGGTGGAGCTGAGCGAGGCGCCGAAAAAAAGCGGATATGTGGTCGAGCGCTATGCTATTGAGACGCTTCCTGCCGATGCGGTGAGCGATGGCAATATTAACAACCTGGATGCAGTGTCCGATAGTGTAAAACGTGCCTGGAAACGTCTGGGGTCGCGTATCAAGAACGTCAGCATGGCTTTACCCGCGGCCGCAGTGATCAGTAAGAAAATATTATTGCCTGCCGATTTGCGCGAGGACGATCTGGAATATCAGGTCGAGAGCGAAGCAAATCAGTACATTCCTTTCGCACTGGATGAGGTCAACCTGGATTTCCAGGTGATCGGCACTGCGCCAAACAATCCTGAAGAGATTGAAGTGTTATTGGCGGCTTCGCGCAAGGCCAATGTAGAAGACCGGGTGGCTGCAGTGCAGGCGGTTGGCCTCAAGGCGGTCGTGATGGATGTAGAGCCATATGCCGCAGAAGCGGCATTTGAAATGATAAGTACCCAGTTGCCTGGCGGCGTTTCGGATCAGTGTATTGCGCTGGTAGATATTGGCGCCTATGTGATGAATGTGAATGTGCTGCGCAATGGGCAGTCGGTATATATGCGCGACCAGCAGGCGGGGGGTTCACAACTTACACAGCAGATTCAAAGCGTCTTCGGGTTATCGCTTGAAGAGGCCGAGTCGGCCAAACGTAACGGCGGTTTGCCGGAAAATTATGAAAGCGATGTGTTATCGCCTTTTCGTGAAAATATCGCGATGGAAGTATCGCGGGCCTTGCAATTCTTCTTTACCTCGACGCAATACAACGAAGTGAACTATGTGGTGCTGGCTGGCGGATGTGCTGCGCTGCCCGGTCTGGATGAAGCAGTGGCGACCCGCACACAAGTAAGTACGCTGGTGGCGAATCCGTTTGAATTGATGCAGTTGTCCAGTCGAATCAAGCCGCGCCAACTGCAGATGGATGCGCCCGCACTGATGGTTGCCTGTGGCCTGGCACTGCGGAGGTTTGATCCGTCATGATACGCATAAACCTGCTACCGCACCGTGCGGAAAAGAGAAAAGCACGCCAGATACAATTCATTGTGTTGAGTGGCATCTCGCTGGCGCTGGGAGTAATTATCGTAGGGCTCGTTCATGCCGCCATCAGTGCGCAGATTTCTTATCAGGAACGCCGCAATAATTTCCTGAAACAGGAAATAGCGGTGCTTGACAAACAGATTGCGGAAATTAAAAAGTTGCGCCAGCAAACGCAATCGCTGTTGGCTCGCAAAACTGTGGTTGAGAACCTGCAAAGTACCCGTTCCGATGTGGTTCATTTACTCGATCAGATGTTACGCATACTGCCGGAAGGTGTATACCTGAAAAGTCTCCAGCAGAGAGGGCGCAGGATATCCCTGGTTGGTTATGCACAGTCAAGTGCCCGCGTTTCAACATTGATGCGGTCAATAGAAGATTCGCCATGGCTGGATACGCCAACATTGGGACAAGTGCAGGCGGTGATGGTTGGTGGGAAACGCCAGAATGAGTTTACGCTTGCTTTTAACCTGACTAAACGAGCAACGGACGCGCCATGAATTTTCTGGAAGAGCTTAAGAATATTGATCCCCAGACACCCGGAAACTGGCCGTGGCTGATCAAGATTGCGGCCTTTGTCTCAATGTTCCTGGTGGCTGTAACCGCTGGGGCTGTATTTGATTGGCAGGACGAGTGGGATTTACTGCAGAAAGTGAAACAGGAAGAGGGTAAGTTACGGGATATCTATTTAATTAAGAAACGGCAAGCCATCAATCTCGATATCATCAAGAAACAACTGATTGACACTCAGCAATCTTTCGGTGCCTTGTTGAAGCAGTTGCCGAGCAAATCCGAAATGGATGCGTTGCTGACCGATATCAATCAAGCTGGCCTGGGACGAGGATTGCAATTTGAGTTATTCAAGCCTGGTGCGGAAACGGCGACAGGGGTGTTTACCGTGCAGCCGATAACGATCAAGGTGTCCGGCAACTATGATGATCTGGGTAAGTTTGCCAGTGATATCTCACAATTGCCCCGGATTGTAACTTTGAACGATATCAGAGTGACACCAAAGGGCGGAACGTTGGATATGGATGCGACTGCAAAGACCTTCAGATATCTGGATGAAGATGAGCTGGCTGCACAGAGAGATGCAGCTAAAGCCAAAGGCAAGAAAAAGTGAAAATGAAGACGGCTTATTCAATATTGCTGGCATTGGTACTTTTGACTGGTTGCGGCGGCGAAGAATTTCAGGATTTGCGTGATTTCGTCAAGACTGCAGGTGCGGACATGCGCGGCAAAGTTGAGCCGCCTCCTGATGTCAAACCGTATGAACCGTTTACTTACAATAACGACACGAATCTTCCGGATCCATTCAAGCCGAGAAAACAGGATACGAGAAATGCAAAAGGCTCAGGACAGAATCAACCCAATCTGGATCGCCCAAAAGAGGAACTGGAAGACTTTCCTCTGGAAAGTCTGAAAATGGTGGGTTATCTGTACCAGAAGGGGGTTGGGCATGCGGTGATACGATCTGCTGAGGGCAGAATTTATCATGTCAAGGCCGGAAATTATATTGGGTTGAATTTCGGGCAAATCATTTCAGTAACAGAAACTGAAGTGAAAATTAAAGAGATGGTTCAAGACAGCGTAGGCGATTGGTCAGAGCGAGAGAGCAGCCTGCAACTGTCGGAGTAATCAGGAGTAAAAACTATGGAACAACTCATCAAACAAATTCGCAACATTGCCTATTTGATCGTAATGATCTTATTTCTGGGCTCATCTGTTGCACAGGCTGAAGACTCAACTGTGCAGAACAGAATTCAGTCAATCAGTGCGAATAATGAATTGGGTGGCAAGGTGGTGGTTTCTGTAAAGATGAGAAACACACTGGGTGGTCTGCCTACTACATTCGCGATCAATACGCCGCCGCGCATCGTGTTCGATTTTGCAAATACCGAAAATGGATTGGGGAAATCAACCCAGGAATTCGGTGAGGGCGATTTGCGCAGTGCCAATATTGTCCAAGCGGGGAGTCGAACCCGTTTGGTTGTGAATCTCACCCAGATGCTGAACTATGAATCGCGAGTAGAGGGTAATAATTTGCTGATTACCTTCCTGCGAAAAGAGGCTGGAGGGGCCGATTCCACTGCCACGCACTTTGCCAAAGTGACAACAGTGACGCCCAGACTTCAGCAGAAACACAGTCTGCGAGATGTGGATTTTCGTCGAGGAAAAAATGGTGAAGGTCGCGTTCAGATCGACCTTTCCGATACGGATATCGGTATTGATATCAAACAACAAGGCCGATTGTTACTGGTGGATTTCCTGAATACAAATCTGCCGCTTAACTTGCAGCGCAAGTTGGATGTAATGGACTTCGGCACACCGGTTCAAATGGTGGATGCGTTTGTTCAAGGTGATAACGTACGACTGGCAATTGAGCCCAAAGGCCTGTGGGAATACTCCGCATACCAGACTGATAATCTTTTTATCGTAGAAGTAAAAGAAGTTGCAGATGATCCCAACAAGCTGGTGAAAGGGAATCACATTGGTTATGCGGGTGAAAAACTTACGTTGAATTTCCAGAATATTTCAACCCGTGAAGCCTTGAGTGTGATCGCGGATTTTACCAACTTGAATATGGTGCTCAGTGATACGGTCACAGGAAATCTGACCTTGCGATTGAAGGATGTGCCATGGGATCAGGCGCTGGACATCATTCTCCAGAGCAAAGGACTGGACATGCGCAAAAACGGTAACGTGATCCAGGTGGCCCCGCGTGAAGAGATCGCGAGCAGGGAAAAACTTGAACTTGCTGCTCGCCAGGAAATCGGCGAGCTTGAGGTGGTTCGCACTGAAAGTTTTCAGTTAAGTTTTGCCAAAGCTGCTGATTTGGCAGATTTGCTGAAAAACAAGAATGCCGCCTTGCTTTCAAAGCGCGGTTCTGCCGTTTCAGATTTGCGTACAAATACACTATTTGTTCAAGACACACCAACCCGGCTTGAAGAGGTGCGAAGTCTGGTCAAACAACTGGATATTCCGGTGCGCCAGGTGATGATCGAAGCGCGCTTTGTGGAGGCGGGCGAGAAATTCGAACAAACACTGGGTGGCCGGCTGGGTTATTCTGGACCCAGCACATCAGTGGCCGGAGGCGGATTCAATATCGGGGGCGGCGTACAGGGGGCGGTGTCGACCAGCCTGAATTTGCCTAGTGCAGGCTCAACGACAGGCGGTCTTACACTGAGTTTATTCAATGCGTTGGCAACCAAAACGCTAACCCTGGAATTGAGTGCTTCGGAAATTGATGGCACAACGAAAAATATTGCCAGCCCGCGCGTGGTTACGGGCGACAAGACGGAAGCCCTCATCGAGCAGGGTGTTGAAATTCCCTATTTGCAGGCAAGCAGCAGCGGGGCCACAAACGTTGCATTCAAGAAAGCGGTGTTGGGACTTGTTGTCACTCCGCAAATCACGCCTGATGACCACATAGGCATGAATTTGAAAGTAAGCCAGGATACGGTGGGTCAAATCTATTTCGATATACCCAGCATTAACACCAAAAAAGTCGAAACCCAGGTGCTTGTTGAGAATGGCGGAACGGTCGTAATCGGCGGCGTTTATACTCAGGATTTTACGGATGATGAAAGAAAAGTTCCGCTTCTCGGAGATATACCGGTAATCGGCTGGTTATTCAAAACTGACACAGTAGTGAAAGCCAAAAAGGAATTGCTGGTGTTTATCACTCCCAAGATCATGAAAGAGAATTTTGGAAAAAAATAGAACCAGATTGTCATGAAGAAAAGCCCGGTTAAACCGGGCTTTTCTTTTTGGTACAGGATAAAAGACGAGTTTCCGATACAATTATGAGCATGCGAAGCTCGACACAAAACAAGCGAAGGTCAGACACTATCATTCTGGTCGGAATGATGGGTGCGGGCAAAACCACGGTTGGCAAACAGCTTGCCAGGCAACTTGGTAAGACTTTTGTCGACACTGACGAAGAGATTCAGCGGCGTACCGGAGTGACCATTCCGCATATTTTTGATGTTGAAGGCGAAGCCGGATTTCGTTTACGTGAGAGCGCCGCGATTCAGGAGTTGCTCAAACAGGACAATATCGTCCTGGCAACGGGTGGTGGAGCGATACTCAGCCCACAGAATCGTGACATTCTGAAACAGAGTGGTTTGGTGGTATATCTGAAAAGCAGCGTGCATGACTTGTGGCAACGCACTCGACATGACCACAATCGTCCTCTGCTGCAAGAGAGCAATCCACGTGCAAAATTGCAAAAACTGCATGAAGAACGGGATCCGCTCTACACGGAAATTGCTGATGTTGTCATTCACACCGGCAAGCAAAGCGTGCAGATATTGCTGGATCGCCTGCGCAAAAAACTGGAAGAAATGAAACAAATGACCCAGGACGAAAATACGATGCAAACATTAAATGTGGGGTTGGCAGAACGCAGTTATCCCATTCACATCGGAAGCGATCTGCTGGATCGCATCGAATTGCTGCTACCGCATATTCCCCAAAAACGCACAGTCATCGTCAGCAATACGACCGTGGCACCGCTTTACCTGGGGCAATTGACGGAACGTTTGCGCGCCAGCGGTATTGAGGTGCAATCCATCATTTTGCCCGACGGTGAACAATACAAAAGTGGCGAATCGCTGAATACCATTTACGATGCATTGCTTTCCGCACGCAGTGAACGCAGCACCCCGCTTATTGCATTGGGCGGCGGTGTCATTGGAGATATTACCGGCTATGCGGCGGCGACTTACCTGCGCGGTGTTCCGTTTATCCAGATACCGACTACGCTGTTATCGCAGGTTGATTCATCGGTCGGGGGGAAAACCGGCATCAATCATCCGCTGGGCAAGAACATGATTGGCGCGTTTTACCAGCCGCGCGTCGTGCTGGCGGACACCACTACGCTCAATACCTTGCCTGACAATGAACTTCGCGCCGGTCTTGCCGAAGTCATCAAGTACGGACTGATTCGCGATCTGCCATTTCTCGAATGGCTGGAAGCCAACATGGACAAACTTCTGGCGCGCGATACATCGGTGTTGCAGTATGCTATTGCGCGCAGTTGCCAGAACAAGGCCGACGTGGTTGGCGCAGACGAGCGTGAAAGCGGCGAACGTGCCCTGCTGAACCTAGGCCATACTTTCGGCCATGCCATCGAAAACGGTATGGGCTATGGCGTCTGGCTGCATGGCGAAGGTGTGGCAGCGGGGACGATCATGGCGGCCGACTTGTCGCAACGCATGGGATGGCTAACCGCGGAAGACGTGGCGCGCGTGCGCAAACTGTTCGAGCGTGCCGGGCTGCCCGTCAGCGCGCCTGCACTGGGGGCGGAGAAATATCTGCAATTGATGGGTCTGGATAAAAAAGTGGAAGGCGGCAAGATACGTTTCGTACTGCTTAAACCACTCGGTCATGCCGTGAAAACCGGCGATGTTCCGCAAGCACTGCTGGAACAAACGCTGGAGACATGCAGTGCCTGAACTGCAACTCGCTCCTTATGCAGTCAGCGTCAGCGCATATGGCAGAGCTATTGCCGAAGCGGCGCCGCCGGGACGCAGTGAATTCCAGCGTGATCGCGATCGCATCATCCATTCGGGCGCGTTTCGGCGTCTCGAATACAAGACACAAGTCTTTGTGAATCACGAAGGCGACCTGTTTCGGACCCGCCTTACCCACAGCATCGAAGTCGCGCAGATCGGACGTTCCATTGCGCGCCGTCTGGCGCTGAACGAAGACCTGGTGGAAGCGATATCGCTGGCGCATGATCTTGGACATACCCCGTTCGGACATGCCGGGCAGGATGAACTGAATGCCTGTATGAAAGATCACGGCGGTTTCGAGCACAACCTGCAATCCCTGCGCGTGGTGGACGTACTGGAAGAACGCTATGCGGAGTTTGACGGCCTGAATCTGTGTTTCGAGACGCGCGAAGGAATCCTTAAACATTGTTCTTCGGAACGTGCGTCCAGCCTGGGTGCAGTGGGCGAACGCTTCTTGAATAACCATCGTCCCTCGCTTGAAGCCCAGATCACCAATCTTGCCGACGAGATCGCCTACAACAATCACGATGTGGATGACGGTCTGCGTTCGGGTCTGGTTACACTGGAGCAGCTTGCCTCCGTACGTCTGTTTTCAAGGCATCTGGATGAAGTACGCGCTTCCTATCCGGATCTGACCGAGCGGCGCGTGGTACATGAGACCGTACGTCGCATAATCAACGCACTGGTTACCGACCTTATTGCGCAGACCGAACAGAACATCTGGACACTGGCACCGCAAAGTGTGGAAGAAGTCCGCGCTGCGCCGCCATTGGTAACATTCAGTGAGGAGATGCGCGAACTTAACCGCGAACTCAAAACGTTTCTTCGCACCAATTTATACCGGCATTACCGCGTGATGCGCATGAGTGCAAAATCGCGGCGCATCATCAACGACCTGTTCCGGGCGTTTACGGACGACCCCCGCTTGCTGCCGTCGCAATTCAATCCCGAAAACGAGTCGGAACGGCCTCGTGCTGTGGCGGATTACATCGCCGGCATGACCGACCGGTATGCCATCCTTGAACACAGGCGGCTCTTTGCAATCGAAGACATCTAACCGCCTGCAAAAGAGTAAGTTGCCCTCTACCCCCGGATTAAGGTAGCATTCCCGCCCTTTTGAGAAAATATATTGGAAGGCGGCATGAAAAGCCGCTTGGGTGCTGAATGATCGAGGTGAGAAACAAGGTGAGCAATTATTCATTGCCCCAACAGCAGGGTCTGTATGATCCACTACATGAACATGATGCCTGTGGTGTCGGATTCGTAGCACATATCAAAGGTCAGGCAAGTCACGACCGGATCAGCCAAGGACTGCAAATTCTGGAAAACCTGACGCACCGGGGTGCAGTCGGGGCCGACCCGTTGGCGGGCGACGGCGCCGGTATCCTGATCCAGGTACCGGATGCCTTCCTGCGCAAGGTGCTTGCCGGGGAAAATATCGCCCTTCCGCCTGCGGGGGAATATGGCGTCGGCATGCTGTTCCTGCCGCGCGACGCGAAGGCGCGCGCAGCCTGCGAAAAGATCATCATCGACAAGATCAAGGCCGAAGGCCAGACATTGCTGGGCTGGCGTGATGTGCCGGTGAACAACGATGGCCTTGGCGCGAGCGTGAAAGCCGCAGAACCCGTGGTGCGCCAGGTGTTCATCGAGCGTGGAAAGAACACCGAAGACCAGGATGCCTTCGAGCGCAAACTGTTCGTCATTCGCAAAACTGCCGAATCTACGATAACTGCAACGTTGAAGGAACAGAGCAAAGGTTTCTACATTCCTTCAATGTCTTCGCGTACCCTGCTGTACAAAGGCATGCTGCTGGCCAACCAGGTTGGCAAATATTATATTGACCTGCAGGATGAAGAATTGGTCAGCGCCTTCGCACTGGTGCACCAGCGCTTCTCCACCAATACCTTCCCCACCTGGGACCTGGCACATCCGTTCCGCATGATCGCGCACAACGGTGAGATCAACACGTTGCGCGGCAATATCAACTGGATGGCGGCACGCCACGCGGCGATGTCCTCGAAGTTCCTCGGTGAAGACCTTGAAAAACTGTGGCCGCTGATCGCCGAAGGCCAGTCCGATTCCGCCTGTTTCGACAATGCACTCGAACTGCTGGTGGCAGGCGGCTATTCGTTGCCGCACGCCATGATGTTGCTGATTCCCGAAGCCTGGGCCGGCAATCCGCTCATGGATGAAGAACGCCGCGCCTTTTACGAATACTACGCCGCGCTGATGGAACCATGGGACGGCCCTGCCGCGGTGGCATTTACGGATGGCCGCCAGATCGGTGCCACGCTGGATCGCAATGGCCTGCGTCCCGCGCGCTATTTGATCACCGACGACGACGTCGTACTGATGGCGTCGGAAATGGGCGTACTGGATATTCCGGAACAGAAGATCGTGAAGAAATGGCGCCTGCAGCCGGGCAAAATGTTCCTCATCGACCTGCAGGAAGGGCGCATCGTTGACGATGCAGAGCTCAAGCAACGCATCGCAACGGCCAAACCGTACCGCACCTGGATAAAACAATCGCGTTTCCTGCTCCACGACTTGCCGGAAGTCGCCAGCAAAGCGGCTGCCAATGCCACCCTGCTGGATACACAACAGACATTCGGTTACACGCAGGAAGACCTCAAATTTATCGTGCTGCCGATGGCGTCAGCGGGCAGCGAAGCGGTCGGCTCCATGGGCAACGATGTGGCCTTGCCGGTGCTCTCGCAGAAGAGCAAAGTGTTTTATAACTACTTCAAGCAACTGTTCGCGCAAGTCACCAATCCGCCCATCGATCCGATTCGCGAAGAGATCGTGATGTCGCTTACCTCGTTTATCGGCGCCAGGCCCAACCTGCTCGGCGTCGACGAGACCAAACCCGCGCCGCGCCTGGAAGTGGAGCAACCCGTGCTGTCGCACGAAGATGCGGCCAAGCTGCACAGCATCGAGAAACTTACCAAGGGAAAATATAAAGCCAAAACGTTGGACATCACTTATCCGGTGAAAAATGGAGCAAACGGTTGCGAAGCCGCCATCAAGGCATTGTGCTCGGCAGCGGACAAAGCGGTCGCCGGCGGATTTAATGTACTGATTCTGTCCGACCGCACGCTATCCGACACGCATGTGCCTATCCCCGCCCTGCTGGCAACCGCCGCCGTGCACCATCATCTGGTGCGGGAAGGCCTGCGTACCAGCACCGGCCTGGTGGTCGAAACCGGCTCGGCACGCGAAGTGCAGCATTTTGCCTTGCTGGCAGGCTACGGCGCGGAAGCGGTATACCCATGGCTGGCCTATGACAGCATTGCCGCACTGGAACTGCCTGCAGGCCTGACAGTAAAAGAAGCGCACAAACGTTTCGTCAAGGCAGTCAACAAGGGCCTGCTCAAAGTAATGTCCAAGATGGGCATTTCCACGTATCAATCGTATTGCGGCTCGCAGATTTTTGAAGCAGTCGGACTCAACAGCGAATTCGTCGAGAAATACTTCCCCGGTACCGCGACCCAGATCCAGGGCATCGGTCTCAACGAAGTTGCTGAAGAAGCCGTGCGTATGCATGTTGCTGCATTCGGCAACGACCCGGTGCTGGTCAACATGCTGGATGCGGGTGGCGAGTATGCCTGGCGCACGCGCGGCGAAGAACACACCTGGACACCGGATTCCATCGCCAAGTTGCAGCACGCAACGCGTTCCAATAATTTTGCGACATATAAAGAGTACGCCAAACTCATCAACGACCAGACCCGGCGCCAGATGACACTGCGCGGGCTGTTCGAGATCAAATCAACCGGCAAGGCCATCTCGCTGGACGAAGTCGAGCCCGCAAAAGAAATCGTCAAACGTTTTGTCACCGGCGCCATGTCGCTGGGCTCCATCTCCACCGAGGCGCACACCACGCTGGCCATCGCCATGAACCGTATCGGCGGCAAGTCGAATACCGGCGAAGGCGGTGAAGACGCCAACCGTTACAAGACACTGCATGGCGGCGAAAAACTGTCCGACATTATCGGCAAACACCGCATCGAAGCCGATCACACCATGAAACCCGGCGATTCGCTGCGTTCACGCATCAAACAGGTTGCCTCCGGCCGTTTCGGTGTTACGGCGGAATACCTCGCCAATGCGGATCAAATCCAGATCAAGATGGCGCAGGGTGCGAAGCCCGGCGAAGGCGGGCAATTGCCCGGCAGCAAAGTATCGGAATACATCGGCAAGTTACGCTACTCGGTCCCCGGTGTCGGCCTGATCTCTCCCCCGCCGCACCACGACATCTATTCCATCGAGGATCTGGCGCAACTTATCCACGACCTGAAAAACGCCAATCCGGTCGCCTCCATTTCGGTCAAGCTGGTTTCCGAAATTGGCGTGGGCACAGTCGCCGCGGGCGTATCCAAGGCCAAGGCCGATCACATCGTCATCGCAGGCTATGACGGCGGTACCGGTGCATCGCCGTTGTCATCGGTGAAGCATGCGGGCACTCCATGGGAGCTGGGTCTGGCCGAAGCGCAACAGACACTCGTGCTGAATCATTTACGCGGCCGCATCGGCCTGCAAGTGGACGGCCAGTTGAAGACCGGCCGCGATGTGCTCATCGGTGCATTGCTCGGTGCGGACGAATTCGGTTTTGCCACCGCGCCGCTGGTAACCCAGGGTTGCATCATGATGCGCAAATGCCACCTCAACACCTGCCCCGTCGGCGTGGCAACGCAGGATCCGGAACTGCGCAAGAAATTTACCGGCCAGCCGGAATATGTGGTGAATTATTTCTTCTTTGTCGCCGAAGAAGTACGCGAACTCATGGCGCAGCTGGGCATTCGCAAATTCGACGACCTGATCGGCCGTAGCGACCTGCTCGACATGCGCAAGGGCATCACGCACTGGAAGGCAAAGGGACTGGATTTTTCAAAAATCTTTTATCAGCCCGACGTGCCTGCCAGCGTGGCGCGCTACCACAGTGAAGAACAGGATCACGGCCTGGACAAGGCGCTGGACAACGTCATCATCGCGGAAGCCAAGGAAGCCCTCGATGCGCAACGCGTGGTGACCATCGAAACCGAAATACGCAACATCCATCGCAGTGTCGGTACCATGCTGTCGCACGAAGTGGCAAGCCGCCACGGTCATGCGGGCCTGCCCGACGATACCATCCGCGTGAAACTGATCGGTACTGCCGGGCAAAGCTTTGGCGCTTTCCTTGCGCATGGCATTACTTTCCAACTTGAAGGTGAAGGCAACGACTACGTCGGCAAGGGACTGTGCGGCGGGCGCCTGATCGTCAAGCCGTCCGAGGACAGCCAACTGGTGGCGGAAGACAACATCATCATCGGCAATACCGTGCTGTACGGCGCGACATCAGGCGAATGTTTCTTCCGTGGCGTCGCGGGCGAACGTTTTGCGGTGCGCAATTCCGGTGCCGTCGCCGTGGTGGAAGGATTGGGCGACCATGGTTGCGAATACATGACCGGCGGCATGGTGGTAGTGCTGGGCCAGACCGGGCGCAACTTCGCAGCGGGTATGTCGGGCGGCGTCGCTTACGTACTGGACGAGGACGGCACTTTCCAGCAACGCTGCAACCTTGCCATGGTACAACTGGAAGCCATACCTGAAGAAGCGGCCGCCAGCGAAGACGGCGAAGTGGAAGCGCACGGCCGCGTGCATTTCAATCACCTGAACAAGGCCGATGAAGCTGCACTGCGCGGCAAGGTCGAAAAACATTTGCGCTACACGGGCAGCGCGCGCGCCAAACAGATACTGGACAACTGGAGTGAATATTTACCCAAGTTCGTAAAAGTCATGCCGACCGAATATCGTCGCGCCCTGCTCGAGATCGCAGCACAGCAACAGAAGGAGGCTGCGTAATGGGCAAGATCACCGGATTCATGGAGTATCGGCGCCTCAACGAAAGCTATGCGCCGGTCAAGGAGCGCGTCAAGGACTACCGCGAATTCGTCGGACATCTTTCCGATGCGGGTGCCAGACAACAAGGGGCGCGTTGCATGGATTGCGGCATTCCGTTCTGCAATAACGGCTGTCCGGTCAACAACATCATCCCCGACTGGAACGACCTGGTGTACCGCGACGAATGGCAGCAGGCACTGGAAGTGCTGCACTCCACCAACAACTTCCCCGAAGTCACCGGGCGCATCTGTCCCGCGCCATGCGAAGCGGCCTGCACGCTGAACATCAACAACGAACCGGTCGGTATCAAATCCATCGAGCACGCCATCATCGACAAGGGCGGCGAGAACGGCTGGGTTGCGCCGCAACTTGCGAAGAAAAAAACCGGCAAGAAAGTCGCCGTGGTCGGTTCCGGTCCCGCGGGCTTGGCGGCTGCGCAGCAACTTGCACGTGCCGGGCACAGCGTCACCGTGTTCGAGAAGAACAGCCGCATCGGCGGTCTGCTGCGCTATGGCATTCCCGACTTCAAACTGGACAAGCGCCTGATCGACTGGCGCATGGCACAACTTGCTGCCGAAGGCGTGAAATTCCAGACCAGCACTTTCGTCGGCGACAAAGCGCCGGGCAAAGGCATCGCCAACGACGCGAAAAAAACCGTCAGCCCGCAGCAACTGCAAAAAGAATTCGATGCTGTGATCCTGGCCGGCGGTTCCGAGCAACCGCGCGATCTTCCGGTGCCTGGACGCGAACTGCAAGGCGTGCATTTCGCGCTGGAATTCCTCATTCCGCAAAATCGCGAAGTAGCGGGTGATGGCAAGAACCCGATCGATGCCAATGGCAAACATGTCGTGGTGATCGGTGGCGGCGACACCGGTTCCGACTGCGTGGGTACATCCAACCGCCATGGCGCGGCTTCTGTCACCCAGATCGAAGTGATGCCGCGCGCGCCGGCACAAGAGAACGGTCCCCTGACCTGGCCCTACTGGCCGCTCAAGCTGCGTACCTCCAGCTCGCACGAAGAAGGCTGCACACGTGACTGGGCCGTTTCCACCAGGGAATTCATCGGCGAGAACGGTGTGCTCAAGGCACTCAAGTGTGTGCGCGTCGAATTCAAGGACGGCAAGATGATCGAAATTCCGGACAGCGAATTCGAACTCAAGGCCGATCTCGTATTCCTGGCGATGGGTTTTACCAACCCGCTGGCACAAGTGCTGGATGCATTCGGTGTGGAAAAGGATGCACGCGGCAACGCCAAGGCAACAACCGATGGCGAAAGCTGTTACCAGACCAATGTGAAAAAAGTATTTGCGGCGGGCGACATGCGTCGCGGCCAGTCGCTTGTTGTGTGGGCCATCCGCGAAGGACGCCAGGCAGCGCGCGCGGTGGACGAGTTTTTGATGGGCAGTTCCGTTTTACCTCGTTAACAATCCCCTCCTGGCTTTCCCCTTATCGGGGAAGGCACCGGGAGCATCTTCCCTGAAGAAAACCAGGCAGGCTCCGCGTGGCGGAATGCTTGCACAAGGGGAGACAGGAAGGGGTTGAAGCAATCTTGCAAATATTTAAAAAGAGAAAACAATGAACTTCAAAGTAAAAAACGACACATTCCTGCGCGCGCTGTTGCGTGAGCCGACCGAATACACGCCGCTGTGGATGATGCGCCAGGCCGGTCGTTACCTGCCGGAATATTGCGCCACGCGCAAACGCGCGGGCAGCTTTCTCAACCTGTGCAAATCGCCCGACATGGCGACCGAAGTGACGCTGCAGCCGCTGGATCGTTTTCCGCTGGATGCCGCGATTCTTTTTTCCGACATTCTCACCGTACCCGACGCGATGGGCCTGGGTCTGTATTTCTCCGAAGGCGAAGGCCCCAAGTTCGAACGTCCGCTGACTACCGAAGCAGCCATCAAGGCGCTGCATGTACCCGATATCGGCAAGGACCTGAAATATGTCACCGACGCCGTATCGCAGATACGCAAGGCACTGGACGGCCGCGTGCCGCTGATCGGTTTTTCCGGCAGCCCGTGGACATTGTCCTGCTACATGGTCGAAGGCGGCAGCAGCAGTGATTACGCCAAGGTCAAAACCCTCATGTACAAGGAACCCAAGCTCATGCACCACATCCTCAGCGTGACGGCGGATGCGGTGACGGCCTACCTCAATGCGCAGATCGAAGCGGGTGCGCAAGCCGTGATGATTTTCGACTCATGGGGCGGCGCGCTGTCGCACGAGGCCTATCATGAATTTTCGCTGGCCTATATGCAGCGCATCGTGCAGGGCCTGATCAAGGAAAAAGACGGCATCAAGATTCCCAGCATCGTATTTACCAAGGGCGGCGGCCTGTGGATCGAGAGCATTGCCAATATTGGCTGCGATGCGGTCGGTCTGGACTGGACCATGGACATTGGCATCGCGCGCCAGAAGGTCGGCCACCAGGTTGCACTGCAAGGCAACCTCGACCCGAACGTGCTGTTTGCCACACCGGAGGTCATCAAAGCAGAAGTGGAGAAGATTCTGAGCAGCTATGGCTACGGCAGCGGTCATGTCTTCAATCTCGGTCATGGCATTTCGCAGTTCACCGACCCGGACAATGCCGCCGCGCTGGTGCAGGCGGTGCATGAGCTGAGTAAAAAATATCATTAAAAATCAGACTAAATCACTAGTTTTATAAACAACCCTGTTTTTTCACCATAGGCCGCGGATGGTTTTTCCCGTGGCCATTTTTGTTTGATATATAAGTTGTTGTTTATTAATGCGCTATCTGCCTGAACAGAAATTGGGCGAAAGAGGAAAAGCGTATACACAATTGGGCATTAGCGTAGTTGTTGGATACTTGCTCACACAGTTATCCACAGCATGTGTGCATAAGAAAAAATACCCAATCGGCTCAAGCGTATTCGCTAAACTCCACAGACTTAACTGGAGAGCATTTTCTGAATTATGGCCATCATTCGCGTCGCTCTGGACGTGCCCTTATCGACACTTTTCGACTATGTCGCGACTGAAAAGACGCAGATCGGGATCGGACAACGCGTAATTGTCCCTTTCGGACGCAAACAGATGCTCGGCGTGGCGATGGAATGGGCCGAAAGCTCCGATCTTGCGGCTGACCGCATCA